>NZ_JBKFDK010000007.1:0-189038 GCF_046452435.1 Motilimonas thetidivivens
TACGTCCGAAGACAAAGCAAAGGACACCGACTTTCATCATGCTCCCATTCGAAGAGGCCCTTACAGCAATGTAAGGGCTTTTTTACATCTTCAGAAAAACCCAAACATATTCCCGGAGCAAGCTCCGGTTCTACAATGAGAGCCTTGTGCTGCTCGAACATATCTAAGACAGCGACCTTCATCATGCTCCCAATCGAAGAAGCCCTTATTGCAATGTAAGGTTTTTTTACGCCTTCAGAATAACCGGATATGTTAGCAAGCTCTGGTCCTACAATGAGCGCAGCTTTCTGTTCAAACCGACACTAGGCTTCTTTCGAGTTCTGTTTTGTTCAAGTATATGGGGGGAAACTTATCTGAAAGAGGTGTTGAATTGAAGAGGGATCTTTAGAAGAAACTAGCGACGACTGCCGCTAGTTTGAAGCTTAGCTATTAATAACGCTGTTTCATCATTTTTGCTGAGCGTAAGAATAAGACTAAACCGATGGCGATGAAAAATAGGCTTAGGTAGAGTGGGCCGCGGTCAAAGGCATTGGGCAATGCTATGTTTGGATCTGAGGGGATATAAATAATTTCTACCTGTTCTCCAACCTTAGGAGGCACGAGGTAAGGCAACAGGTCGACTTGATATTGCTTGCCATTAGCAGCAGTGAATTCAACCTTGGGGATGTTATCGACAAATGATTCTTGCGTGGCTTCATCGACAAACGTTACCTGATTCACTTCGATCACATTGGCCATAGTGACCTCGCCGCCAAAGTGTATGCGAGCTGTTTTGGCGATGATAATGCCGGGTACTATGACTAAAAATAGTGACATCAACATGAGTAGCCGGGCTACATTTGACTGACTTCCGTAACCCGGAATAAAGCTCTTCATATCATCCATTAATTATTCTCCTAGATAAGACCCGTGATAAGTGCATAGCCCACCGCAATAAAAATGCTGATGGTAACAAGTGGCATAAAGTTCCATTTAGTGAAGCCCGGAATGAGAAGCGATTGCTGAGGCTTGTTCGGGTTATAACTGATCTCGAGCATTTCTTTTTCGGGAAATTGAGCTAGTAGCTCATCACTGGCCACCATTAATTTCATAATCATATCTGCGGCTGTGATTTGATTATTTTCATAATCAACGCGCTCGATATTGTAGCGATATTTGAGCAGGTCGCCCCCAATTAAGGATCGCCCTTCCCAATAACCGGCTTTCTTTACCGCTAAGCTATTGTATGTGATCATCGCCATTCGCTTCGGCCAGTGTTTGCTCTTCATGGCAATGAACATGAAGTACATAACAGGAATAAGTGCAATTAATCCTATGGCAATGAAAATCCAGCCTAAATATACCTTTTCCATAGTTTATCCATTCGTTAATATTGTCGCTATTGTACCTCAAGAACAGCTGCTTTACAGGCAGATAAAGTAGTTCAATGATCCTCAATCAAGGTCTTACGCTGTACACTGCCAAGGAAGATAAATGCTTAAAAATGTCGGTTTCATTTTAATCCTGCTCCCCAACTATGCTTGGGCTCTTTCTAGTGAACTCGAAAAATTGAGCCTTTGGTTTGAGGGGGAATATACGAACCTTAATCAAGCCGAATCGGATCCCAACTTTGAATCACTACAATATTTGGCGCGCCGTTTTTGGCATCAAAGGGGGGACGGCAGTTGGTTTTATACCGAGCAGATAAAAAACCAAAAGGGGGTATTGCCATATCAACAACGTATTTTACAGTTTATAGACCAGCCTAATGGCTCTATCCGTATGCACACCTACACCACACCTCAGCCAATTGATTTTACCGGCGCTTACTATCAGCCCAAGCTATTAAAAGCACTTACCTTGCAACAGCTCACGATGCAACAAGGCTGTGATATCGTGTTTAATTACATTGCTAATTTAGACCAATTTATTGGTATCACTGAAACCCATGAGTGTGAGCTGGATTTTCGCGGGGCAAGCCATCTGAAAATTTCTTATGCAATTGGCATCAACCAGTTTTTCCAGCAAGTTGCAGGATATACAGATAAAGAGCAACTGGTTTGGTCTACCTCTTCCCCTGGTTACCATTTTATAAAGAAGTAGTAAGTTAATAGTCATCAAGCTAGTGCTGGGAAGCTTTAGCATAGCTAAGTGTTTTGCTAGTATGTAATTGAAGTAATTTATGATTAGGTATTATGTGGAGTCGTTGCAATGAAAAACTATGATCAGATTTTCAATGATAGTTATGAACGGATCATGTATCGCGGCGATCAGGGTGATGCCTTCTTTAGCCAATTCTATCAATCTTTTAGCGGCTCATCGCCAGAGGTACAACAAATTCTGGCTAAGGTGGATCTGACTCGGCAAAAATTGATGATGCAACGTTCACTTTATATGGCCATGGACTTTGCTAGTTCGCGAATAGAAACTGAAACTATCAAAAAATATGCCGAAGTTCATGGTGCTCGAGGCCATGGCATACCGCTGCATTTATATGATATTTGGTTAGAAACGCTAATTAGCACGGTACGAGCTTTTGATCCTAAATGTGATCCTGATGTGGAATTAGCATGGCGTTTAGTGCTGATGCCACTGATACAATACATGACTGCTGAGCAGCACCGCATTTAAAAATATTGAAGTTAAAGGATGAACTTAATGCTTAAAACCGTGATGTTACTTGTTTTAGTCACTTTATCGGTGTTCAGCCATGTTCAGGCAGAAGCGAGTCGCTTACCCAGTGAGCAAGTTAAGTCTGTGGACATTCCTGCTAGCGTGAGCGAGCAGGTAAAAAACCAAGCTGACAAACTGGTGAAAGCGACCTTGAGTGAGGATTATGATGGCGTCATCGCACTCACTTATCCGCCCATTATTGCTAAAATTGGTGGCCCGAGCATGGCGGCCAAAATAGCTTATGAGGCGGTTCGTTTATTGAATGAACGCGGTGTGCGGATTGCTAATCTTACAGTCGGAGAGCCAATCAACTACCTTACATCTGATACCAAGCAATTGGTGGTGCTCAATGCTCAACTTGAGTTAACTAGTGAGCAGGGTAAGGTTAATACACAAAGTTTTTTACTTGCCCTTAAAGAGCCAAATCAAGACTGGCTATTTATTGACAATAACGCCTTGAAGAATGTCGATGAGCTGAAGGTATATTTTCCTGGATTACCTGATGATTTTAGCTTGCCGCAAAAGTCAGTAAAATTTACGCCGACTAATAATGATTAATAATGGGTAAGTATCTAATTGGTTGGGGGATTTTTTTATTCGCCATCTTTATTACCATCAAAATTCTGGATCCTGAGTACTTCGCTAGCCAGCGTTTAGCGCAAGCTATGGTCAATCTTGAGCAGGCCGAGTTGAGCCAAGATAACTCGCAGCAGGCGTATTATTATGGTCAAGCACTTAGCGAACTATCCAAATTGAAACGCCAGTTTGTGGGGACAGAGGTTTATCAGCGTATTTTTGTCGCTGATGAACTCAACTTAGGACTTATTCAAGCGCAATATAATCGTTTGTCAGAGCGCCCTTGGCAGGTAGCTGAGCCAAGTTATCTTAGCCAAGCCTTGTCCTTGATCGAAACCCTTCCTGATTATGCGCAACTGGCTCCTATGATAGCCTTGGCACCGGCGATAAAAAGAAACTCAACACTGAGCCATGACTTTATTGCACGATTACAACAAGGGTTAGATGAAAGCTCAGATATAAATTTACAATGCCAAGCCTATCAGTTACTTGCAGCAAGCAATAGCTCAGAAGCTAAACATCAGCACTTAGCAGCGGTGAGTCAGGTGCTCAGCCAGTCTGCTAATCAGCAGTTACAGCAAACCTGCATGGCGGCTTATTTTGATGTTGCTAGCCAAATGAGTTACTTACCCGATTTGCAGGCGCTTTCCCAAGGCTGGCAAATTCCTCTCGAGCAACTTCAGCTCTATTACACAAAAGCCTTAATTGAAAATGGCTTTTATAGCTTGGCGAAAAAGCAACAACAAGCCTTAGCAAAACCTTTGCAGCAAGCGGAAATGGAGTTGCTATTGCTAACTAAACAATGGCCTTCATTAGCTCAAGTACAGCGTAAAGAGCAAGCCTTATTGAACGTAGGGATAAGTCTGGTAAACCTAGAAGGGGATGAGCAGGGGAAGGCCCTATTAATGCAGCTAATTACGTTTTTATTTAGTCAAAATGAATTGGATTTTGCTGCGGGATTACGTTCAAGAATTAAAGCGCCGATGGATAAAGTGAGGTATCAGGCGCTTGAGTTAAATGCGCAAGATAGACTTAAGCCAAACGTGGAGCACTTGACTCGTTTGCCTCAAATTATTGCGTCTTTTCATCAGAATAAAGAAAAATTGCAAGGTCAGCTTGGCTTCCATGAAATCATGGATATTTGGTTAAACGAGCAAATCGCATTAAGTGAGCAAAGTGTGATGATGCAGGTTGCACAAGTTCTTTATCGCCACCATAAAGCAAATCCTGAGCTGGTACAGCCGTGGTTTGACGAGCTTGGCGAATATCCAGCTATTTCACTGGCTCAAACCGCCACAGACTTAACCGCTGCCAGCTCAGCAATTACCTCGGAAAATGCGATGGCTTTATTGCAGTTTATCAGTCAGGAACAAGCACCAAGCTTAGTGAAAGCTTGGCTTGCTCAGGTAACTGAGGAAGAGAAATTGGCTGGCTTGATTTGGTTAGCTAATCAAGCCAAGTAAGCACTATTGAACTAGATCGATCTTTCTTTTTTTACCGTCTTGATGTTGCTTTAAGCCATCCCAGCTAAACACTATCAAAGCAGCCCAAATAAAACCAAACGTGATTAATGATGGGGTACTTAAAGGCTCTTTATAAACGATGACCGCAAGAGCAAACATTAATGAAGGGCCTATGTATTGGAAAAAGCCCAGTGTTGATAGTTTTAGTCGAGTTGCAGCCCCCGCAAAAAACAATAACGGGATCGTGGTGATAGCACCCGCAGAAAGCAATAATATATTGAGGGTAAAGCTATTATTTGAAAACTCTGAGCTAGCCGAATTCGCAAAGAAAAACAAATAGGCAAAGGCAATGGGTAACAAGACCAAGGTTTCTAGTAGTAACCCCGTGATAGCGTCTACTTTAACCTTTTTTCGGATCAGTCCATAACAGCCAAAGCTAAATGCCAGCACTAATGCTATCCAAGGCAGAGAGCCAAAATGGAACAATTGAACCAACACAGCAATAAACGCTAACAATACAGCAATATATTGATTCTTCCGTAACCGCTCTTGCAGAAACAGCATGCCTAAAAATACATTCACAAGAGGATTGATAAAGTAGCCTAGACTGGCTTCTAACATACGCTCTTGGCCTACGGACCAAATAAAAACAAACCAATTAATACCGATTAAAATGGCACTTAATGTTAAATAGAGTAAGGTTTTTGGTGAGCTTAGAGCACTAATAAAGCGCCTGCCATAGCCAAACAATAGCACGATAAACAACAGCAAGATGCTCGACCAGATTACGCGATGGCTCAGAATTTCATACGCAGGAACCGAATCCAGCGCTTTAAAGTAAATCGGCGCAACGCCCCAAAAGGTATAAGCCGATAGGGCGAAAAATATCCCTTTTCGGGTTTCAATAAGTGATTCGTCTTGGTTCATGGTGTAATAGCTAGAGGGAATAGCTAACTAGTTTATCAGGAGTCATTCTAATAGGCTAAGAGAAATAGTAACCACTAGATATCGGTACGCACTAATTTAGCCCAGTAAAAGCCGTCAAATCCTGACTCGGAAGGGCTAATTGTTTGCTCTTCGAGTAATAAAAATTGCGGATTATTGGCTATAAAACGGGCCACTTGCTGTGCGTTCTCCTGCGGTAAGATTGAGCACGTTGCGTAGATCATAATGCCACTGACTTTAAGTAATTGGCTATAACGCTGCAAAATGTCTTGTTGTAGGGCCGTGAGGTGGGTAAGGCGCTCTGCGGTGTCGTGCCATTTGGCCATAGGCTTGCGTTTTAGTACACCTATACCTGAGCAAGGAACATCCAGCAGTAAGCGATCGGCGCTGAGTTTACGACGTTTAATGGTCTTTGAGCTTTCAATCAAGCGAGTTTCAATATTAAAGGCACCGGCACGTTTGGCTCTTAGCTGTAACTTATCCAGTTTCCATTGTTCAACATCCATGGCAACTAGGCGACCTTTACCTTTCATTAAGGCGGCCAGCTGTAAAGTCTTACCGCCGGTTCCTGCGCAGGTATCAAATACTGTCATGCCGGGCTCTACATCTAACATCGGAGCAATACTTTGTGAGCCAGCATCTTGTTGTTCAAACCAACCTAAACGAAATGCATCGGTATTAAATAGCGCTGCATTATTTTTAATGCGAATGGCGCTTTCGACTTCACTCACCGCTTCGGCCTTAATGCCTTGTTGTGATAAGTGGGTGAGTAATTCATCTCGGTTGGTTTTCAGAGTATTCACTCGAATAAAGCGCTCTGCACGCTGACTTAAAGCCGCCCGCTCATTTGGCCATTGCGCCCCAAGGGCTTCATCACAAAGTGCATCTAACCAAGTTGGGCAGCCTTGCCAAAGTAGAGGAGAGGCTTTGGCATCAGCGACTCGCCGAGCAAAGTTTGCTTCATCTAATATGGCGTCTTTATGCAAGATTGGTTGAGGATTGTTATCCAGTAAATGCCAAGCACATAACAGTTGGGTTGCGTGATGAGCCGCTTGCGTCAACTCGACATCGGCTAAAAAACAATACAAATTAAGTCGGCGTAAAATATCCCCAACAGCCAAAGTTACATTGGCTTTTTGCTCGGTAGTTAACGGTGTTTTTGCAAATACTTGGGCATAAACACGATCTGTTGCCGTGCGCTCAGACAGAACTCGTTCAAGTACTGCAACGACCATTTCAGATTGTAACACCGATAACACAGACATAATTTAGCTTCCTCTTTTTGGTTGCGCGATGATAGAAGGTGTACCCGCGGGGTGCAAGTGCCTTGCTGGCTATTTCGTGTCAATCGTGTGCATAAAAGCATCGAGTTAATATTTTGCTATGGCTATAATAGCCATTCGTTCGTTTTAGTTGGTTAGTTATGAAATCTCTGTTTACTTTGCTTTTTTTATCTCTATTCAGTGCATCCTTGTGGGCCAATATTTATCAGTTACCCACTGATGGCGGGCGCTTAATAGGGCAATTACAAACCCATACCGTGGTCAAAGGTGAAAACCTACATAGAATTGGTTTGCTCTATGGCGTTGGCTTATTGGAATTATTGGATGCCAACCCGACCGCGGATCCTTTTGTTCCCACCCCAGGCATGAAATTGATCATCCCAACCTTAATGTTATTACCCGAAGTGGAGTACAAAGGGATAGTCATTAACTTGCCTGAATTGCGCTTATACTTCTTCCACCCAAATGGTAAGGAAGTTACCGTATTTCCAATCGGCATTGGTCGTGTTGGCCGTGAAACGCCTATTATGACAACTAAGGTATCCAGTAAACGAGCAAATCCAACTTGGACTCCAACGCCAAAAACCAGAGCGGAATATGCAGCACGTGGCGAGCCTTTACCTGTTGTCGTCCCTGCGGGGCCAGAAAATCCCTTGGGTGAGTACGCCATGCGCTTGGCCTATGGTAACGGCGAGTATTTGATTCATGGCACTAACAAAGACTTCGGTATTGGCATGCGAGTGAGTGCGGGCTGTATTCGTTTAGAGCCGGCAAATATCGAATGGTTGTTTCATCAAGTTGAGCAAGGCGAACAAGTTCGCATAATAAACGAGCCGATTAAACAGTCGGTTGAGCCCAATGGCGACGTCATGGTTGAGGTTCACTCTCCACTCTCCAAATATGAAGATCAGCCAGCGCCTAAATTAACTATCACAGATTCGGTTCGCCAGTTTGTTATCGACAATAATGGCGATTTGAATACCTTAACGCATATTTTCAATACCATGAATGGCTTACCTAATTTAGTCGGACGAGCTTGGGAGCAACCCGCTGAAGAGGTCGTGGATTTCGAGCTGTAACCGGTTGGCGGTATTTCCGTTATTCCAAAAGGCATAGTGCTACGCGCTGTGCCTTTTTTGTTCCAATAAAGGAATGAGTAAAAAATACGGCATACAGTTAAGGCGTAAAACGGCCAATAAATGGGACAAGTTGGTTAGATAAAGGTGTTATTGAGAGGGGATTGAACTTCTAGAGAGGATATCAGCTAGCACCGAGGTGCTAGCTGGTAACAAAACGATTACTTCTTGTAAGTATTCGCGATGTTGTCGATACGATCGTTTGCACGCATAGCTTCGCTGCTTGCGTCCATTGCAGCTGCTTTCGCGTCAGCAACGTCGTTTGCTAGCGACATTTGTTGATCTTTTAGTGAGCTAACTTCAGTTGTTAGTTGGTCAACTTTGCTGCTTAGTTCAGCAACGTTTTGCTCTAGAGCAGTGTTAGAACAGCCAGCTAGAGTTAAAGTCATAGCAGCACCAGCAAGGATCATTAGATTGCGTTTCATTGTATATCTCCAAAATAAGGGGGTGGCTTAAAATACAGCATACACATTATGGCATAACTGATTTAAGTTGTTGCAATAATTAATTAAATTTAGACATTCAGCAAGTTTTTTTTCGTATTTTTGAAAAAAATATTGTTACCTTGCTCACAATGCATCAGTTTAATGCTAGACGCATTTAGTATTATAGTAGCGATATTCATGAATATCATGCTGTTATCGTTTTTTTCAACCATTAATTAAAAACTTAGTGTGCTATTTACGGCGTAAAATTTCCTCGAACGGGGTTGATTTTCTGCTTAATAAGTGTACTTCTCGCTGTTTTTGGCCTCGTTATTTGTAGAGCACAAGTATGAAAATTAGCCATTGCCGACATGGCGATCTGATTTTTGCTTTTTGCTGCTTTTAATTCCTGTCCCGATGTGGATACTTTGACCTCACTTTTTTAAAAAAATGAGATTTTTCGAGTTCGTTATGCAAACAAATAATCAGAAACTGGGGTTGATGTTAAGTACAGCTGTTGGAGCTGTGTTAATTGCCCTAGGCGCCCTTATTATCTTTTATGTGTTACCCAGTGCCCTTGCCATCATTTCGATGCCAGCGAAAGTGCCATTTATGAATGAGATGTTCAATTGGCTAATGGCGGGCTCGGAGCAGTTATCTAATCAGATCAACATCGAGTTTTATCAGATCTTCCAAGCTTGTATAAAAGTGGTGGTCGTGGTGGTGTTTATCTATGCCTGTGTAAAACTAGTGGCGTTAGGCGCGATCATTATAAAAGAGGGGGTCGGCTTGATCCGTGAAGCGATCAAAGCACTAAGTCCACCAGAAGATAAGTAATTCACTAGATATCAAGATGAAACAAGGCCGTTAGCACAAGCGCTAGTGGCCAAGTTGCAACAGCAAGGCAATCAGCGTGTACATTATTTAGATTGGGGCGAACTGGGACTGACAGGATGCCAATGGCATCCCGATTTAAAAGATCATCAGCACATGGCGCAGCAAATCATTAACCTGATAGACCAAATCCAACCTTGGGCTAAGTGAGTTAGCCCTCGCACTCTGTTGCTAAGCCAAGTAAAATTACGCCAGTTTAAAGCTTAGCGTAATTAGGTACGGCTGAGCATAATGGGTAACGGGGTTAACGTGCAAAAAGTAGATGTGATTATTATCGGTGCGGGTGCCGCAGGGCTAATGTGCGCTGCCACGGCGGGCTATCGCGGCAAACAAGTACTGGTGCTAGATAATGCAAAAAAAGCTGGCCGTAAGATCCTGATCAGTGGTGGCGGTAAATGCAATTTTACTAATCTTAAAGTCGAGCCGCGTCATTACCTTTGTCAAAATCCTCATTTTGTTAAATCGGCCTTAGCGCGCTATCCCTCACAGCAATTTATTGAATTGATTGAACGTCACGGTGTTGATTACGAAGAGCGTAAGCACGGTCAGCTCTTTGCCCTCAATTCGGCTAAAGATATTTTGGATGTGCTGTTAACCGAATGTGATTGGGCCGGGGTGGAGATTCGATTAAAAACCGAAATCAACGCCATCGAAAAGGCCGAAACAGGCTTTGTACTGCAAACCAGTTCCGGCACATTACACTGTGATTCATTAGTCGTCGCCACGGGCGGCTTGTCTATGCCCAAGCTTGGGGCAACTCCGTTTGGTTACCAAATTGCTAAGCAGTTCGGCCTTAACGTACTGCCAACTTGCGCAGGTCTTGTGCCGTTTACTTGGCATCAAACGGAAAAGAACTTATTTGAGCCATTGTCGGGAATCAGTATGCCTGTGGCTGTGCGCTCGGTATCGGGGGCAGAATTTAAAGAAGACATGCTACTGACTCATCGTGGTTTATCGGGTCCCGTGATGCTGCAAATTTCATCTTATTGGCAACCCGGTGAGCCTATTTATATCAATTTGCTACCTGAGCTAGACGTAGAGCAAGCATTGAATACCTTGCGCGAGCAGCAGCCGAAATTAAGCTTGAAAAATGCACTCAGTCGCTTGCTGGTCAAACGTTTTGTTGAAGCTTGGCTGACTCACCAAAAGTTTCAAGATTGCCCGCTGAATCAAATTAGCCACAGTGAATGGGGGCGATTAATTCAAGGCTTATGCTGTTGGCCGTTAGTGATGAATGGCACCGAAGGCTATCGCACCGCTGAGGTGACTTTAGGCGGGGTCGATACCAATGAATTATCCTCCAAAGACATGTCGGCGAAAAAAGTGCCCGGTCTCTTTTTTATTGGCGAGGTGATGGACGTGACCGGTTGGCTCGGCGGCTTTAATTTCCAGTGGGCGTGGGCTTCTGCCGTGGCTTGTGGAACGAGTGAAAGTTTGTAATAGAGAACAATGGTTGCCTTATTTCTGGGCCATCAAGGCAATTCCTGTAGCGAGCGCTAGCCCTGCTGCCGCTCGTTTATCTGCTTAGGCACAAGGCAAGATCACGACAAATATATTGGTATTGTTCGTTCTCGTTTTTAACCTTAGGGTGCCGCCATGTATTGTTACTATATCCTGACAGATTGACATCCCGAGCCCCGCGCCATCGCCTGTCTCCGTGTGGCCGCGATAAAAGGGTTCAAACATACGTTCGCGAGTTGCTGCCGGGATCTCTGAGCCCGAATCACAAAATTGAATCTGCACTTGATTGTGTTGTGGCTCCAGCGATATTTGTATCTCGCTTCCGATTCCAGAGTAACGGATCGCGTTATCAATTAAATTTCTAAATAGCACCTCAAGCAGCATTTTGTTGCCCTGAATGCTAGCATCTTGCGCGTTAAGGCTGATTTCTTGCTTTTGTTTCAAGGCTAACGGTACTAAATCGGCGATTACGGATTGCAGTAAAGGGGCAAGCTCTACTTTGGCAAAATGATGTTCGTTAACCCCTTCCACTTTGGCGAGCGTCAGCAGTTGATTGATCAGCCGGTTGGTGCGCTCTATGCCTTTTAGTGAATGGGTTAGATCGCTGCGCAGCTGCTCTGGAGAATGGCCCTCAATGGCACTTTGTAGCGCATTTTCAATATCTAAACGTAAGATAGTTAAAGGCGTTTTTAGCTCATGAGCCGCAGCGCGGGTGAAGCGTTTTTCCCTCTGCCATGCCATTTCAAGTTTTTCTAGTAAGTTATTAAGCGCCTGCACCAGAGGCTCTAGCTCTGTCGTGCTGTCTTTCACATATATACGCTCTAAGCGATTGGCGCTGCGTTGCTTGATGGCTACTCGAAGCTCATCAATGGGGCGAAAGTATTTATCAATGAGCCAAAATAGAACCAATACTAAAGTAGGCAGCAGTAGCAACAGTTCGATTGAGGTAGAAAAAGCAATCTCATCAATTAATTCTTGTCGCACATTTTGTTTTTCTGCTACCACTATGTAATAAGAGCTGGCCGATTCCTCAGGGAGAGCGAGCTGAAAGGTGCGCCAAGCGCCATCTGCTCGCTCAATATTGTGATAGCCATGGCTTTCTTTACTTAAAGATAAGGCGGATAGCTGTGGTAGAGAGCTCCACAAGAGCTGCCCATTCTGATACAACTGAAAAATTAAATGTTGTTCGTAGGGGTGACCAAATTGGGTGGCGGTGTCATCTTCGTCACCCGCTAGCAGTTTTATATGCTGCATCCATTGAGTAAACAATTGGCGCTGTTCTTCGAGGGAACTATGTTTGGTCAAGGAAGCGGCAGTCACAAGCATCAATTTTGCAGATTGACCAAGTCGAGCATCATAGACTTCGCCAATTTCATGCTTGGCAAATTCAATACTGCCGTAAAGGGAAATTAGTAATAACAGGCTAACGATAATGCCAACCGACCAAGTCAGTTGACGTTTTATTGAATAAGGTGGTTTATTTTTCAAGGTAATAGCCCACGCCGCGGATATTTTTTATTTCCAGCCCAGCGGCTTTTTTACGAATATTGTGAATATGAACTTCGATGGCATTATCACTGGCGCCTTCATCCCAGCCATGAATGGATTGCTGTAATTGTTCTTTACTGCGCACGCGACCAGCGTGTGTCATCAGATCAATTAAGATCTTTAGCTCATTACGGGTAAGTCTTAATGGCGTTTGCTGATAAGCAATCTTTTGCTCAGCTAAAGATAAGGTTAACGGACCTAGCTCGATGATTTCATCGGCACTGCCTGATTGGCGTCGAATAATCACCCTGAGCCGAGCCAATAATTCTTCAAGTGCAAAAGGTTTACCTAGGTAATCATCGGCACCACTGTCTAGGCCTTGCACCCTATCTTGAATATCATCGCGGGCCGTTAATATCATCACTGGTAGCTGAAATCGATTTTTTCGGATCTGCCTTAATACCTCTAGTCCGTCTGTATCGGGTAGGGTGAGATCTAAGATCACCGCAGCAAAGGTTTCGGTTTTCAATGCCGCAGTGACACCTAAGCCGAGTTCGAGCCAATCCACGGTATAACCATGGCGCGTTAATGACGTGACTATGGATTGCCCCAGCAATTTGTCATCTTCTACCAGTAATAAGCGCATGGGTTATTTTATCTTTCCTAAGGTGGCTTGAATTTCTTGTTTTCGGCCTTGGTCGGCTAAGGCGCGATTTGGTCGTGCGGGCGCTTGCAGTGCTCGGGTTAAATATACCTTGGCCTCGCTGGTACGCCCTTCTTCTACTAGATAGTCGCCATAAAAATAATTGGCGTCAATGCCCGTTGGATTAATCTGCAAGGCGTGCTTTAACATTTGCTCTGCTTTGTCATCATCCCCAAAACCGATTGGCCAGCCCGGTACCTTGTAATACAACGAGCCTAAACTGGTATAGGCTGAACCTTCTAGGGTGCTAGGGGCACTCGCTATCACTTGTTCTAACAAGGCTTTGGCTTCTTCAGCAAGGGATAGGGCTCCTAATCCACCTCTGGCTCCCGCGAGTGAGGCTTTATTGATTGCTAGCCAAACTGTCAGTTCAGGATCATTAGGCGCACTGGTTAAATAACGCTGATTAGTTGCAATGTTTTTGCTAAAGCAGAAGGTTTTTTCATCACCCTCTTTGGTGTTGTATTGGCATTGTGCCCATTGTGCTTGGATCTGTTGCAATGGTGTTGTTTCTGCCAATACCGAGCTGGTGGCTAAGGCGCTGCAAAGACTAAGTGAGCAAAAGAGTAATTTAGATTTCATGGCATTATTCCTTACTTGTGATCTATTGGTTGGCTCAACGGTTGTACCGAGGGTTGAACCGATGGCTTTACCGATGGATGAAGAAAGTGCTGTAGGGTGGCTTGCTGTTTATGGATGGCGCTGGCAACCACACTGGGCAAAATTTGATTGATGCGAGCAAACAGTTTCTCTGGCCAGCCAATCCACTTAGCCGAGGTTTCTTGCTTAAGCATGGCGACAACATGGTTGGCGACGACATCTGGGGTATCGATCTTGTTGCCGAGTTGCTGATTCATTTGTTTCACTGCCGCGTTATTTAACTCGGTATCCGTTGCTCGAGGGGCCAAGTAGAGCACTCTTAAGCCAGAGCCTTCCAGTTCACGATCCAAAGCTTCACTAAAGCGATGCAGCCCTGCTTTAGCGGCGCAATAAACGCTATAACCCGGATACCCGATAGATCCAAAAGTGGATCCTATGTTTAGCATCACGCCGGGCTGTGTTAGCCAACTCAGTGCCGATTGACACAGTTGGATCGGGGCTAACAGATTTACCTGGATTTCTTGCTCAAGTTCGGCATCGGTCTTCTGACTAAGTAACTTAAATTGATTGCAACCCGCATTATTTATCAAAGCGTTGATTCGCGGTGATTGCATAGCGAAGTGGTTGATTTGCCGCAGGCCTTGCACCGTGGTGATATCGGCCACCACAATTTGATGTTGCTCAGGATTGGCCAAAGTGGCGAGCAAACTGCGCAGTTTGGCTTGACTCCGGCCAACCAAGATCAACTGGGCACCTTCATTGGCTAGCTGTTGCGCTATGCTGTGTCCGATACCCCCAGTGGCACCTGTGAGCATAATTTTGCTCTGTTTAATCTCCATAACTCACCTCATGCTGCTTGTTGATTAGTGATTCGAGGCAAAGATCTAAGCATTTGGCTATAGAGTTCAAATACCATGTTGGCGGATTCGATAATGGCGCGTTGGTCTTCTGGTTTAGTGATTTGATCCATCAAACAAGCAAAAAATTGCAGGTGAGATTTGTCTAGCTCGCTATGGGAAACCAGATAACTCATGGCTGAGGAAGGTAGTTGCAAACTGGTTTGAATTTTTTCAGCCATAGTGGCGCCGATACCGACACTTGTGCCTTCCAATACCCATACCATGCCAAATAAAGCTAATGGATTGCGGCGATCGATCTGGTGGTAAAGATAAGCCGTCATCAGCTCAATAGCGGGGCCAACTTGGCCGATGCCGATATTGTTACGTACGGCATCGGCATCACCCCCACAGGCGTGGATATCATTGAGGATCCATTCGTGGTGGCCTTTTTCTTCGTCTATGTATTCGGCTAAGGCGGCTCTTACCCATTCATATTCAAGACCAAGGCGGCCACCGCAAGCCATCAGTAGCGGCACCGTGTGTTTTACGTGATGAAAGGCTTGGGTGAGAAAAGAAAGATACATGTCTTTTGACACCTTGCCTTGGTGCACGTCAGCGATAATGGGCGCGCTCAACATGGTTTGTTGTGCGGCCGAGGTTTGTTGCTGTAGTTGCGCAAAAAATAATGACATAACCTGTCTCCTTATAGGGCAATCTTATTGGGGGTTAAATTGAGATCTATCTTGTTTACGTCTTGTCCTGCTACGCTGAAATAGCTTTGGGGTTGAGTCAGCAAAGGGGTGATACTGCTGATGAGTTGCTCGCGTTTGAGTTTGCCGTTACTGGTGTACCAAGCGACATTCGAGCGAGGATCCGCCATCACAAACAAGGTTTGAATTTGGGCATAGTCGGGTAAGCTTTGGTTCAGCTTAAGTACCTGAGCGACTAAATTGGGTGCTTTTCCTGTGATCGCGATTAAGCCTTGCTCACCGTCACCCATGACAATAAAGGGCAAATTGGGCAATAGCGCAAAGGCTTCTGATTCGATCCATTCTGGTGATATATTGCGCCCATAGGCGGTAATAATCAGATTCTTTTTTCGGCCAGATAGCGTGACATAGCCAAGTTCGTCGATTTGACCTAGATCGCCAGTTGCTAACCATTGGGATGTAAATGGCTGATCAATATAGCCAAGAGCAAGACTGTTACGTACCCAAATCTCACCATCACTGGCAATGCGCAGTTCAATGTTACCTATGGTTTTGCCACAGCTGCCCGGTTTATTGTTAGTTGGGGAGTTGAGGCACACCACAGAGCCACACTCAGATAAACCATAACCTTCATAGGCAGGAATGGTCAACGCATGTGCAGCCTTAATCAATTGCTCACCTACGCGCGCACCGCCTACGGCAACAAATCGTAATGATTGGCTAAGGCTAGGTTGTCGTTTGACAACTTGGATCAGCGCCGCCAATAAGGCGGGTGTTAGCACTAGACTATGGGGCTGGATCTTAGTTAATGCATTCGCAAAAATCTGACCATCAAAGTGACTTGAGCCTGTTAGCCCCGTTTGCTGACCCGAGAGAATGACGCTGGTCGCGCCAAGCAGCAAGGGGACATACACACCTGTAATGTTTTCTAACAAGGTAGACAGCGGCAGTAGCACCATATGGACGCGACTAAGCGATTTCACTTCGGTTGCTAGGGACTCTGCGACATTCACCAGATGAGATTGGCTTAAGCAGACGCCCTTGGGCTGGCCGGTGGAGCCCGAGGTAAACGTGATCTTTGCTGTTTGGTCAATATGCTTGATGAGAGGCGGGCTGTTGTGCTGTTTCAGAGAATATCCCGCTAAGCTGTGTCCCGTCTCTTGATAAGAGGCTAGCCAACTGGAGTTACTATCGCTTAAGTCTTGCCACTCGCCGATCAAGCTATCGGCACCGGATTGGGTTAAGGTGTGCTCAACTTGTGTGGCAGAAAAAAAGGTGGGAATAGGCACTAAGATGATGTTCGCAGCCATCGCGGCGAGATCGATAAGAGCCCAATTAACACTGTTGCTGGCACGAAAGGCCAACACCTTTACCTCGTAACTCAGTAACTGTGCAGCAATCAGCTCTATTTCATTTTGCAGCGCGCCGTAGTTTAGCGTGATGTCTTGTTGCTGCTGATCTTGGCCGCAAAACGCAATATTTTGTGGTGCAACCGTTGCCCAGTGCTTAATGGCTTTTAATAAGTTGTTCATCTTTAACTAAGCCCGTTTGATTTTATTGGCGTGAATAGCGCGCAGCTGAGCTAAGCCTTTTCCTAAGCTGCCTGCCATTACCTTTGGCTGGTACTCATAATATGAGCCCCAAATCGTGGTCGCATTTGGGATTTTGCTTTGCTCTGCTTGAGCAATCAGGTGTGGCTGTAAACCGAGTCTGCGCATCATGGCATGGAGCGGATCGGTGGCGGTAAAAATGCACCACTCATAGCCTAAATCCACCAACATTTGTGCCATCAGGTAGAAATGCAGCGATGACATGCCTGTAGCAAATGAGGCGAGGTGACCAAATTCAATTAAATGTGAGCGTTTAACGTCGCAATGAAATGCTTTGGTTATCAGCAGCTGAGCTTCCTGAGGTAAATATTGTTCAAGAAATAGCGGCTCGTTTGACGCAATACGAAAACCACATACACACACAATTTGTTCACCTTGGCATAAGGTTAAGTAAGCGGGCATAAAGCTGGTTAGCTCTGCGGCAAAAGCCGCTTTGTAGCGCAATGCCACATGGTTGGTGACTCGTTGCCAAAGATCGCTACTTGGCTCGATGATGTGTAAGCTGAAGTGACCAATTTCAGGGTGATTATGTTCCATAAGCGTTACCTACCATTTAGTACTATCAAGAAGCCAACAAAAGACTAACAACGGCTTAGTTTTGAAAGTAATGGATAAAACTTAAGAAACTCTTAAGAAGTTAAAAATAAATATGTAATTTTCGTGTTTCAATTATGTTAATTGTTTTCTTGTAAGTGTTTAATCTGACTAAGTAAATAGTACTAATCACACATGCTTTGTGAGGATAACTAGAGCTAGTTCAAACTATCTTGCGTTAGCAATTGCTACTATTTGCAATGGCAATAGTTTTTGCCTTTACCACTTAACTTGTTCAAGGATGATTGCAATGAACGTGAAACTCAGCCTGATTGCAGCGCTGGTTATGGGTGTGTCTGCCCAGGCCAATGCCGCTGCACCTATTACCTGGGAGCCAGGTAAAACCAAAGTGAGCAACGGTGACCTAGTTATCTACAAAGATGCCTGTTACGTTGCCAAGAATAATCCAGGTAGCTGGGAAACCCCATCAAGCTCTTCAACCTGGTTCTGGACAGCGGCAAGCTGTGGTGATGTAACTCTTCCAACTTCAGAGCCAACTTTGGAGCCAACACCTGCGCCAACGCCAAAACCGACGCCTACTCCAGTACCGACTTTAGAGCCAACGCCTGAAGTGACGCCCGATCCAAGTCTTCCTCCGAGCAATGTGACTCCTTGGGTGCCGGGTACTACTAAGGTAAGCAACGGCGACATGGTTAGCTTTAACCAAAGTTGTTATGTAGCGAAAAACAGCCCAGGTACGTGGGAAAGCCCACGCAGTGGTAGCTGGTTCTGGGATGAGGTGAGCTGTCCTGATGCGCCAGTCATTACTCAAGAGCCAACGGCTGAGCCGACCGTACCGCCAACATCTGAGCCGACAGGCGAGCCTGATATCTGTGCCGACAACTGGTACCACGGTTACCATTTTGCTTACTGTGGTCCAGCGAATGAAGCTAAGTTATGTAGTACCGTATTAGGTGCCCAAGCTTGTATCGACAATGGTCAAGATTTAGAAACCTTAAACAACTCTCAGTCGGCTTACGATGTTGAGCTATGGGCAGCACAAAAATACAACTTACCGCTGCCAACGCCGCAACCAACAATCGAACCGACAGTTGAACCAAGCGCAGAGCCAACGCCGCCACCAACCACTGAGCCAACACCTACGCCAGCTCCGGTGGATCCAAACGAGCTAACGGTAACTGAAGACGGTCAAGGTGGTTACTTAATTCCACGTAGTCAGCTAGAAGCCCGTGAAACGGCGTTAACCTCGTCTGAACTATTCGATTTAGTACGCGCTGATACGCAAACTCTAGATAATGCTGCGGTTGAAGCCGTCGTACCACTACGCGCTGAAAACCCAGATAACGTGCGCCGCGCTGAAGCCATTGTCAGCGAAGCTGACTGGGAGTTCTTATTCCCAATTCGTCACGAAAACTACACTTACCAGCGCTTCTTGCAAGCCATTGCTAAGTTCCCTGCGTTCTGTCGCACTTATGAAGATGGTCGTAACTCTGACGAAATCTGTAAGCGTTCGTTAGTGACTATGTTTGCTCACTTTGTGCAAGAAACGGGTGCTCATGCACCGAACTGGGAAGGCGCTAAAGGTAATCCAGAATGGCGTCAAGGTTTGTACTATGTGCGTGAAATGTACAAATCTGAAACCGACACCACAGGTCCTTACAACAAGTGTACTGGCTGGGCTGGTGAGCGTTGGCCTTGTCAAAACAAGAGCTACTTTGGGCGTGGTGCTAAGCAGTTAAGCTGGAACTACAACTACGGTCCATTCTCTGAAGCCATGTTCGGCGATAAGATGGTACTGCTGAAGAACCCTGAGCTGGTGGCCGATACTTGGTTAAACTTAGCTTCGGCTGTGTTCTTCTATGTTTACCCACAACCGCCTAAGCCAAGCATGTTACATGTGATTGACGGCACTTGGCAGCCAAATGCGGCCGACAAAGCCAATGGTATTGAGCATGGCTTTGGTTCAACTATTCAAATCATCAACGGTGCATTTGAATGTGGTAAAGGTTCAACCACCAACCAAGCTAAAGCACGTATTGCTTACTACAAAGAAATTGCCAACTACCTAAGCCTGGATATCACAGGTGAGAAATTAGACTGTGCCGACATGAAGGCATTTGATACTAATGGCTCTGGTGCGCTACAAGTGTACTGGGATAAAGATTGGGGTTGGGATGCCAATACACCGGGTAATCATAGCTTCAAGTGTAAACTAGCAGGCTACCAAACTGCTTACAGCGCTTGGGGTAAAGGTGATTACGAAATCTGTGTAGAAGACATTTTCAATGTCCGCGCAACCGATGAATTTGGTGAAGTGATTCCCGAAGGGAAGTAATGCTAACCAACAACGTCTTGTAGCAATAGCCACCTTAGGGTGGCTATTTTTTTACTTGCTGCTTTGGCTAAGGCAGCGTGACATGATTTCTTTTGCAGTGATCACGCCAATACACACATTTACGCTACCGTGCACTATGATAATGCTATTGCTATGTTGGCTTAGCCACTGCTGACACTCTTGAGCCAAGCTTGCTTCAGGTAAGGTTTTGATGTTTTTGTCCATCACCTGATGTACTCGCTTGTTGAGTGTTACTTTATCTCTTTGTTGCTCACTTTTTGTGCCTAAATAAGGGCTTAATTCAGCCATTAACTGAGTCCGGCTTATTGTGCCTTGGCATTGACTGTTTTCGATAACGACGAGATGGTCAATATTATGCTTATCAAACAAAGCCTTCGCTCGGATAAGTCTGTCATCAAGACCGATGCTGACATAATCTGTTGTCATAATCTCAGCCGCAGTTAGGACAGGAGCTTGGTAGATATGGGGAGCTAAATGATTAAAATTAAAGCTATCTTTATCACTGGTTATCTGTGCAAGGCTTTTCGGTTTACTAAATAAATACCCTTGCAACATATCAACCTTCAGCTGGCTTAAAATGTGCAGCTGAGAGACGGATTCAACTCCCTCAACGATAACCTTGCCGCCAATTTTATGGCTTAGGGTGGTCAGCATATCGATCATTGCGAATTCAGCACTGTCAGCGGTTAAGTTATCAATGAACAGCTTATCGATTTTGATCACGCTAACAGGTAAGTTCAGTAAATACGAAAACGAAGAATAACCGGTGCCGAAATCATCAATGGCCAGCTCTACGCCAATGCTGCGTAGCTTGTCTATCCATATTTTTTGTCTTGATAAATCTTGGAAGAAGGCGGATTCCGTTAACTCCAGCGTCACTTGCTCAAGGTTTACGTTAGAGTGACTTAATATTTGTACGGTTTCTTCTAGGCAGCTTAGATTGAGTAAGTCACTTTGCAGCGAGCGATTTATGGATATGCCAATCTGCTTATCGTTAAAGTGCTGCTGCAATAGAGGGAGATCATGGATCGCTTGGTGTGCAACGGTGGCATCGATGCGATCTATCCATGCATTTTTTTCCGCAATTTGGATTAACTCTTGGGTGCTGTACTCTAGGTCTGTGTCTAACTTAGTGCGAAATAGGGCCTCAAATTTGCTGATCCTAAGATCGGGTAAGCTCACTATAGGTTGATAATAAACTTCAATTTTTTCTGCTTGCAATGCATCATCGAGTAATTTAGTTAACTTGGTTATCCGATCAAACCGATGAGCAAGGCGACGATCAAAATAGTATAGCGTTGAGCTGCGTTGTTGTTGATTGGCGATAAGGGCTTGAATAGCGTGAGCCAGTAACTGTTTTGGGCTAGTTGCATCGATGGCTAATACCGAGCATCCTACCGTGAGTACGGGGGCAAGTTTGATGGCATCATCTTTGCGGGTGCCGGTCAGCCTGCGAATGATTGACCAAAGATCGCCATTAATTCGGTCTACCTTCTTATCACACTGCCAAAATAAACCAAACATGGCACTGCTGAGTTGGCCAAGATAGCCATCAAAATTCATCGAGTCAAAGCGCTGTGAAATGAGCCACGCTTTTAATTCGCTGCTAATCGAGCCACTCATGCTTGCGTTAAACGCCATACAGACGATAGTTTTGTCGCTGCGTAAACTGTGGTACAGCTGATCGAGTTGGGTTTCAAACTCAGCTTTGTTTGGGAGTGTTATGGTGGGAGGATATTCTTGTTGCTGGGTTAACGTGGCTAGCGAAGCATCAAGCTTACGGGTAGTGGTGGTGTAAAACTTATTGCCATCAATTTCAACACATTTGATTAAGGCTTCATGAGCATAATCTTGCCCTGATTTAGTCTTGGCTAGGATCTCACCTTCCCAGTAACCGTGTTTGTTAATACTGTTCCAAAGCTTGTGATGAAACGCTTCATTATAATGCTCACTTTTTATTGCGCTGGCATGGGCTCCAATTAACTCATTGGGTGAGTATTCGGTCTCATGGCAGAACTCCTTGTTAGCAAGTAGCACATAATGATTGGTATCGGCCACCATTAAGCCATTTTTTGACTCGTTGAATATTTTTCTGAGTAGGAATAGCTCCTGCGTCGGGCTTAAAAATTGCAATAATAATTGCGCTGTGCCGTGCAATTCTGAGTCGCCAATGCGGCCAGCGTTAATCTTGAAATCAATTAAATAGCGAGTTTTTTGTACCACAGCGATGAGTTTGTTGTGTTGTGCTTGACCGCTCTCACAAGCTTGTTTAATAGCTTGTTTACACAGTAAAACACCGCTTTCATCCAACACTGAAAAAAATGCAGAGAGCGAAATACTGACCGAGTTTAGCCCCAAGCTTCTGGCCAGCTCTTCGCTACAAATAAATCGTTGCTTTTTTAGTTGAAGCGACCATGGCTGCGCCACGTCATTGAACATGGCATGAAACAGGCTTTGGTCAATTACCGTGTGCATGTTTGTTCTTCCTTTCTCGGAGCAACATGTTGGACGCTCAATGAAAGAGTATTTTGCTCGGTTTTCTAGCCGTGCTGTGTTAGCGAAAACTAAGTAGCCGGGCAATGTTCAATCTCAAAGACCTAACAACATGAAACCAATATCCCGCTCCATGAATGCAGTGAAAGATGAGTATCATCGAATGAATAAGCTTAACTCAAGATTAAGTAAAGAAATGCGATAAGACAAACAAAATAATTTATGAATTAATCATCATATCAATAAATCGTGTCTAGACTAAATAACAGAGCAGTACACGCCAGTGGTTGTCTCAAGCTTGGCTTAGATTTGATACTTTTCGTTTGGTTTATCAGGCTTGTATACGCTGATAGCACGAAAGCAAAATTGAATATGTAGGGGAGAGGGATATGCAGAAACCGAGCAGGCTATTATTAGCGGGAATAGTGGTTGCATTACTGTGTGGTTTAACACTAGAGCCTATATTGCCTGCGTTGGCTGTCATTATTCTTTGCGTCATTATTTGCGCCGCTTTTTGCTGGTATGCCATGCAGCAGGTCAATATGGTGTCAAAGGGGGAACAGGATCTTCCTTGTGTTAATGATGAAACCCAGCGACTACAACAACAAATTTTATTGCAAGCCAAGGAAATTATCGAAGATTGTAAGCTAGGAATTGATGATGTGAATAGCACCCAATCTGATGCAGTCACAACATTGGCGGGTGCATTCTCTCAACTTAAAGAATTGGCTGAACTTCAGCGCGACCGAGTGGCGCACTTGTTGGCGTCGGAGCTGAATGAAAGTGGCGATTCATGGATGGCCAAATTTGCTAAAGAAACCAGTGGAACTTTAGAGCAATTTGTTGAAACCACGGTACATATGTCTGCCGCATCGATGGATTTAGTGGAAAAGGTAAACAAGATTAATGCCTTGGTTCCTGATGTGATTCAAGCGATGAAGGACATAGATCAAATAGCCTCGCAAACTAACTTACTGGCATTGAATGCAGCCATTGAGGCGGCTAGAGCGGGAGAGGCGGGAAGAGGATTTGCCGTTGTTGCCGATGAAGTGCGCTCGCTATCGACACGCTCCGCCGGATTCAGCAATCAAATACAAGATAAGCTCAAACACATGGCGCAGCAAATTGAATCCTTGACCGCAGATATCGGTGAAGTTGCATCTCAAGACGTGACCTATGTGATGGAAGCGAAAAAAAATGTGCACAATGCCATTAAGTTACTAATGAGTAACGCTAGCCTCAACAAAGAGCATGCTAATGCGTTAGATGAACATAACCAGTTACTACAACAATCCTTATATGATGCGATGCGTGGCTTGCAGTTTGGCGATATCAACCATCAGCACCTCAATTATATGGCCTCACAACTAGCGCTATTACAACATCAGCTGCGCGAGATAACAGAATTAGAAAATTTAACCAACCCTCATAAGTTGAAGAACTATATTGAAAATATAAAGGAATTTAAAGCGACTCGCTCCAACCCTGTTTCAGCGAGCTCAATGGCCAGCGGCGAAGTAGATCTGTTTTAATCTGCCGTGATTATTCACGTTTAGGAGGCGATGTGGCGCAACACATTATTCGATTACCTAATCGATTTGATTTTCATCACCACAAGACGTTTAACCAAGAAATAGAAAAAATTATGGCTGCTGCTAACGTGGAGTCGATAGAGCTGGATTTTTCACAAGTGCTTTATCTCGATAGCTCAGCCCTTGGTATGTTGGTGTTACTGTCTAAAAAAAACGAAAAGAACCATCAAGCTAAGCTGGCAATAAAAGGGGCGCAAGGCAGTGCGCTGGATATTTTAGAAATGGCCAATATGGCGAAATTATATGCCTTTTACTGAGACTTCAAATCATATCAGCCCACCCTATTCAGTGTTAGTGGTGGAAGACAGCACAGTGTTTACACTGTTATACCAACATTTTTTTAATGAAAAAGGTGTGCTGACAACCATCTGCCCATCGTTGGAATCAGCTCGGCAGGCGATAGAGCAGCATTCCCATTTCGATGTTGTCTTACTCGATAACCATTTAACCGATGGTCAGGGCGTTACTCTACTTCCTTTGATAAAAGAAAAGCTGAAAATGGCTGCGGTGATCATGGTCAGCGCGAATGACGATGCCGACTTTTTTCTCAAAGCTTTTAGCCAAGGTATTGATGACTATGCATTAAAGCCTGTCAATATGGACCTGCTTTGGCTGAAAATGAAGAAATCGGTGCATCAACGTCGACTAGAAAAGCTGAATAACGAGCAGCGTGAAGCGCTCAATCAGTGGCGAGATGCAGAGCTTCAAGAGCAAGCGCTAGCGAAACACTTGCTGGGTGCCATGTTTGCAAAAATCCATACCGAGCATCAAGGTATTCATCATTGGGTGAAACCTTCATCGCAGTTTAGTGGCGACAGTGTGATCCATTGTAATGGGATAGATGGCAGTGATTATGTTTTACTGGCCGATGCGATGGGGCATGGTTTAGCAGCGGCAGTTTCTTTGATGCCATTAGTGCAAATATTCAAAGCCATGTCGGAAAAGGCATTGCCTATTTCCAATATTGTTTTTGAGCTTAACAATAAACTCACACACATGCTGCCAGAGGATCGTTTTGTCGCCATCATTTTGCTGCATATTCAGCCAAGCAGAGGTGTCATTGATGTCTGGAATGGCGCGATGCCTCCGGTTTTAGTCATTGACCAGCAGCAACAAGTCGTCAACCAAGTTGAGTCGGGTAATATGGCTCTGGGTATTTTACCCGACACCTTATTTAGCGTGCATCCGGTAAGATTACCCCTCGAGCCTAACCAAAAGGTGGTGATGTTTAGCGATGGCGTGATTGAAAGCCCTTCTCATACTAACGACATGCTAAATACAGAACAGTTAGTGACACTGCTCGACACTGAAGAGCCTCTTGCTGGTGTAAAGAAATATTTTAATGTGGATTGCCCTCCGGCTGGAGATGATATTTCCATCGTGCAGATAGATACCAATCAGCTCCTTGCGAATGTGCAGCCGAGCAATAATGGCACGAGCATGACTGGCGAAAGCGCCTTTTTGATTGAGCACACACTGCATGGGGCTGCGCTTGATCTATTAGATATTCCGGCTCATTTTTCTGAATTGCTTGGCAAGCAACTGCCCCTGCCGCTAGTGCAGAAAACCTTCACCATACTCACCGAGCTTTACATGAATGCTTTTGAACATGGCGTACTTGAACTAAGCAGTGACATTAAAGAGCAAGAGAATGGATTTCTTACGTTTTATGAGCAAAAGGAGCAACGCATCAAACGCCTGAGCGGTAAAGACAAGATTGTCTTAAAAGTGCAATGGCAAAGTCACTCACAATGCTTGGAGATTTATATCAAAGACAGCGGGCGTGGATTTTTCCATGGCAATGTTGAACCCGTCGATTTATCAAAAAGTTATGGCAGAGGCTTAACCTTAATTGAGCATCTTGCTGATTCCCTTGAAATAATAGCCCCAGGTAATGCCGTCCGGGTGGTCTTAGGTGGAACTGAATAATATGAGCAAAAACGTACTTATTGTTGATGACTCAGCGTCAATCAGACAGATGGTAGAAGCGACCCTAAAATCGGCTAGCTATCAAGTAACCTTAGCTAAAGATGGTCAGGAAGCGTTTGACCTTTGTAAAACCAATAATTTTGATTTTGTGCTGACGGATCAAAATATGCCCCGCATGGATGGCCTGACCCTTATCAAATCACTGCGTGGTTTAGCGAGCTATCGCACTAAACCTATTGTGGTATTAACTACCGAAGCCAGTGAAGAAATGAAAGCAAAAGGGCGAGCTGCAGGGGCTACGGGTTGGATGGTGAAGCCATTTGATCCCGCAAAACTGCTACAGGTTGCAGCTAAGGTTCTTGGTTAACGGATAGGGAAGACCTCTATGTCAATGGATATGAGCCAGTTTCATGGCGTGTTTATCGAAGAAAGTCATGAACACCTAGATGAGATGGAGCATCTCTTATTGGCGCTTGATCCTAGCTCCCCTGATCTTGAAGAGTTAAATAGTATTTTCCGCGCTGCCCATTCGATTAAAGGCGGCAGTGGTATGTTTGCGTTTGATGCCTTGATCACAGTAACCCATGTGATGGAAAACCTGTTTGATAAAGCTCGCCAAGGTAAGTTTAATTTACACGCACAAGCGATTGATGGGTTATTGGTTGCGGTGGACGCACTGCGTAATTTGTTGCAAAGCTATACCGATGGTACTGAGCCTGATTGGGCGTTGGTTAATTCAACGACGGCAGATCTGGAAGCCATTCTTAATCCTGAAGCAAGCCAAAGTGAAGATCCTCCCGAGCAAGGTTATGGTTTTTTTCAGCCGTTAAACGGGCAACAACAAAATCAACATGATGGACAAGACCCTGCTTCAGCCTCCGAAACAGAAGACGAGGCCGCTTTTGGGTTTTTCGAGCCGTTACCAAGTGAATCAAGCTCGGCTGCCAGTGACGTGTCGGATGACGAGTCGGATGATGCGTCAGATGATGAGCAGGGATTTGGCTTTTTCGCTCCATTAGGCTCAGAGCTTGAAAATAAAACGGAGCCGACTCAAGAAGAAGAGGGTTTTGGTTTTTTTGCTCCCTTAGGCTCAGAGCCTGAAAATAAAACGGAGCCAACTCAAGATGAAGATGGCTTTGGCTTTTTTGAGCCCTTGACCAGTGCCTCAGAGCCTGCGCCTAGCGCTCCTAGTCATCCACAGTCGGCTCCAACCAATCAAGTCGCGCAGCCAAATAGCCCCCCTCCTGCAAAACCCATTGTGCCTGCTAGCCCGGTTTCTAATAAAAAAGAAACCCCTAAGGTAGAAAGTGCCGAAGCTAGCAGTATCCGCGTCGACATTACCAAAATAGATAGTTTAGTTAACCTAGTGGGAGAGTTGGTGATCACTCAATCTATGCTAAATCTGATTGGTGATGAAATGCACGGACCTACGGCGGAGCGCTTACATTCTGCCTTATCTGAATTAGAGCGTAATACCCGTGAGCTGCAAGAAGGCATTATGTCGATTCGCATGTTGCCGATGTCGTTTGTTTTTAACCGCTTTCCTCGCGTAGTAAGAGATTTATCGAAAAAGCTCAATAAGAAAATTGATTTAGTGATTGAGGGCGGACAAACCGAAATCGATAAGGGGTTGATTGAACGTTTAGTCGACCCCTTAACCCATTTAGTGCGCAACAGTTTAGATCACGGCATTGAAAAGCCTGAAGTGCGCCTTGCAGCAGGCAAAGACGAGACGGGTAAGTTAACCCTAAAAGCAGAGCAAAAAGGCGGCAATATTCTTATTTCGGTCAGTGATGACGGTGGCGGCTTGAATCGTGATCGTATCTTGGCTAAGGCATATGAAAATGGCATCGATGTGCCAGAAAATCCATCGGACCAACAGGTATGGCAATTGATCATGTCGGCTGGTTTTTCTACCGCAGCCGAAATTACCGATGTTTCGGGGCGCGGAGTGGGCATGGATGTGGTCAAGCGCAACATAGAGTCAATGGGCGGCAGATTAGAGATTGAGTCCCAAGCCGGCGTTGGCTCCACCTTTGAAATTCGCTTGCCATTAACACTGGCCATTTTGGATGGCATGTCGATTGCGGTTGGCGATCAAATGTTCATTATTCCTCTGGTTAATATCATCGAATCGGTTCAACCCAGTGAAAGCCAACTGAAGCAGATCAGTAATCAGCAAGTGTTGGAGCTAAGAGATGCTTATTGGCCGATCGTCAAGCTGTATAAAGTGATGGAAGTCGAGCCACAATCAACCCACTCGAGTGAAGGAATATTGGTGTTAATTGAAACCAGCAAAACGCGTTTTGCTTTGTTAGTTGATGATCTTATTGGTCAACAACAAGTGGTGATCAAGAGCTTAGAACAACATTATCGCCGAGTGCCGGGAGTGGCAGGCGCAACCATCATGGGTGATGGCAGCGTTGCGTTGATCATTGATGCGGAATCACTTGCGCTAAGAGTTGATGAGTCTTTCGTAAACAAGGAGATGGGATGAGTCATTCACATCAAATAGAAGTCGATAGTCAAGATGGCACTAGCTTAGAGTACTTAACCTTCACCTTAGGTGATGAGCATTATGGCTTAGACATCATGAAAGTGCGAGAGATCAGAGGGTATGAGCCTGTGACAAAAATCGCCAATGCGCCACCTTTCATTAAAGGGGTTCTTAATCTGCGTGGTGATATTGTGCCTATCGTTGATTTGCGAATTAAGTTCAATGTCGGTGAAGCCAGCTATAACGAATTTACCATCGTCATCATGCTTCATATCAACGAGCGAATCGTGGGGATTGTGGTGGATGCCGTGTCAGACGTTATCAACATGAAAGCCTCAGACATTAAACCCCCACCAGAATTTGGTGTGGCGTTTGATAGTGAGTACTTGTTTGGTTTAGCGCCGGTTAATGACGACATGATCATATTACTCAATATAGAAAAATTAATATCCAGCCATGAGCTGGGCTTATTTGATGAGACCGCAATGGCGTCGGAGGGATAACAATGGGAATTGCAACTTGGTTTGGTAACTCGCAACAACAACTGGCGTTACAGCGTGCTAGCTTGGCTTTAGATAACAGTTCAACTTGCTTTATGATTGCCGACGCGATGCGCAACATAGTGTACGCCAATAAAGCCGTCATCAATATGTTATCCGATGCGCAAGAGGACATTCGTAAAGACTTGCCACAGTTCTCGGTGGCGACCTTGCTAGGCAGCAATATCGATATTTTTCATCGTCAGCCGCAGCACCAAAAAGGTATCTTAAGCCAGTTAAGCGATACCCATCGCGCCGAAATTAAAGTGGGGGGGCGCTGTTTTAAGCTTGTTTTGAACCCATTAAAAGATGAGCGCGGAGAGTCACTTGGCACATCGGTCGAATGGCATGATTTAACCGAAATTAAGCGCCATGAATTGCTTTCTTTAAGATTAACCTCTGCCCTAGACGCCACTTCGTCTAATGTAATGGTGGCCGATGTGGATCGCAATATCATCTTTATGAATAAGGCGGTTGAAGCCATGCTGCGCGAGGCTCAATCTGATTTACGTAAAGAGTTGCCCCATTTTGATGTTGACCAACTGATTGGCAGTAATATGGATATCTTCCATAAAGACCCCTCTCATCAACGAAAACTATTGGCTACGTTGGAAAAAACCTATGTTGGTAACATTGTGGTGGCCGGTAGAAGCTTTCGGTTACTGGCCAACCCGATTTTTGATGACCAAGGTGAGCGCCTAGGCTCAGTGGTTGAGTGGCTTGACCGAACTAAAGAAGTGGCTGCAGAGCAAGAGCTTAGCCGTATTTTGGGGGCGCTTGATACGACAACGACCAATGTCATGATAGCGGATTCAGAGCGAAACATTATCTATATGAATAAGTCGGTTGAAAATATGCTGAGAGAAGCCGAAGCCGATTTACGTGCGGTATTACCGCATTTTTCCGTCGACAAAATTATCGGCAGTAATATGGATGTGTTTCATAAAAACCCCTCTCACCAGATGGACTTGCTAGCAAAACTAACCAAGGCCTACACCGGTAATATTGTGGTTGGCAAGCGTCACTTCAGGCTGGTGGCCAATCCTATTTTTGCCAAAGATGGCTCTCGTCTTGGCTCGGTAGTGGAGTGGTTAGACAGAACCCAAGAAGTGATGATTGAAAGCGAAGTGAGCTCGGTGGTCACCGCTGCTGCACAAGGGGATTTTACTGGCTACATTGATACAGACAATAAAGAAGGTTTCTTCCTTAAACTTTCCGAAGGCCTTAATTCATTACTGCGCACCACGGAAAGTGGTTTAAATGATATTAGCCGAGTCTTAAAGGCCATTGCTCAAGGGGATTTAACCGAGCGAGTTGACGCACAATATCAAGGTTCATTTGAAGAGCTTAAAGATGGCTGTAATCAAACGGCTGCAAATTTAGCCGAGATGCTCGGTGAAATTCGCTTGGCCGCTGAAACAATCAATACTGCGGCCAGTGAGATTTCACAAGGGAATACGGATTTATCAAGCCGGACCGAGCAGCAAGCTTCCAGTTTGGAAGAAACTGCGTCAAGTATGGAAGAGTTAACCGGAACCGTACGCCAAAATGCGGATAATGCGAAACAGGCTAATACCTTGTCAGCAAAAGCCTCAGAAGTGGCAGGCAATGGCGGAGAGCTAATTGAGCAGGTAGTGGCAACCATGGCTTCGATTAATGAATCATCGCAAAAAATCTCCGACATTATTGGGGTGATAGACGGTATCGCCTTCCAAACCAATATTTTGGCACTCAACGCCGCCGTGGAAGCGGCCCGAGCTGGCGAGCAAGGTCGAGGTTTTGCCGTGGTGGCATCTGAGGTACGCACCTTAGCGCAGCGCTCAGCCAATGCGGCGAAGGACATCAAGTCACTGATTTCAGACTCGGTAAATAAAATCAATAACGGTAACGAGCTAGTAGGTAAATCTGGCGATACCATGAAAGAGATAGTGACCTCAATTAAACGGGTCAACGATATCATGGCTGAAATTGCAGCTGCATCTGCCGAGCAAGCATCTGGGCTAGATGAAGTAGGTAAAGCCGTTAACCAAATGGATGAGATGACTCAACAAAATGCCGCCCTAGTAGAGGAAGCGGCTGCCGCTGCCGAAAGCTTATTGTCACAAGCGGCGCAAATGGCGCGCAATGTGACCAAGTTTAAGTTGGATGACTCTCACCAAAGTATGACGGCGGTGCAACCGGTAGTGGCAGCATTAAAGTCACCTGTTAACGAGGTTAAAACCGTGGTTAAACAGCCAATTAAGCCTATTAAACCAGCTCAATCCGATGATGATGAATGGGAAAGCTTTTAGCCAAATAGGGGCACTAGATGGGCAACAGGGAAGGCGGGGATCAGCGTGAGTTTCATTATGGCAAACCAGACTTTGAGGCGGTGAGATCTTTACTCTATCAGCTGACGGGGATCCGTTTAGCTGATAGTAAAGACTCTATGGTCTACAGTCGTTTGGCTCGAAGACTGAGAGCGCTAAGGTTAACCACCTTTCCTGATTATCTGGCTTACCTTAATCGGCATTCGGCTGAAGAAGAGCTATTTATCAATGCGCTAACGACAAACCTGACATCGTTTTTTCGTGAGCCGCATCATTTTGACGTGTTGCAACAATATCTCGCTCATCACCCAGAAACTCGGCAGATTTGGTGCGCGGCCAGCAGCACCGGCGAGGAGCCCTATTCCATCGCCATGGTAGTGGCCGAGCATTTTGGCCGTTTTGATACGCCAATTAAAATCATTGCCACAGATATAGACAGCAATGTGCTCAGGCATGCAGAGCAGGGCATATACCAGATTGATCGAATAAAGGGGTTGCCAGAGCAAAGATGTAAGCAATTTTTCTTTAAGGGTAAGGGGCCCCGAGCTGGTTATGTCAAAGTTGTGCCCGAACTGCGTGCAATGGTGGAGTTTAGGCAACTTAACTTACTGTCGCCAAATTGGTCGGTAAAGGCGCCAATCAATATTATCTTCTGTCGTAACGTGATGATTTATTTTGACCGTCCGACTCAATTAACCATCTTGGAGCGGATGATTAAGTTGTTGCCGAACAACGGTCTATATATAGCGGGTCATTCGGAAAATTTTTCTCACGCGAGCCATTTGGTTAAGCCCGCAGGGAAAACCACGTACCGACCAAATATGATGGGAGGGCTAAGCAATGGAGTTTGAACTTAACAACCCTCATTTGGCGCCAAATCGTTACTATGATCGCCACTTTGGTTGCGATGCGGTGAAAATTTTGCCGGGAGAATACTTTGCGACCAAACAAAATACTTTAATCGTGACGGTATTAGGATCTTGTGTGTCAGTGTGTTTACGCGATCCCGTTCTTAACATTGCTGGCATGAATCATTTTTTGTTACCACAAGATAACAGCCAACCGAATGACTTATTCTCGGCATCCGGTCGTTATGGCGTGTATGCCATGGAAATCCTAATTAACCACTTACTGAAGCTGGGCGCTCATCGCGATAGGCTAGAGGCTAAGGTTTTTGGTGGTGGTAATGTGTTGAAAGGATTCATGACCGTGAATGTCGGTGAGCGTAATGCGGAGTTTGTACAAGACTACTTACAAACCGAGCATATTCCCATTTTGGCCAGTGATTTACTTGATGTGTATCCGCGCAAGGTTTATTTCTTTCCCGATTCGGGCAGGGTTATGGTCAGAAAAATTAAAAATATTCATAACAGCACCATTATGGATCGTGAGAGCGAATACCGAATGAAACTAAAAGCGAAGCCAGAAGCGGGCGATGTGGAGTTATTTGATGACTAATAGAATCAAAGTTTTAGTAGTGGATGACTCAGCGCTTATTCGCAGTTTGCTCAGTGAAATTATTAATCAAGATCCTGAGCTGATGCTAGTAGGGGCTGCGCCTGATGCCTATGTAGCCAAAGACATGGTGAACAGTTACAGGCCAGATGTGATCACCTTAGATGTTGAAATGCCTAAGGTGGATGGTTTGACCTTTCTTGACCGATTAATGAAGGCTAGACCCACTCCTGTGTTGATGGTGTCGAGCCTGACCGAGCAGGGCGCTGAGGTTACCTTAAAGGCATTAGAGTTGGGGGCGATAGATTACTTTCCTAAGCCTAAGTTAGATATTGCTAGCGGTATCGAGCAATATCGCGATGAGATTGTCGCTAAAATCAAGCAGGTTGCAAAGGCTAAAATACAAGAGCGTAAGCAGCGCAAAGCGGCCTCGCCAAGTTATAGCTTTAAATTTAAAACGTCAGAAAAAATTATTGCCATCGGTGCCAGTACAGGTGGTACAGAGGCACTGATGTCGGTGCTATCAAGTTTGCCGGTGGATACCCCTGCGATGGTGATTACTCAACATATGCCGCCAGGATTTACTAAAACCTTTGCCAATCGCTTAGATGCAAATTGTCCGATCCGGGTTAAAGAAGCAGAAGAAGGTGAGCGCTTGCTTCCCGGCTGTGCTTACATAGCACCGGGTGATCGGCACTTATTGGTAGTGAGAAGTGGTGCGGATTATCGTGTAAAACTCAGTGATGGAGAGCGCGTCACAGGGCATAAGCCATCGGTCGATGTGATGTTTCGCTCGGTTGCCCAAGCTGTTGGGCAAAATGCCTTAGCGGTTATTTTGACTGGAATGGGTAAAGATGGCGCGATTGGTATGCTAGATGTGGCCCATGCAGGTGGGATCACCCTAGCTCAAGATGAAGCAAGCTGCGTCATTTTTGGTATGCCTAAAGCAGCGATCCAAGCTGGTGGCGTCGCTCGAATTGCTCCTTTGTCAGATATTCCAGGTACCATAGTGAGTACCATCAATCAGCTAGGCCAAGACTATCGGGTATAGCTATCACTTTTAGTTAGCAGCAGAGTTTACTTGATGCACTCAGCATCAGTTTGTACCATGCACTTTTTGATTGCTCGAGAAGTGTATGTTTATCGATCCAGATTGGCGCATTATGGTCGTTGGCGATGGCGACTTGTCCTTTTCTGCGGCTTTGGCTGCGCAGTATCAACCACGCCAACTCTTTGCCAGTATCTATGACAGTCACGCTGAGCTAGCAGAAAAATACGGTGATGATTTTTGGCAAAAGCTGCACACCATGGCGCAGCGTGCTGCTATCACTGTGGCAGAGCTGTTTGATGTGACCCAGCCACAAAGTTGGTTGAAGCTAGGGCAAGATCAAGGGCAGTTCCTCAACCATTTTGATTTGATTATCTTTCAATTCCCTTTAGTGCCGGGTTACACCAGCAAAGCCGAGTTTGAAGCCAATGGCAAGATAGACAGCAATTTGCGAAACCGCCGTTTATTACATAACTTTTTACAACACGCCCAGCGCTATGGTCTGGATCCAAAAGGGGCGGGTCTCATTTACATCAGCTCAAAAGATGTCAAACCTTATAGTGAGTGGGATATAGAGCATAGCTTGCATTTAAACACAGAATTAGCTTGCTTAGGCAAGGTGCCATTTTCTTTCGCTGACTTTCCGGGTTATCAAATGCGCAATGTCGACCGGGATAAATTTGTCAAAGATACCGCCAGTTATACTTATATTTGGCGCAATAAAGCGGACACAAGGCCATTACCCGCCGAGCTGGCTAAGCAGCTAACGCCGCCGCAACAGCGTGACGATAGCTTAAATACTTGCTATTTGTGTCAAGCTGGCCCATTTCACTCAGAGCAAGAGCAGCGCGAACATTTAACGTCCAAGCGCCACTTAAAGTTGCAAGGTTATCATCAGCGTTGGTTGGCCGATTTGGGGATCTAGCTTAAGGATTAAGTAACTGCTCCAACTCTTCGGCTGAGAGCTGTAAATGGTTACAAACGAAAGCCTCACTGGCTTGCCGTTCGGCTTCACCTTCGGGTAAGCAAGCATAGCGGGCAAGCTTGATGATCGATATTAGGTCTAAGCCCGTGGCATTTATGTACTTTGACTGGGCGAGACTGGCTAAATCATATTGATGGAAAATCATTTCAATTAACTGACGCGGCAACTGCCAGCGCTGTGCCAGCATCGCAGCGACTGTGGGGTGAGTTGAGCCATAATAGTCTTTTTCATGAGTCAATAAACTTTGCCAGCCCGCTTTTTTTGCTTGCGGTAACATGTCTTTTTCGTAGTTATCGAATGAGATGATCATCATAGGTATGCCTGCCATATGAAACATCCCCAGCATGTAAGCGGTTTCTGCTAATTGTGGCTTATTTAATTGCTTAGCTATGCGAATACAAGTCAAACTCAGTTGATTAATTTGTTGCCAAAAACTGACCAAGGCAGGGCTTTGTTCAAACGCATTTTGCAAGGCAATGGCTTTAACAAGCGGCAGGGTTCGCGCTAGGCCTAGGATCAGAACGGCTTTTTGCACCGAGGTGACTTTATTGCACAGCATGGCTTCTGCCGAGTTAACTAACTGTAGGATAACGCTTGAAATAGCCAAATCCGATGCAATTAGTTTCGCTATTTCAGTTAGGTTTGGCTCAGGTTTATCTGCTTCTTCTAGTAGCTTTACCAAGGTATCGGGTCTTGCAGGAATAATCAGCTCCGATAACACGCGCTTTTCTTTTGTACTCAGATTTACAGCCATGATTAACCTCTATTTTGTGTCTTGCTTATTCGCGGCGTTATGGTTATTTAAACTCATATTAACAACAACTAAGTCATTATAAGCAACCTTACCTCACACTTACCTTATCGTTAACTTTAGCTTATCCAAGCGCTGCACTAAAAATTTCTGCCCCAAGACGAAATTAATTTGTCTGCGCACAGGTCTACTTGGTTACCTGCTTGTTGCGGGATTGTTAAGGTTAAGTTCTCTTTGTTAGTTGTAGGGTAGAAGAGAGCAGCCTTTTTGAATCATCCATTAAGGCTGTATTGCATATCAGGTACAGCTAGTAAGGAAAATAGCATGAATAAAACAGCACAGAATGTATTCACGGGAGCGGCACTAGCCATGGCGATGGCGGGAATGTCGCAAATGGCCCATGCAGGTAGTACCGACAAAGCCAGCGCCAATAGCACGGATTTAGTGCATTGCTACGGGGTAAATAGCTGCGGCGGGCATAACGATTGTAAAACCGCGGATAATGCGTGTGCCGGTAAGGCAAGCTGTAAAGGCCAAGGTTTTGTTGCTATGCCCAGTAAGGCTTGCGGTGATGTGGGCGGTGAAGTGAAAGATGATTGGCAAGGCCAAGTTAACAAGGCGGAATTAGTGCAGTGTTATGGCGTGAATATGTGTAAAGGCCATAATGATTGTAAAACCGCAGACAATGCTTGCGCCGGTCATGCTAGCTGTAAAGGTCATGGTTTTGTAAATACATCAGCTAAATCGTGTAGTGATATTGGCGGAAAAACCAAAGCCTAGTCAGCTTACACTGATTTGCTTGCCTGCCGGAAGTTCGTGTAGGCAAGCTAACTTTGATTGCAAAGGAACAACATGGCTAATCATCAGCTAACAGGCGATTTTTTAGGTTTTGGTTTAGGTTTACGCACCGCACATTTTGAGCATGTATTGCAGCATCAGCCTCAAGTCGATTGGTTTGAGGTGTTATCGGAAAACTTCATGGTCGCGGGTGGCAAGCCAAAGTACTATCTTGATGCCATTGCCGAGCAATATCCTTTGGTGATGCACGGCGTGTCTATGTCTATTGGCGGCACAGACCCGCTTAATATGGATTACTTAAAAGCCCTGAAGAAGTTGGCGAATGAGGTGCAACCTAAATGGATCTCAGATCATTTATGTTGGACTTCGGTTCACGGTCAAAACAGCCATGATTTACTGCCCTTGCCTTATACCCAAGAGACGGTTGACCATGTAGCTCAGCGCGTCACTCAAGTGCAAGATTTTTTGGGCCGGAGGATCTTGTTAGAAAATGTTTCAAGTTATTTGTCTTATCAAGATTCAAGCATGGATGAATGGGATTTTTTAAATGCGGTGGCAGAGCAAGCCGACTGCTTAATCTTACTCGACATTAACAATATTTATGTTAGCGCGCGCAATCATGGTTTTGAGCCTTTAGCTTACTTAAACAAAATTAACCCCAAGCGTGTGCAGCAATTTCATCTCGCAGGTCACAGTGATTATGGCGACTATGTGATTGATACCCATGATCAAGATGTCGTCGAGCCAGTGTGGCACTTGTATCAGCAAGCACTACAGCGATTTGGCTTGGTTAGCACTATGATCGAGCGCGATGGCAATATTCCAGAGTTCCCCGCTTTAGCGCAAGAGCTGCAACAAGCAGCAAGTATCGCGCTCAAACAGTTTCCGCAGTTGACAACTCGTTTGCTTAACACTCCCGCAAAGGTGAGCTAATGAGTCGCGCCTTACGCCAACTACAATCTGCTTTTATGGATTACCTCAACAGCGGCGAGGCGTCAGCATTGGCTCCTCACATCGTCGATCAAGGCGCGATAACGCTGGATACGCGCATGGCCATTTATCACAATGCTTATCGGGTGCGGCTGCGAGAAACCATAGAAACCGATCATGAAACATTGGGGAGCTACTTAGGCGATGAGCTATTTGAGCAAATGGTGACAGCTTATATCGAGCAACATCCGTCTAAGGTGGTATCTCTGCGCGATTACTGCGATGATTTGCCATTGTTTTTAACTCAACAAGCGCCTTTTGCTCAGTACCCTATCATTGCCGATATCGCCGCTTTTGAGCGTCGTTTATTAAATGCCTTTGATGCGCCCGATGCACCAAGGTTAAGCTTTGCCGATTTGCAGCAACTTCCCGCAGCCAAATGGCCTGCTTGCCAGCTGCGATTTCATCCGAGCTTACAATTATTTAGTTGCCAAAGTAATGCGGTAGAAGCGTGGCAAAGCATTAAAGCCGAGCAAGCCCCTGCCGCGCCAGATTATAGCTCAATGCGCCACTGGCTATTGTGGCGCGGAGCTACGCGATTAACCGAGTTTATTTCCCTTGCGCCCTATCAACACGCGCTGTTATTAGGCTTTATTCAAGGCCAAAACTTTGCCGAGCAATGTGAATTAATGCTCGATTATTTTGACGGCGAAGTTGCGCCGCAACAAGTGTTATCAGCGCTACAGGCATGGTTTGAAATGGGGCTGATCGCGCGTTTAGAGCTCGTCTCAGCCTAGTGGTGAGTTACTCAAATACGGCTTATTAAGCTTGCTCTGGGGATTGATTGCTTTTTGCTTCGCTGATCACTTCTTTAGCTGTTCTGAGCGCGGAATCGAGTTGCTCATAATTAAAAGCTCTAATGCCTGTTGCTCCTTGCCAAATATCTTTGAAATAGTCATGGCTGGATAAAATGGATTCATTTGCATTATACAGTTGAATAAACTCTGCTTTTAGCTTTCCGATTTGAGAATATTTTTCAGCAGCTTCTGGATCTGGGGAGTTGGTATCTAGGGTAGCCAATATAATAATGCATATTAAAGGGCTGAAAACCAAAGCTAAAAAGAACCACGTTGGGCCACTGCGCATTCGATTTTCAGCCATATAGGCTGGAATAAGACAGAAAGCTAAGCCAACAATAATACTAATGAAGGTAAATCCCTTCATAAAAAACATTAGAACCATGACTACTCCTTTAGTGTAAATTAAAGAAGTTATTTTTTATTCTTTTTATATTTTTGTCAATTATTTGATTTTTTTGTTGTGCACTGCTTAGATTTTTGATCACAAGTTATGCTCAAACGCGATGGCAATCGCAATTGTTTAGCTGCCAAAGTAATGCGGTAGATGCGTGGCAAAGCATTAAAGTCGAGCAAGCCCCTGATGCGCCAGATTATAGCTCAACGCGCCATTGGCTATTGTGGCGCGGAGCCACGCGATTAACCGAGTTTATTTCCCTTGCGCCCTATCAACACGCGCTGTTATTAGGCTTTATTCAAGGCCAAAACTTTGCTGAGCAATGTGAATTAATGCTCGATTATTTTGACGGCGAAGTTGCGCCGCAACAAGTGTTATCAGCGCTACAGGCATGGTTTGAAATGGGGCTGATCGCGCGTTTGGACATAGCATGAGCCTTTAGCCAAGGATCACGTTGTCGGCTGAAATAATAACGCCCTAAACCGTCTCCTTGTTTCGCTGTGTGAGTTACCTTGCAGCTTTTTAAATACTCACTGACAAAATTATGGCCGATCACTTATAGTCGCCAACTTTAATGCAAAAGTATTAGGTGGCTGTTGTGGGATTGAATCATTTGCTAAAGGTAGGGGCTTGCTCTATCGCATTGTTGGGGCTAACAGCTTGCGGCGGAGGCTCTGGCAGTAATGATTCAGGTAATGAGAATCAGGGAGGGAATGAAATACTTCCAAGTATTGCACCTAGTATTAGTCCCAGTATAGAGCCCAGTGTTACGCCAAGCACAGAGCCTTTGCCTGTGGTCACGATTAGCACTCAAGTCAACCAAGGTGGACAAATTTCACCGACTCAAATAGATATTGCTCAAGGCAGTGTAGCCACCTTTGATCTCCAAGCTAACGCGGGTTACCAACTTGCTCAGGTAACGGGTTGCGCTGGTCAGTTGAGTGGTAATCAATATCAGGTTGAGGCCGAGCTGGCTTGTGTCATTAACGCTGAATTTATCGCTAATGCTGAACTGGCTTTAAACCGAGGTGATCATACGCTGGCAACCGAGGCCGAAATACTGACCTTTGCTCAGCAACAAATCAGTCAATTACAACAAACGCAGCAGTCACGCAGTAGCGCTATTTATCAAGGTGTTACCACGCCCTTAACTTGGTATCCTAGCCATGACAGTATTACCTTTAGTGTGGTTGATCCCAGCCAAAGCACCATTGTGTTGCGAGCTAATCAAACTGGCAGCGGCGCTGCTTCACAAGCGGGCTTGATTGCCTTAGGTGAGCAAAATGGCCACCGCTACAGCGCCATGGCCGCCAATTTATTTTCGGTTAATACTAGTGCCGAAACCGATCAAGTGTTAACTAACTTACTAGGCTGGTTAACCCAAGGCAGCGCTACGCCACGAAGCACTGCCAAGCCGGCGCTAAAAATAATCACAACTCACGTTTCATCTAACGCCGATAGCTGGTATTTCCCCCATAACGAACGGATCCGCGATTGGTTGCAACTGCATTATCCAGATAGCCATCAAATCAATGCCGCAAATAGCTGTGATTACGAAGCCTTGCTGGGCTGTATTGATGCCCAGCAGCCCGATCTGATCATCGTCAGTGATATTGACCGCGAGGGCCGAGGCAATCAGCCGATCGCCAGCGCCATCGAGTTTGCCAAGCAAAATCAAATTCCGTTATTAGTGATTAATTATCGCCGACAAGCCAGCGCCATGAACCAAGATTTGTATCGCTACATGGCGCTGCAAACCTACGGTAATTACTGCTCTAAACATCAGGTTGTTAATGCACAGCCCAATGAGCTGCTGGTGGCCGATCAAGACTTAATCAAGATTGCGGATTTACTGGCTCACTATCAGCAAGGCAGCGTGGCGGTGGACACAGTGGCAGGTTGTGCGACTAACTACATCAATTGTTCTGATAGTGACTTTAGCAACGCCTTCAAAGCCGCGGCCGATTGGTTTCGGGGGGGAGCAATGGCGGTGGATAGCTGGGGCATAGATGTATTTAAAGATGCCACTTCGAGCCAATATCGATTACTCAAAACCGCATTGTTATTGGCCGATAAATACCGTGGGCAAATCGATTACCCCATCACCTTGGCCGAGCCTCAAGCATTTGCGCAGGCTTTGTTCGCCGATTGGGTGGTGAGCTATGGGCGCGCCAACAATCTGGCGCAACCCGATTTGGGCCAATATGTGGTAGATAAAAGCTTGGTGCAAAAAGGGCAAGCCAGTCATTACTCTTATCCGGCTACCACCACACAAAGCCAGTGGGTTGAAGTGCCTTATCAAGGCCAATGGACCACAACTGGTTGGTATGCCTTGCCGGGTCAAACCATTAAGTTGCAACGACTCGATAGCAACAGCGCCACGGTAAAAGTAAAACTAAACTATCACCGCGCTAACACCAACCGAGTGTTTAATGGTGCTAATTACTATTCGCCACTCGAGCTTGAGCAATCGCGCTTATCGTTAACAGCGGGTAATACCGTCACCTTTAGTAGCCCCTATGGTGGGCCGATATACCTTTATATTCAAGGTGGCGAAGCGCCTTATCGAGTGCAAGTACAAGCCCAAGGTATCGCCGAGCATCCTGCGATTTTAGATGCCAGTGATCAGGCGCAAATTAGCCGCTTTGAGCAGTTATTAAGTAATACCGAATTGCCCCATGTGGATCTACGCAGTGAAGGGGCAGAGCAACACATGCGCCGCGACAAATTTACCGGTGCAATCGGCGGTGCCATTGCTGATGTTGCGGCGTTATTAACCTCGGTGCGAGACGATCACATAGGCGCGGTTTACACCTTGGCTGGGCTTAAAGTGCAAGGCAAAACCTTAACCGAGTCTTTGCCCGCAGATGTGTTAGCGGCGTGTACTGGGTTATTTGGCAATCAAGCTTGTATCGACCCTCAGCTGCACACAAGACAATTGATCCAACATGCCAACTATGACCAAAACGCCCATTGCGGCGCAGGCTGCAGTGGTAACCCTTGGGATGCAGCCTGGAATATTTCGCCAACCGGGTGGGGTGACAACCATGAACTGGGTCATAACCTGCAAACCAACAGGCTTAATGTGCAATATGTCCCCGCTTCTGGACACAATGACTGGAGCCAATACGGCTCTAGAGCAGGGGAGAACTCGAATAACATCTTTCCATATTATGTGAAGTGGCGGGCCCATTACCTGCGTGATTTACAAACCACCACATTGACCGATGGCCATATGAACCATAAGGATTTGTTTTATGTGTTTATGTCAGACGCCTTGGCGTTAACCGATAGTCAAAATCAACGCGTGGTGTTAAGTAGTAGCTGTCGTGCGTTAGACTCTGGCGACCGCTATGAAGGGCCATGGGCCAGCAATGCCTATGCCACCCACAATGGCTATCGCATGGCATTTTATATTCAACTGGCACTGCAAAATCACAAGGCGGTATTGCGCGATGGCAGCCAGTTAGACAACGGCTTTCATTTGTTTACTTTGATGTATCAATACAGCCGTATTTTTGCCGATGCCGCGCGTGATCAAGCCACATGGGATGCACAAAAAGCCAGCCTAGGGTTTAGCCAGTTTGCTTACAGCGGCGATGCCATTTACGGCGGGCGTAATGTGTCGCAAATTCCCGGCAACGACTTTATGCTGGTGGCGCTCAGTTATATAACCGCGCGCAACTGGCAAGGCTATTTTGATATGTTTGGTTTACGCTATAGCGACCTTGCCGCCAATCAAGCGGCCAGCAATGCTAGTCAAGGTAATGTGACGCCCGGCATGTATGTGCTGGAAACCGACTTGCCGCCTGCGAACATGAGTGAGGGGCTCGACTTTATCACTCTTGATTTAACCAACCCAACCGCGCGCTGGCCAAGGGATAACAGCTCGCCAGCAGATTGTGCCCTCTAGCGTCATAATGTTGAGTGATTGAGTAGGGCTAGCCAATCTAGCTTTACTCAACTTACCATTAGCCTCAAAGGGGCAAACCATTTTATCCAAATCTACTCGAGAGACTTGTTACAAAATAGCCTAATAAAGACTATGATGAAACTGGCTGTGTTGGTCAGAGAAGGCAAGGAAATGAGTAAGTTACGAGATCAAGTATGGACTTGGTATCAACAAGGTGAGCTTAAACCCGAGCAGATGCCTAAGGCGTTAGCGCTGGCGGCAGAGGCTGAGCCAGCTGTGGCTTGGCGTGAAACCATCGAACAATTATTACTTTGGCTTGGCGTATTATTCATAGGCGCTGGCGTAATCATCTTTTTCGCTTTTAACTGGCAAGATCTCGATAAGTTTGGCAAGTTTGCTTTGGTTCAGGCGCTATTGCTGGCCTGCATGTTGGCTTACGCTGGGCTGCGTTGGCGCGAGCGTGAGCAAAACCCTGCGGGGATGGGGCCTTCCAAGGCCAATGCCTGTTTATTGGGGTTAAGTTTGATGATCGGTGCCCTATTGGCCTTAGTGGGGCAAACCTATCAGACGGGCGCCGATCCTTGGCAATTATTTGCTATTTGGTCCCTGTGTTTAGTGCCATTGGCATTATTAGGTGGCTTTGATCTGTTGTGGCTAAAGCTGTTAGCGCTGGTTAATTTATCGATGGCTTTGTACTTTCATACTTGGCCGCAAGCTTGGGGCTGGTTTGACGCTGATGTCTTTACCTTAGTGTTTATCAGCGCCTTTAACGGTTTGCTATATATTGGCTTGTTAGCGGCGCAGCACTATCAGTGGCAACGCTTGCATGCCCCAATTTGTCAGTCGCTGAGTATTTTGGTGGCGATGGTAACACTGACGGTTTACGGCTGTTGGCAAGCGCTCGAAATAAGCGCCTCATCTTCGTTTGTTTACTATTTTGTTTATGCCTGTGCTGTATTTGCCTTAGCGCGCTGGGTATTGCATCAATTGTTGCCGCTCGCTTTAGTATGTTTTAGCGCGATTGCGGTGAGTACCGTTTGGCTGGGGGTGAATATGCTGGACTCATTTGATGAGTTTGGGGTGTTCTTTTTTATTGCCATGTATATCGTTATGGCCACCGCGGCGGTATCGGTATGGTTAACTAAGATCCGAGCTCAGTGGTTGCCGTTGCAGCCCAAGGAAGACGATGAGGAAGGAGAAGCTAATGGAGTCTAATGCTGCTTCCTTATGGCAAAAGCTACAACAAGCTGAGTGTGTGAATAAAGACACTGCAATGCCCGCTGAACTTGCTATGCCGCCTTGGTATTTAGGTATTTTGCAGGGTTTTGCTGGTTGGGTAGCGGCCTTGTTTTTATTGGGCTTTATGGGCAGTTTTTTGGCGCTGCTGGTTAGCGATGCCCTAGAGCATGGCATTATAGTCTTTGCGTCGATATTTGTTGTTTTCGGGGTAGTGTTAGATCGCAATGCCAAGGTACAAAAAGTGTTCGTGGCTCAGTTTGCCATGGTATTTGGTTTAAGCGGCTTACTGGGTATTGGTTGGGGCTTAGCGGCGTTATTAGATTATCGCCATGAATTGATTTGGTTTACCCTGTTTGCCGTGCTGCTGATGACCCATACCTACTTTATTAATAATCGTTTAAACATATTTTTAAATGGGGTGGGGATTGCGGCTTGTATTAGCGGCATTTTATATCAATGGCATTGGCTGAGCCTTATGCCACTGGTGATTTTGTTTCTCGCCTTGTTACTTAGCCTTAACCTCGGCAAGCTGGGGGCGCATTATGGCCGTCTAACTACCTTGGTTTACGCCTTTGCTAGCTGGACTTTATTGGCTCAATGCTTGTTAAGTCTGGGCTTGAACGAGCTCGATTTTTTCGCCACTACCTTAGCCCAGTTTTCCCTTTGGTCATCACTGCTGCCTTGGTCATTAAGCGTGTTAGCGAGTCTATTAGTAGTGCGACAAATCTTATCCGAGCAGCAACAAGCCCTATCATCTAAGGTGGGTATGGTTGCCATGGGCAGTGTGTTACTGCTTGGGTTAATGTCGATTCCCTTAGCTGGACTAAGCAGTGCTGCGCTATTCTTACTGTTGGGACTACAGCGTCAAGATAAAGTGCTATCGGCATTAGCAATCGTCAGCATACCGCTGTTTATTGCTAGTTATTACTATTCGTTAAGTGTGAGCTTACTTGAAAAGTCGCTGCTGTTAACGGCGTTAGGGATTTTCTTACTCTTAGTGCGCTGGGCGGTGAGCAAGCTATTTAGCCAGCATTTAACTAAGCGAGATGAGTCGCCAATGATGGAGGCGAAATGAAAGCAAAACCGCAAGCAAGCCGCAGTATCGCCATCGTCATCGGCCTAACCATAGCGCTGCTGGCATTCGTTAACTGGGATATAGTGCAGCGAGAAAAATGGCTGGCGCAAGGCGATATCGTGCGTTTGGAACTCGCGCCCGTTGATCCTCGCTCGTTAATGCAAGGCGATTATATGACGCTGAACTATCAGATCTTAAGGGAGATCCGCGCCAGCGCCGATGCCGAAAACCTAAATGCCTATGTTCGAGTGAAGCTTAACCAACAAAGCATCGGTCGTTTTATCGAGCTGGTGCCAGAGTATCAAAAGCGAGATCCCGCGAATGGAGAGCTGTTGTTACAAGTGCGAATTCGCGGCCATAAAGTCAAACTCGCTACCAACGCATATTTTTTCCAAGAAGGGCATGGCGAGCGCTATGAAGCAGCCAAATACGGTGAGTTTCGGGTTAATGGCAAGGGAGAGCTGTTGCTTGATAAATTGTTAGCCGATGATCTCACGCCGCTTTAATGAATTTATCGCAGCCTAATGCCAATAGGCTGCAATAATCCATTTCAATATCCGAATTTATATGCCATTCAATATGTTGTAGAGCACAAATTTTAATTAACCCTTCTCATGTCCTATTGGGTTTATAGTCGCTAGGCGCGGACTCAGTCAAACTTCTTAAAACATGATTGTACTTTGAGCTTTTTTTTACCAATAATATAACCGATTTTGCGATTCCCTAGCGCCAAGTCAGGGTGTGGGCTAGGAAAAGATAAGGATGTTGACCATGAACAGATGGCAAAAGTGGGCAGGTTTAGTGGTGCTGTCAGTGCTAATCAGTGCACCAAGTATGGCTAAAAAAGTATATAAATGGGTTGATGAAAATGGTGTCACCCACTACAGCGATAGCACTCCGGCCAGCGTCGTAAATGACAAACATAATGTAAACCAAGTGTCGGTGACCGAAGACCTCCCTTCTGGAAATTATCGCGGTGTGGCGAAAAAACCGACCTACACCAGCTTAAGTCAGTCCGAAACAGAAAAGCCCTCTCGCGGTAAAGATCCGGCAACGCAATGCTACAGCGCAATTAAAAATATGACCGCAGGTTTGGCCGCTTATAAGCAGCGCGCTAAAGAAGCTCATATGCGTAAAGGTATGAAAGAAAATGAGTTTGAGGCTAAATACCAAGATGCGGTGAATAAGATCAATAAAGCGAAAACGAGTTGCGTTGACAGCTATACCAAGGGCGGTGGCAGTCGTATCGGTATTGATTGTTTGGCTGATTTAAAAGATCCCGAAGATTTTATTTATTGTGCTTATGCTAGCCGTTTAACGGGGATGTAGGGTGAGTTTGCATGAGTGAGATGGTCTTTATAAAGTACAAAAAACGCCTAAGAATCGTCACTTGGATAAGTTATGGCTTTTTAGCGTTTGGTGTAGCGAACTGTATTGGCTCAGTCTATCTCACGGCGTTAGACCAAGCGCCCGTTTGGCCCTTAGCCTGCATCATAGTGGCGGTAATCGCTTTGCTGGTGATTCAACACCGTCTTGAGCAGCATGAGCAATAAGTAGATGGATTGTGAATACTTACTGATTAGCCATGGTCGCTTGGTAAAAGGGCGCGAATTAGCTGAGGTAAAATTTGCGCTGGTGGATGAGCTTAGCATCAGCGAGTCAAAAGCCAGCGCACTACTCGCGCCGCAGCGCAAGGTGCTCCGACGTAGTGCTGAACAGGCAAAATTAGTCGCCACTCAGCAAAAGTTACAGCAACTTGGTTTGCACAGTGACATTATTTACAGCCCAAAGGATAAGTTGATCCAGCCGTTTTTTCGTCAACAATTAGGCCTCGAAGACGCCATGTTGCGCAGTATTTATCAGGCTGAACTTAGGCTGGAATACGGTGATATCAAAGCGCTGATTTTTAACCGTTCGGCAGATTACAAATTGATCGACAGCCAAAATAACCAAGCGTTTAGTTTAAGCCGCAAAACATCAGGCTTTAGTGAAGCAGGTGCCGCCTTATTGGCAATGCTAGCCAGCTATTACGTGATGCAGCACGCCATGAAAACGCACTTGTTTAGTGCTTTGCCAGCTGGTTTGGCGACGGCTATCGGGTTATTTATTTTATTTGGCTTGATGCTGCTATTAAATAGTTTATTCAACGCTAACCAAGTTTATTCCTTGCCCTTATCTCAGCGCTTATGGTGTCGCAGTTTATGGTTGCAATCGCCGTTGCAACAGGTTTACCAAGTGTATGACCAACAAGGGCACCTACTGGGGCAACTGCGACATTGGCGCGGTGGCAAAATTTGGCACTTTGTCGATGAATCGGGCATTGCCCTTTATCGCTGTGAGTTTGAATGGGGAGTGGAAGAAAAAGCCACAGAGCTCGCTGCTGAAATGCGTGATGAGTTAATGGATTTTGACTATTTTGCCCACTTGGGCGCGTTGGGACGCCGACTGCTGCGCATAGTGGGGATTAAGGTCACCGAGCAAGATGATGCCACCTCGGCTTGGGTGGTTCGCGATATGCAGGGGATTGCCCTAGGCCAGTGGCAAGTAGAAGGCAACCATGTCGCGATCAGTGCGGGCTGTCATAATCAAGCCGAGCTAGATAACGTGCTGTTTATGCAGGTGATGATGGCAGGAAAAGTCGCATGAATGAGCCCTCCAGCTTACTATGTGTTCTGGCCAGCGGGGAGTGTTTACCCGGTATTATGCCTGAAGATGTGCGGCTTAAGTTGCGTAATGAATGGCAGCTAAGTGAGCACGAGTGTGATGCTTGGCTGAGCCAGCAACAGGTATTCTGTCGCCAAGGACTTAGCGAAATTGAAGCGGATACTTGGCAAGCTACCTTCGCCGATTTGGGATTAAAGTCGACGCTTGTTACCCAACAAGAATTGGATAACCCGCCGCAGCAAGCCAACCAAGATGGCCTTAAAGCCCAGCGTTATTTATCACTGGCAACAAGCTTACTGCTGTTTACCTACATTATTGACGACACCTTGCTAGGCTCACATTTGCTCGATATGGAAAACCTAGACTTTGGCTATCTACCTTACTTGCTAGCCGTGTTTGTTATGACCAAGGGGTTGTATCACTTTGTAAAGTTAAAGGGCTACAGTGGTTACCTTAGTCTGCTTGGGTTATCTGGACTGTTTGGTCTAGGTACTTGTTTATTGTTGCCTAACCGCAGTGATTTTGCTGCTGATGCGATCCCGCGTCGGCTGTGGCAAAGCTCAACCTTATTTGCCGTGTTCTGTTTATTGTTTGGTGCTGTCACGGGTTATCAATTGTTGGGTAACTACTTATATCAAGAGCAATACATTGAAATTAGTCGGCAGCTGCAGCTAGGTCGCCATCAATACCCCAGCCCGGAGCAAGACAAGTTGGTCGCTACCTATCAGGCGGAGTGGCAAGAGCTAAATGAATTCATCGACCAAGGCTTTTACTACATAGCCGAACAAGAACTCAGGCCAAATTATCAAGCCGCCATGTTAACGGCGATAGGTGAAGAAATAGATCACTTTTTTACTTGGATTAACTACCAAAAATACTTACAGCAGCAAGGTGTTAGCCTGCCAACCTCAGCGCATTTTGTGCTAGCTGCTAAGCAAATAGATCAATGGCAGCAGCAAGTATTTGGCAAAATGTTGGCGTTTCGCAGTGGTTACCAGCCGGGGGATCAGGTTTTCACGAGTTTAACTAAATACCTTGGCCAAGGCACAGTGCGCTATCAAGATGTAGAATCTGCCAATGCGGTGGGAGCTTACATCGGCTCTCTATACAAGGCATTACAGCAAGCTCGTTTACAATACATAGTTAAGCATCAAAAAGTTGGCCAAGAGGAGCCAATATGGCCACTTGATCTGACTCCGTTACGAACCAGTGATGCTTTGCCTAACTATGTAACGGCGCAACACGGCAAGGATACGGTTACGTTTACTTTTAATGCGGGCCCGCTTGCTGGTTATCCGCCCTTAGTTATCGCCGTGATCCGAAAGCATAAGCCCTCTACCCAGTGGCAACGTGGTGGCATGGGTTATCACTTCAAACAAATATCACCGGGGTTTCCCAATCACCTGTTGTACTCCTTTGGGTTACGCACCTTAGATGAGCCAATTAAACGTCAGTTTTTCAAGTAACCTGAGCTTTGGATAAGCCATATTGTATGAATAATCCGCAAAAACGCGGTGCATACGTCCCTATTCGCTCTGCGTTTTCATCCCTGAAAACGAAGTTTTGCTACTTATTCATACAGTATCTATTTGCCATACCCTTTAACTTAAGTATTAATTTTTTCGTTTATGTTTGACCACATTTTGATTTTTTAGGGTTATCACCCAAGTATGTCGAGGTGACGAGGAGTAGGTAACACGGCATACGGTAATCCAACACAATAATTGAATTAGCAAAGGGAATCACAATGCATAAATCAGTGCATCAATCATTCGCATTAATCGCTGCCGCAGTCATGGTCGCATCGGTGCAAGCAAAACAAGTAACAGTGCCATTTTCTGGCGCATTCCCCAACGGTGAGCCTGTGCAAGGGGTATTGTCTTATGACGATGCTGCGCCAAAACAGTTTGCCAACGAATACAGCGGTAATTTTATCGATAGCTCGCCACAGAGCTACGTTGAAGTCACCTTAGCGGGGCAAACCTACCGTGTTAACGCATCCGCTAATCTGCCATTTAACCTAGATCTGCACTGGGGTATGGGCGATGGCCGCCGTGATTTGGTGATCTTGCCTAACCAGCGCCTTTACAGCGCTAATGGCACCAGTATTCAAGCCATGGATATCATTATTTCAGATGCCGATGGTGCCCAGCAGGGGCAGGACTTACCCAGTGTCATTAGCCTTAATCCTGTCACTGGGCCAAATCGTCATCAGCCGGGTTATGATTGGGCGGAGCTTTATTTTCCAGACCGACAAACCAATAACTTTGCTGAGCTTAGCCAAGTTGGCAGCGAGCAACAAAATAGTAAAGACAAGGTGAGTTATGGCTTTGAAGCAATAGTTGAATTTGCTAACCAGCCGCCACTGAGTGAGCAGCAAATTGCCAGCGGCACCATCACTTGGGAAACCCAATTGCCCAAGGTCTATGGCAGTGACACCGACGCCGAGTATGAGGACCACACGCCTGAAATCACCTTCAAAGTAGGTCAATACAGTTATCAAATCGATCCTAGCCTAGACTACGACATGCTTAAGGTAGGTGTGCACCGTAATCAGCAAGGCTTATTATTGGGCTACCACTTTTACTACGGCTACCCACTTCAAGGGACTGATCAATTTGGTAATCCTGCGCCAGAGTTACAAGATTTTGTGTTAGATGTTTATTTGCCCAACCCTGCGTTAGCAGCCGACCTGAGCGTACCCACTAGCTTACCATCCTTGCAAACCCCCGATATTCATGTGCGTATTCACACCATGGCGGGTGGCTTAAAGGTCGTCAACCTAGTGGACCAATCGGATTTTATCAGCCCTGTGACTAAGGTGTTAATCAACGCCGATCTCAATTCGCCCGAAACCAACTTAATTGTGCCCGCTAAAGGTGGCAAGATAAGCTTTTTCCGCGATGTGTGGTTTGTTGAACCGCCTAGTTACCCTATGCCAACCGAGCCATTTTATATCCGTTATGGTGAAAATATTACTTGGCCAAATGGTTTTGTTTATAGCAATACAGGGACAAGAAGGCTTAACTTGTATCAGGAAGGCATCGGCGGATTGGCCAGTTTTTATGTGCCTAAACATTGGCCCGCGGGTGAATATAGCTTCAACCTATATGCCTATGAAGATGATACTGGCGCGGTGGCAACCAAAACGGTTAAATTTACCAAGTTAAAATAATTGCAGTAAAAACAAGCAAAAAGCTAGGGTTAGCGTCAATTGGCCTTAGCTTTTGCTTTGATAGCAAACTCAGGGATGAGTGAACTCTGGAATTAAGGGCGTTAACAGGAAACAAACATGAAAAAACAAATAGTATGTTATGACGCATCTATTATTACTGGGGACCTAGTCGACTTTACGGCCGAATACAGCTTACCGGATTTAGATTTGCAACGAGTTCGTCCAGTCATGCTTGATAAAGTGGTCATGGATAGTTATCACGCCTTAATTGACGAGGTTATTTACGATCAAATCAACCACAGTGTGTCGTGGTGGGATAAAGCCAAGCAGCAGCGCTGCGAGCGTAACTTGCCCGTACATATCACGCCTAAGTACATACTGATTGTTAACGACACCTTAGTTATCACCGAAAAAGGCGAAGGGCCAACCTTTATTCTCAGCCATGATATGTGTCGTGAATTTGCATGGGGCGAAATCTATTTTGTTGCTGCGCTGGATGATAGTGTCATAGTAGAGCGAAGCCTAGGACAAGGTTATTCACTCGCTAGGCTCTCGCTCACGGATGGCGCTGTGATTTGGAGCTTGGAGTTAGGAGCTTGTTATTCAAAATATTGCGCACTAGAGCAGAAATTGTATCTTGAATCGAAAGATGCTCGTAGGATAACGTCAGTAGACATTTCAACGGGAAGCCTTGGCGATGAAGCCATCTTAGCTGAAATGCAAACTTCTGGGCTTTGGCAACACCGTTATCGTCATTCTTGGGATAAGGATGGCCGACAGTGTATTTTGGATCTGGCCACGGGCACCAAAATTGAGTTTTACATTGATGCCTATGCGCCGACTGGCGTTCGTTATCATCAAGGCGTATTTGACGATGCTCGTTTGTTATTGGTCTTTGAGGAAATCGGCAAGGGGGAGGGCTGGGTCAGGCTTTATCAAGTGCCTTCTGGCCTATTATTGGGTAAGGCGAGATTTTGCGATCCTAGCTTAGATTTTGCGTTCATTTGGGGTTATGCCCAAGGACATATTTTTAGTTTGATCCGCTGCCAAGGTGAAGTTAGCGCCCGTCTAATTAGTTTTAGCCTTGATGAGTTAGCCTCGGGTGAATTGAACTACAACGATGTGGAGGCAAGTTATGTGCAAGTGCACCCTCATCTCTTAAAAAGCAGTTACGATCTGCAGTTATCGCTGGCACTAGCGAGTTTTACCGACCAACTACGCCACCTCACCGCTTATCTATATGAGTTAATTCATCATTGGTATGAAAGGCAACTATCTTGGTATGAAGAACAATTACCACCCCTCGATGGTCGGCGTTTTAGCGGTAAGATAAGTTTAGATTGTTCAGGGCAAGATTGGGACGACAACCAACATCAAATGCTGCTGCAAATGTTCGCCCACTTTCAGGCGGAATTTAAACTGCGTGACGCCCCAGTTTATAACGAGAAAAAACAAACCTACAACCTGAAGTTGATACGAAACGGTAATCGATGGGATAACAGCTACCGTCCTCTTATCTATTAATGCTAAGGCTCTGCCATATAGTGATAATAATTAGCTAATGCCCATTGGCAATGCAGCATAGGTGGCGTAACAGGCAAGTATGAGCACCCCACACAAACAACACAGGAATGGATAAATGGACGTAACTGACGTAACGCATTCAGCTCATTCTATGAGCACCGAGCCTTACCCCAATAAAACCAACCGTGAGCAGCAGTGGTTGGCTTTTATCAATACACGTAGTTTTTCACGCAGCGTATTAAAACAGTGGCAACACTATTTTTTAACTGGGGAAATCGAAGGCAAATTTGATAATTTAAGAACTTTATTATTCCTTCATCCCGTGCAGTCGATTGAATCGTGGCAGCATGTACTTGACCAGTCTTTTATCGCCAAACCTGACGAATGGGACGGCTATAATAGCGACTTCGATGTTAATGAAACTTTGTTTAAAGATATCCAGCGTGCATTTCTTGGCTTGCTTTCTAGCTACCATTTTCATCCCGAAGATAGGGCGTGGATCTTTCGCCAAATTTACGGCGATGTGTATGAGGAGCAGCGATTGTTCCCGCTACGACTGCCGGGAGAGCAAAGTTTACGCCAAATAGCGTTCACGTCGGATGAAATCTATATTAGTCTTGTTGTGGATTTATGGGGTTACTTTCTAGGAGAAAAGGTAGAAGCCTATCCCCAGTATTTAGGTAACTATATTAGTAGTCTTATTCCATTTATCCCTTTGTCAGCTTATGGTCTAACAGAGCCAGATGTAACAAACGATAAAGTTGCCAATTACACATGGCATATTCTTAATTTTACCTTTTATTATGCAGCCCTTGTTGAAGCACAAGCCGATGACGAAACCTTAGGGCGGATCCAGTGTGCCAAGGTGATCAAGGCGTTATTTGATAGTTATGATGGTGAGTTGGGACAATATCACGCCTTAGCGCAACAAGTGGCCGAGCACGGCTTAGCGGGATGCAAGCGTGAGTGAAGTGACGTTAACGATACGTTTTGTTTGCCAACCTGAGCACAGCCCCCATTGGCAAACCAGTTTTGAACTATTGCAACAAGAGCGGCGTGGCTGGCAATTACAAGACGCCATTGATCCTATTAGCCTAACGGCAGCCGATGCCTTAGAAGAGGTATGGCAGCAGCTATATTATGGCAGCGATGCGTTTGATATTGCAGCCTATGAGGTGGACGGGCAGCAATGCTCGCTCACTATTGTCACGGGGGCGGGCATAGCACAGCAGTTAATTAAACATTTTGTCCCTTGGTTACAAAGCTGTCCGGTGAGTAACATGGAATGCAAACTGAGCAGTGAGGGTGATTAGCTTGGTCTTGTAGCGTGATGATGAGTACAGTGGCGTTTGCTGAGTGACCAAGGTCAACTTTATCTGAATTTGGCCTGCGCTAAACCGTTAAACTTCTTTATTATTAATCACTTTATGACCTTGGCTTGGCCTTAATCGCTAACAACACGCAGGCCAAGTAAACGTTCAACCTAGCTTTGACATCTTGATAGGGAGTCAGTATGACACTGGAAAATTTAGTGCCCCCAGAAACTTGGATCAACCCCGATCGCAGAACAGGGCCAGAGGTGTGGGCACAAGCCATCGCAGCATTTGGCTTTTGGCACTTGGATGACTCCGAGTGGTTAGCCCAGCGTGAGCTAGATTGGCAGCTGCTCGCTAAAGTGCGTTTTGATGATATCCCCAAAGCGGAGCGCAAGCTTTATCAGCAGTATTTTATGTATGGTGAAAAGCTTGGTTATATTGATCCTATCACCTTGACTTTGTTGACTCCTTTTTCCAACAACGACGAGTTTTTAGCGTTGTTTAACTCGCCGCTACTCGATGATAACATGAGAGGAAAGGTTGCCGGGCACTTTATTTTTGATTGTCGAAATGGTGAGGTAGAGCTACCTTGGTATCGCAGCCATTGCGACATTATTATCTCGGTCTTTTTTAGTGGCGGCTATCAGCTCATCAAATCGCAAACCTATTCTGATAGAGTTAAAGTTATTTCTCCCGAGCCACACGGTTGGTGTGTCAGATTTGTAAGTTCTATCAGGTTTTTTTTGCAAGGGAAAAAAAAGTGGATTCCTGTACTGACATGTTATGAGTACTTCTTGTCTGCTTTATCTTTTGTTACTGAAGTTGATGAACGAGAGCGTGTGGATAAGTGGTTAGCCAGCGCACTTGAACTGATTGAAGAAGAATTAGCATTGGGCAATTTAACCGGGCAAGCCTTAGAGGTTGCGCAGCAATATATCGCACGCCAAGATGACATTGCCCAAGCATGGCAGCTCGGTGCGCAAAGAGTTGCAGCCTTGGCTAACCAGTCATCACCCTGTGAGTAATAAAGGCGAAAAATTAAGGAATACCAATGACAGATGTTTATGGATGTGTAGTGGTACAAGCAAGTGCTGAAGTATTAGCCAGCTTTAACCAGCACCGCGATACCGGATTAGCGCAATTAGTGGCCTTTGCCGGAGCCGACCAAGGTATTAATGATGACTGCGATGTCTTTTTTGATGAGTTAGAGATAAAAGGGGACAGCGGCTTGTTTCACTTTTCACGGACCTATTGGGTCGCCACCGTTAAGCGGTTAGCCAAAACCGCCAAAGGGATTGGCTTATACCTGCGCGCTAGAGACGAATACGGTGGTGAGTATTATTTTGCCCAAAACCCTCAAGGTGAGCGAGTGGCATTTTTTGCTGGCGGCCCCGAGGCGGATTTTGACAGCGAAGAAGGCGATATGGTCGATGATAGCCAAATGCAGCAGTGGCTAGCTGTGATACCTGAGACCATTCAAGCTGATTTTCCGTTTTTGATCACGCTTGAAGAAGCCGAGTAGTTGAATAGGGAGTCAGTATGACACTGGAAAATTTAGCGCCCACAGAAACTTGGATCAACCCCGATCGCAGAACGGGACCAGAGGTGAGGGAGCAAGCCATCGCAGCATTGGGCTTTTGGCACTTGGATGACCCCGAGTGGTTAGCTCAGCGCGAGCGTGATTGGCAGCTGCTCGCTAAAGTGCGTTTTGATGATATCCCCAAAGCGGATCGCAAGCTTTATCAGCAGTATTTCATGTATGGCGAAAAGCTTGGCTATATTGGCGATATTGTTTTGGTTTTATTGACCCCTTTTACCAACAAAGACGAGTTTTTAGCGCTGTTTAACTCGCCGCTGCTTGATGATGAAGAGAGAGGAAGGGTAATAGGCAGCTTTGTTTTTAGTTGCCGAAAAGGAGAGTTAGAGCTGCCTTGGTATCGCAGCCATTGCGACATTATTATCTCGGCCTTTTTTAGTGGCGGCTATCAGCTTATCAAATCCCAAACTCGTGTTAATCAAGTAAAGAGGATTTCTCCCTTACCATACGATTGGTGCACCGGCTTTTTATATGGCATCGAGTTATTGTTAGAAGAGAAGATAACATGGATCCCAGTTCAGAAGTGTTATAACTACTTCTTGTCTGCTTTGTCTTTTGTGACTGAACTTGATGAACGAGAGCATATGGAAAAGTGGTTGGCCAACACACTCGAGCTGGTTGAAGAAGAATTAGCCCTTGGCAATTTAAGCGGGCAAGCCTTAGAGGTTGCGCAGCAATATATCGCACGCCAAGCTGACATTGCCCAAGCATGGCAGCTCGGTGCGCAGCGTGCCGAAGCGAACCATTGCCATTAAGGAAAGCGTTAATGGATTTACAACAACTCGACACCAGCTACTGGCTCACCAAAGACAAGGCTTGGGTGGCAGAGCGTAAAGCCAAGTGGGAGCAGTTGGAGCCCATGCTACTCATTCGACGTAAAAAAACCGAAGTGAATGCCATCAAGCAGTACTTTTTGCGCGGCAAGCAACCAAACTGGAACAAGTATAAAGACTGGCATAAGTCGCCTCGGCCACTGAATCTCTTTTTGTTTTTATGGCTACACCCCAGTGAAGACTTTGCCGTGCTGAGTAAGGCGTATCATGCTTATATGGAATCGAAACTGATTCACCCTAAGGATATTCCAAGTGGTTTTGGCGAATTTATGACAACCGAGCTTAGTTATTTTAGTCGGGATTTCGATGATGACCTTGAGGCCTACGCCGCCCTCCATCCCTATGTGGGGGAAAAGAACATCACCTTATTTCGGGTAATGTACCAAGACCATGACTATATCAAGGCGCAACTTAAGCCCCGCTTTCGTTTTGAGCGCCACTATCTTGAATCTGTTGCTGGCGTTTTTAGGTACAATGGGTACATCAGCTTTATGCTTATTGGTTTTTGGTTGCTCAAGGCTAACACCTCGCCATTTTGTCGCTACAGTCTATTTCAATATCCAGAGGTACTGGATCTATGTTTAGCCTCTTTGCCTTATGACAAAAGCTTTATTCAATATATTCAAAACTCTATTGGCGTTGAAACCTATCAAAAGGCCCTGTATCGCATTTATCATTTCGACCTTGACCAAGAGGGCGATACCCCGCGCGCCAATGCCGTGCGTTATTTGCGTGAGCGGCTAGATGAATTGGAATGTCGACCCGAATTTAAGCAAATGTGGCAACAGGTGAAGGCGGGAGGAGTTGAAGTGAATGCCCCTTGGGTGCGTGAGCGCTAGGCGGTTTGTCCAAAAAGGAACTGTAGATGGATTTAGCACAACTCGACTCCAGCTTCTGGCTCAGCCTTTGATTTACCAAAGACAAGGCTTAGGTAGCCGAGCGTAAAGCGAGTTGACCTGAGTTGGCTTTCGCCTTGAGCAAGGTTTACTTTAAATAGCCCAAGGCGATAAAAATGTTGCGAGCTGATTATTTGACCGGCGCTACCTGTTTTTAAGGTGTTAGTGCGTTGGTGAAATGATGAGCGTCATCTCGACTTATTCGGTTTCTTGTGGCCGCATCCGTTAGTTTGCTCACCTGTTTTTCAAATAGTTTTTTAACAGCCTTGCTATTCGTCTTAGATACTGACACCCATTGCAAGCCAGTTTCATCGGTATGCTGAAACTCTACTTGTAACTCGTATTTTTTGATTGAAAATAGAGCGTAAAACAGGCCAATTATTAGAGCTACAGGAGCGGTAACCAATCCAAAAGGCTGTGGGTAAATCATCCATACTATGCTTGCAACGACCAAACCGATACCGACTATTCTGAATACGTGATCTTGAAAACTGTTAGTTTTAACTCTTACCCTTTTAATTTTCGACAAAGGATACTCGTCTTTTTTAAACGTAAAAGTCGTGTTACTCACTTTAAAATTGTCTTCAATAATCATACTTAGCTCCTGTCACATAATGGCTGGGCACAGATAAGAGTGCCAATAAGTCGCAATATCTGTGAGCCGATTAAATGAGATTGTCGTCTCATTGTTTTCTCTGTTGTAATTTAACTCTTGGTTAATCTATTGATTTTATGGTGTGTTAATCAGAGTAACTTGCCCTGCCTGTTGCAGCATTTGTTTAATTAAACCATCTATGTATGGCTTGTCGATGCTGGCTAAAATGGCGTCAGCCTCGAGCACGCTGCCTACGTCATAGCCCAAAACCCAGTCGCGGTGGATAAACCAAGCGCGGCTTTGTGGATCTTTAAAGGTATCGAGCATGGCGGTTTCTAACACCTTTTTATGTTGTGCGAGGGCGGTTTCATCAGCGCCGTTTTGATAGAAATTCGTTAAGATTTTCTCTATCGCTTGCTTGGCCTTGGTGGCATCTTTGGGGGCAGTGATGAGCGCGATGCGACAGTGGCTATAGTTAAGGTTAACGATCGCAGGATCGCAGCCAGCATAGGGGGAGTAGGCTAAAGACAGTTCTTCGCGCACGGTTGTCATCAGTTGGTCTTGCAGCAGGCGAGCAAGTAAGTCTGCGGCGTAGATTTGCTTCACGCTGGGCTCGACGCCTTGGTAAACAAATTGAAATACCAGATCGGCGCGATCGTTTTCGTTGAGTCTTTCATTCAGACTAGCTTTACTTTCTAGCGCATTTAATTGCACTTTTTGAGCTGCATGCTTCTCGCCCTTGGGCAAGGTCGCTAGGTATTGGTTGATCAACTGCTTAGCCTGCTCTGGCTCAAAATCTCCCACTAGGGTGAGCTTAAAATCCGCCGCCGAGCCAAACAGCTGTTGTTTAACATATTGGATATCGGCTGGGGTGGTTTGCTGTATTTGTGTCAGGGATAGCAGCCCTTCATAGGGGTTATTGCCATATAGAGTTTGGAAGTAGCGGCTATCAACTTGCCCTTGTTTACTGTTGATGTAGTTTTTTACGTTGCTGGAAAAATTGGTTTTTACTTGTTTAAAGGCGGCTTCGTCTACCTTAGTGCTGCGATAAGCACGGCTTAAATAGTCCAGGCCAAATTCCAGCTGGTTGGTTGGCATCGAGCCATCAAAGCCACGCTGAGTATTGTTGATAAAGGGGTTGATGGTGGTGATATGGCTTGCTAGTGCTTGGCTGACTTGCTGCGCCGATTGATTTTCTAAGCCGCTGGCAACTTGAGCATCAATTAGCATAGTGGCGGCGGCGCGGTAGTTGGCATCTAAAGTGGTGATGCCGCCTAACGCCGAAAACTGAAAATACACCATGCCTTTGTTAGTGTTATCGGGCTGTAATAGCACGCTTAGGCCATTGGCGTAGGTCAGTTGCTCTATGCCCAATGCTTTATGGCTTTGCTCGGCGATCAGCTTGCCTGTTTGGCCTTGTTCTTGGCTACGGGTGTAGTTGGCTACCAACTGTTCACTCGGGTAAGGTGTAACGGTTTGCTTAAGCGCCGCGGCGACCCAAGTTTCAAGTTGTTGATGGGGCTTAATGGCGCCAGCATTCAGAGGCGAAGTGGTATCTGCACTTGGCGCAATTTGATAGATTTGCGGGTTCACTAAGGTTTGCTTGGCAAATTGGTTTACCTTGGCTAGCGTGAGTTGGTCCAGAAACCCTTCAAATAAGGACAAGGTGGTCGCTTTATCAACCGATACTTGTTGTTGCTGCTGCGCGTGTAAGTATTCATTGATGATGACTTGCGACGTGCGGTTTTGATAGGTTTGTTCAAAATTAAACAGATGGGCGAAATACATTTGCTCAAGTTGATCAAATTCGGCTTGGCTAAAACCAAACTGGTTGATCTTGGCAATTTCAGCGCCTAGCCAATCGATAGCGGCGTGATCTTGACTGAGTTCATAGTCAATTCCTAGGGAATAAAGCCAATTATCGCCGACAAAAAGGGGCTGCCCTATGTAGCTGTTCACACCAGCAAAGGGATTTTGACTGAGTTCATGGGCACGCGCTAGGCGCATATTGATCAAGGCGTGGGTGAAATGGATCAGGCTGTTGCGCTCGCTATCGGCCACTGTCTGTACGATCGCTTTTGGCAAGATATAATTCAAGCTAATGTTGTTACGCATAACCTTTTCACTTTGAAAGGTTTGCGTAGCGTGCTTAAACTCGGGCTCGGCGGGGCGGTTTTTGCTTTGCGCCTTGCCGTATAATCGTTTGAATTGCTTTTCAATTGCCGTGGCCACTTGCTGTTTATCTATGTTACCCACCACCAGTAATTCCATGTTGTCGGGGCGATACCAAGCGTGGTAGTAATCTTGTAAGGCCTTGGCATTCAAGCGTTCGATTTGCTCCAGCGTGCCAATCACGCCGTAGTAACCGTATTGGCTGCCAGTTGACATGGCTTGCATATAGGCGATATCTGGCTCTAACTCATTGCCGGCGCGGGTGTAGTATTCACCTTGCACCACGCCAATTTCTTTGGCTACTTCGGTTTCATCTAAAGTGATGCTTTGTGCCACATCGGATAAGTACAGTAGCACCTCATTTAACAATTCTTGATTATTTTCTGGAATGCTTAGGGTATAAACCGTGTCTTTATAATTAGTAAAAGCGTTAAGATCTTGGCCGAAATTCAGTCCGGCTTGCTTAAATAGCTGCTCGATTTTATGCCCCGGAAAATGCTTGGTGCCGTTAAACGCCATGTGCTCAAGTAAGTGAGCTCCGCCTTTTTGTTCCTGTGTTTCATCAATGGAGCCGGATTTAACCCATAGGTAAATTTGCACGCGATCGCTGGTTTCATCTACCGAATACAGGCGGTATTGAAAGCCGTTGTCGAGCTGATGAATTTGCCAATTGGGGTCGGGTTTTAGGGGGGTGGCAAGGGTTGGCAAACTGTATAACAGTGCAATAAGTGCAAAACACAGTGAATGGTAAAGTCTCATGCTTGGCTCCAAGGCGTAGCGGGATGAAAGTATGGATAAAAGGTTAGTAGCTCTAGACATATTATGTCAATTATTTTTTTACTTTATTTTGATAATTATGTCGATTGTATCTTTTTGGCTTAGGTTTGGCAGGGTTACAGGCAAGGCGCTAACATAAAAAATGCTATTCATCTGTGATGTAAATGGTAGAATCCTCGAAATTTAAACTAACACGGAATTCAGTTTTGTCTCTTCAAAGGTTTAAAGAAATTAATTTAAAAGGGGATATGTTTGGTGGTGTGACCACGGCCATTGTATCTCTACCGCTTGCCCTTGCGTTTGGTGTCGCCTCTGGCGCTGGCGCAGAAGCTGGTTTATGGGGCGCGATTTTAGTCGGCCTGTTCGCTGCCTTATTCGGCGGATCTTCTTCTCTTATTTCTGAGCCAACCGGTCCGATGACGGTGATCATGACCGCGGTACTGACCGCCATGGTGGCTAAATACCCCGAAGCGGGGGTCGCCATGAGTTTTACCGTGGTGATGATGGCGGGCTTGTTCCAAATTATTCTCGGCTCATTAAAAATGGGCAAATACATTACCTTGATGCCCTATAGCGTGATATCTGGCTTTATGTCGGGTATTGGCGTGATCTTAATTATTCTGCAATTAGCCCCGTTAATGGGCCAACCTGCCCCAGCGGGCGGGGTGTCGGGTACCTTGATGGCGCTGCCTGATACGTTGCGTAATTTGCAGTTAAGTGAGCTGTTTTTAGGTGGCTTAACCTTAGCTATTTTGTTCTTGATGCCTAAGGCTTACCGTAAGTATGTACCCGCTCAGTTAGTGGCTTTGGTGGCGGTGACGTTGCTTTCGGTGATCTTGTTTGATACCGACAGTATTCGCCGCATTGGTGAAATCCCAAGCGGCTTACCGAGTATTGTTATCCCAACTTTTACGCCTGAGCTACTGACGACCATGGTGATCGATGCCTTGGTGCTGGGCACCTTAGGTTGTATCGATACCTTATTAACTGCGGTAATTGGTGACTCGCTAACTCGTAAAGAGCATGACTCAGACAAAGAGCTGCGCGGTCAAGGTATTGCTAATATGATTTCTGGTCTGTTTGGTGCTTTGCCGGGCGCTGGCGCGACCATGGGCACTGTGGTGAATATTCAAGTGGGGGCGCGCTCGCCGTTATCGGGCGTGATCCGTGCGCTAGTGCTGGCGCTAGTGGTGCTGGTTGCCGGTGGCTTAACCGAGCCTATTCCGATGTCGGTGTTGGCGGGGATTGCGGTGTATGTTGGCTTTAATATTCTCGATTGGAGTTTTTTACAACGCGCCCATAAAGTGAGCATGCAAAGCACCTTTATTATGTATGGTGTGATGCTATTGACGGTGTTTGTCGACTTGATTGTGGCGGTGGGCTTAGGGGTATTTATTTCTAATATCATTATTATTGAGCGTTTAAGCCGTGAGCAAGCTAAGCAAGTAAAAGCCATTAGTGATGCCGAAGAAGATGTGCCTTTGACACCGCAGGAGCGTGATCTGCTGGATCAAACCAATGGTAAGGTGCTGTTTTTCTACTTATCTGGCCCGATGATTTTTAGTGTTTCGAAGGCAATTACGCGCCAGCACAGCAGTATCAGTAAGTACCAAGCCATGATTTTGGACTTAAGCGACGTGCCTATGATAGATGTGACCGTGGCCTTGGCGTTGGAAAACGCGATTAAGGATGCGGTGGAAGCGCGCTGTCAGGTCTTTGTGATTTGTCCGCACCAAGATACCCAAGCTCAGTTAGATCGCTTGTCTGTGTCTGAGATGGTGCCCGCTTCGCAGTTTTTAGCGTCACGTCAAGAGGCGCTTGAAGCCGCATTGCAAGTGGTTGAAGCATCACGTTTGCCTTATTACAAATAAATTATCAGGGAGTTTGTACTCTCTCACAAAAGCCTAAAGCCAATACCGGTTTTAGGCTTTTTTTGTTCTCAATGGTGAATTTTTTGTCAAAATAGGGCTTGGTAAATATAAAGGGGTAAAACGTTGGAAACGGGTAACGTGAAGTACAAAAGCCGAGTAGCGGGGGCGCTATTAGCGATAATGGGTGGCAGCTTTGGTCTGCACAGATTTTTTCTCGGCCAATGGTGGGGCGTATTTTATTTGTTATTTTGCTGGACCTTGATCCCTGCCATTGTTGGTTTTATTGAAGGCTTGGTGTTCTTATTCACGGGGCAGCAACAATGGAATGACAAATACAATCAAGGCCGCCAGCTCGGCGATGAAAGCGGTGGCGTATTAGTGGCGGTGTTATTGCTACCGCTGATGGCTTCACCAGTAATCGGTGTATTGGCTGCGATTGCCTTGCCTGCTTATCAAAGTTATACCATTAAAGCCAATGCGGCGATGGGCCATAGTCAGGCCCAGTTGGTACAGCAGCAAGTGGCGACGTATGTGGTTAAGCATCATAACTTACCCAAAGACAATGAAGCGCTTGGGGTTGATAGATACCCAGATAGCCCAGTGATTGCCATATTAGATGTGTACAACGGCCGTATTAGAGTGGAATTTACGCCTTCGTCTAAGGTGGAAGGGTCGTTGATTTATCAAGTTGAAATGCTCGGCGAGAAGCTAGTGTGGGATTGCCGTAATTCGACGCTAAAGCCCGATTATTTGCCTAAAGAGTGTTGGTAGAAGCGGATTGTTTGCGATCGAACAGCTGTGGGACCTGAGCTTGCTCAGCGAGCAGTCTTACCGATAAGAAAATCCAGTAGGAGCGATTTTCAAATCGCGAATAAGCTGCCTTAACACGCTGTTTCGATTAATAAATGCAGCGACACAGAGGGCAACGCTAAGGCATAAAAAAACCGGCTGATGTAAGCCGGTTTGATTTGTTTATTTTGGTATGCGATTAAGCGAAAGCGTCTTGCAGTGGTGGCACGACTTGTTTCTTGCGGCTTAGTACACCATCTAACCAAACACGGCCATTTTCGGTTGCTTTACCATAAGCGGCTTCAACCTTGCTAACGTCGTCACTGACAACTAATAGCTCAGAGCCTTCCTTCATAATGTCGGTTAGCAGTAACATCACGCTGTGACGTTGACCTTCTTCTTTAAGTGCTGCGATATCGGCTTCTAGATCGGCTTTGATTTGGTCAAATACAGACAGATCAATTACTTCTAACTGACCGATGCCCACTAGGTTACCGTTCATATTGAAGTCTTTAAAATCACGCATTACAAGGTCACGTACAGGTGTGCCTTCTACCGCTGATTTCACTTTAAACATTTCCATGCCTAATGCTTTGAAATCTTCTACGCCAGCAATTTCTGCTAGGGCTTCAACACACTTGATGTCAGCAGTGGTACAAGTGGGTGATTTGAAGATGACGGTGTCGCTCAAAATTGCACACATCATGATGCCTGCGATGTTGGCTGGGATTTCTACCTTGTAGAAGTCGTACATCATCTTGATCACTGTGTTGCTACAGCCAACAGGACGGATCCAACATTCAAGTGGGGTAGATGTCGTTAAATCGCCTAGTTTGTGGTGGTCAACAATACCCACTATGGTCGCTTGCGCGATATCATCTGGGGCTTGAGTTAGCTCTGAATGGTCAACAATGTAAACTTCTTCACCCGCGTAGCTTGCTTTAAACTCTGGCGCTTCAAAACCAAATTTATCTAGGATAAATGCGGTTTCTGGTGATACTTCACCAAGGCGAGTTGCAACGGCTGCTTCACCGATTTGGTTTTTTAAATAAGCTAGGGCAATTGCGCCACAGATTGAATCTGAATCAGGGATCTTATGACCCACTACGTACATTGGCATGGTGTTACTCTCCTTTAATTTTCGGCGATTTTAACAAAGTTCTTTGGGGTTCGGAAACCTTAAAACGGTTAAAAAGTAACGCAAATGTTAAAAGGAAAGTAGGGCTAGCCCGATTTGGGCTAGCGAAGAGGATGATTAAGCGGGCTGGCGAGTGTAACAGCTGTTAAGGTGTTGATTAACGGCTTTAAGCACATCACGACGAGTGATGATGCCGACTAGTTTGCCATTTTCTACCACAGGGTAGCTTTTGGGTTTTTGGCCGAGCATTTGGCTGGCTAAATCAAGCACGTTGTCTTGTGGCGACACACTTAATACGTCAGGTTTCATTATATCGGCCAGTAGCGCAGCGCCGTCACAGTGATAGCTAGATTTAAGCATTTTATCGAGACAATCTTGCTCAGACACCCAACCTATTACTTGCTTGTTATCATCCACAATCGGTGCGCCAATTTGTGAAGACTTGATCAAACGCTCAACGGCTACGGCAATAACAGTATTAGCGCTAAAGCTTACCACCTGTTTATTCATATAATCTTTTACTAGGAATGTTGGCATAGAGCCTCCTTAAGCATTCATCATTTTACTTTTCAATCAATGATTTGATTAGTTAGTTTCAGTTTACACCTTTTTCAGAAAAGGGTTAGTGGATTGTTTCGAAGTAATCAATAGGCTTTGGCTATCAAAATAGCATGTTAGGTCGTTATAAAATTATCTTAATAGGAGCGGTTTTTAAACCGCGAAAAAATCCAATATTTCATATTGTTATAGGTTTTTTTGCGTTGTTATATATATTACTCCTACTCGTGTGATCGGTTTGTGGTAGGAGCGGTTTTTAAACCGCGAAAAAACAGTATTTCAATCAGTTGTGTAAAATATTAGTCAAGCTATCATCAGGTTTTCAACTTAGGTTCACAGAATTGCTGCAGACTTAACAATATACTAGTTAGCAGTTTTAATTACTTTATTGAACAAGGGTTTACTATGAGTAACGAAGTTGTAAATACGGCAGGAACACCGAATCAAGATGCTAAAAATATTGCCTTGATCGGTTGGATTGCGACCATTTTCTTTGGTTTCATTCCAAGTCTCCTGCTTTATCTCCTAAAGGCTGATGATGCTTATATCAAAGATCAGGCGATTGAGGCGTTAAACTGGTCAATTACCACCGTTATTGCTTATGCGGTTGCTTTTGTGCTGTCACTGATTTTGATTGGTGCCTTGTTGATTCCGGTCATCGCGCTTTGTAACCTAATTTTCTGCATCATGGGGGCCATCGGTGCTTCTAAGGGTGAACAGTTTAGAGTGCCATTTGCGCTTCGCTTGATTAAGTAATCAAGTAGGTAAAGAGCTTGCTCAGCGAATCTCACTTATTCACTGAGCAAGACAGATCCAACAAAAACCGCTTTTATAGGGGTGCCGCACTTCTCCTTTGGTCATCACCGTATCTTCTCAATGTTGGCGTAATAAAAATTAACTGAAATGCTACGCAGATCGGTTTAATGGTTTCGCGCGTAGACACTGGCTCAACAGCATGCGATATTGCTGCCTCTGTACGTGACTTGCCGTGGCAGGTTGTTTTTGATTAAGGAAGATCATATGAGCCAAGCACATTCTTATAACCGTCAGATTTTATTAAACTCTCGTCCTGTTGGTGAGCCCACTGCCGACAACTTTGTGGTTAATGAAACCGCTATTCCAGAGCCTAAAGAAGGTGAAATTCTACTTCGTACTATTTACCTTTCTCTTGATCCTTACATGCGTGGGCGCATGAACGACACCGAGTCTTATGCACCGCCTGTTGGCCTGAAAGAGGTGATGGTGGGGGCGACCATGTCGCAAGTGGTTCGCACTAATAACCCTAACTTTGAGCTGGGCGACTGGGTGCTCAGTTACAGTGGCTGGCAGGACTACGCGGTTTCAAACGGCGAAGGTTTATTTAACCTAGGTAAAAATCCGCATAACCCATCTTATGCCTTAGGTATTTTAGGCATGCCGGGCTTTACCGCTTATATGGGCTTGATGGACATAGGTAAACCCAAGGCGGGTGACACCTTAGTGGTGGCGGCAGCGACAGGCCCAGTGGGCGCGACCGTAGGCCAAATTGCTAAGTTGCAAGGCTGTAAGGTAGTGGGCATTGCCGGCGGTGCCGATAAATGTGCCTATGCCAAAGACGAGCTTGGCTTTGACGCATGCTTAGATCATCGCAGTGACGATTTTGCTGAGCAACTGGCTAAAGCCTGTGATAAAGGTATTGATATTTATTTCGAAAATGTCGGTGGCAAGGTGTTTGATGCGGTGTTGCCATTACTTAATACCGGGGCACGCGTGCCTGTTTGCGGTTTAGTGTCACAATATAATGCGACCGAGTTACCGGCAGGGCCTGATCGTTTATCTCAGCTAATGGCGACTGTTTTAGTGAAACGCTTAACGGTGAAAGGCTTTATTATTTTTGAAGATTATGGCCATTGTTATGATGCTTTTGTGCCTGTGATGGACCAATGGTTGAAATCAAAGCAAGTGAAGTACAAAGAGCATTTATACCAAGGTTTAGATGCCGTTGTGCCAGCCTTTATTGGTATGCTCAAAGGTGAAAACTTCGGCAAAGTGGTAGTGCAGCTCAATAGCGCGGTTTAAGCGACTTTTATTTTAGTGCGGCTCTGCTGTAGCCGCACTTTTCCTCGACCTGTTTTTCCTAACTCTCTATTTTATCTGCGCTATTTCACAGCTCTCGGTTTGTATTCTGCCTTTGTTCAGAGAATTATCTACACTTAGCTAATCAATTATGTCTTGATTCTGGTTGCGAGTAATGAGTTGTAAAGGTCTGTTTGGCAAAGATGCATGGGTTCGCTATATCAGTGAGCACGAGATGCCTGTGCTACGAGATACGGTCACTAAGCTTGATCAAATGGTCAAAGATGATACCGCTTCTTTGTCTCAGTTGGGTCAAGAAATCCTCCATGATCATGGTTTAACCGCGCGCATTTTACGTATCGCGAACAGTGCCTGCTACAAGCGTGGGCGTCATCAGGTGACTACCGTAAGCCGAGCGGTGGTGATGCTGGGTTTTGGCGCCATTAAACAAGTTTGTATTACCGCACAATTACTTGATTCTCTGTTGGCTGAACAAAAGGTAGACAATCATGTTTACCAACGGCTTGTTATTCTTATTGCCCGCTCTTTATTGGCCGGTATGTTGGTAAAGAAGTTACTTCATGATCAACATAATGATATTCAAGAAGAGTATTTCTTGGCAGCCTTAATGCGTCGCTTAGGGGAGGCTGCATTTTGGCGAACTAACAGTGATGTGGCCATTTTATTGGATCAAAAGCTCACTTTTGCTGAGCAGCATAGGCAATCAAAAACTCAGCAAAAAGAGTTGGTTAAAGAGCTGTTAGGCACTTCATTTGAGCGCATGAGCCAAGGTTTGGCTGCTAGTTGGCATTTAGGTGAAGTGGTCGAATCATCGGTGGCTGATGAACCGCCGTCAACTAGTTTAATGCGCGCCTTAGTACTTGCCGATGAGCTCAGTGCCGAGTTGATATCCTTACAACCCGATGAAGAACGAAAGCAACAATTGGAAGGAAAAATGGGCCAAATGTTAGGTGTTGGTCCGCAAACCGTAGCCAAAGAAATTGCTGATGGTCAGCAAGATACCATTGAGCTAATGAATTCCTATGGCGCGCATAAGTTAGTGCAGTTTATCAATGTTAAGGGCAAGAATACCAAACCGACCGAAGACGTTGCTGTGAGCAATGAAGCGCTGCAATTGAAAATTTTGCACGAGCTGACCAATATGGCGGTGGAAAAAGTGGATATCAATATGGTGATGCATTCTGCTTTAGAAGGCATCTACCGCGGAATTGGCATGGATACTGTGTTGATCTTTATGCTAACGCGCGACCGCCGTAGCTTAAAAGCCCGCTTTGTCTCGGGTAAAGATGCCATGCATTTTAAAGAAGATTTTGAGATCCCGATTGCTGGGGAGCAGAATCTATTTAGCCATTGCTTAAAGAGTTTTGAGCCAATTTGGTTTGATCCCAGTGTCAGTCAATGGCAGCGGTTTATCACCGCTAAATTAACCAAACTGACTCCAGATAACGGTTTTTACATTGCGCCATTAGCGGTCGATAAACGCAGTATCGGGCTGGTGTATGCGGACCGTAAATCAGGCCTGATCCCATTAGAGGAAACCTCGTATGTGGCATTTCAGCACTTTGTGCAGCAGACCAATTTATGCCTCACTAAAATGATGAATCCAAACGGTTAAAGATAAGTTATCATGCGCCTAGATTCAGATTTGAGGTAAGCATGACTGAGCTAGAAAAAATGCAGCAAGGGCAAGCCTTTGACCCTTGCGACCAAGAAATCCAAGCCCTTCGTCAAACCACTTTTACGCTGTTGCAGCAGTTTAACCGTACCCTGTCCGATAAAGGCCGCAAACTAGCTAAGAAGCTGCTTAAGGACTTTGGGGCAAGATCCGTGCTGACACCGCCATTTCTTTGTGAGTTTGGTAAAACTATCAGCATAGGTGATAACTGCTTTATTAATATGGGCGTGACTATGCTAGATAATGCCCCCATTACGATAGGTAACCATGTCCTTATCGGGCCTGCTTGTCAGTTTTATACCGCTTCACATCCACTTGATTACCAAGCACGACGAGCTTGGGGGTTTAGCTGCAAGCCCATAGTGGTGGAAGATGATGTGTGGATTGGCGGGAATGTGGTTATTTGCCAAGGTGTTACAGTGGGCGCGCGTGCGGTGATTGCCGCAGGCTCGGTAGTGACCCAAGATGTCCCTGCCGATAGCATGGTTGGGGGGAGTCCTGCTAAGGTTATCCGCTCACTGGTGTAAACTAGCGCTAATTTATATTCAATATTAAGGAACTAAGATGAAGCGTCACTTACTAAAGCCCCTGCTGTTATTAACTTTAATTGGTTGGCTAGCGGGTTGTAGCCAAACTTATTCGCTGTCCGAACAAGAAGTGGCGGGCTATATCAATGACAAGGTGGGCTATAAGCATGAGGAAGGGATCCCGGGGATCTTGTATGTGAAAGCCGAGCTGGGTCAGGTGCAAGTCAGTTTAGGACGCAATAACAGTGAAGCGATCCAAGTGTCAGGCACGTCAAAGCTTGAATTACAAAATCCTCTGCGCCCCTTTGAAGGCTCAGTGACCGTGGATTTTAGTGCTAAACCTTGGTACAGCGAAAAAGAAGGTGCGGTCTACTTAAAAGAGGTTACGCTACAGCAAGTTAAGACTGAGCCAGCGGATTTTGGTAATGAAATTGCTAAATTGATCCCTCAGGTTTCTCAGGCGCTACAGGTGTTTTTACAAACTCAGCCTATATACGTGCTGAATGAGCAAGATAGCACCGAAGCACTGATCAAAAAGGTAGGCAAAGAGATAATGATCAAACCGGGTAAGATAGAGTTTGTGATGGGACTGTAATACTGAATGTGGTTGACTAAGTAGGAGTAAATCATGGAAATCAATGCCTTTACCGCGCGTCAAATTGTGGCGCGTACCATGAAGATTATTCCCTATTCGGTTAATGTCATGGATGAACGGGGCTATATTATTGGCTCTGGCGATCCTGCGCGTTTACAGCAAAAACATGAGGGGGCAAAGCTTGCCATTACCGAGCAGCGCATGGTGGAAATTGATCATGCTACGGCTGCCAACCTAAAAGGCGTTAAACCCGGCATAAATCTACCTATCATTTACCTGGATAAAGTGATTGGTGTGATTGGTGTTTCGGGTGAGCCATCCCAAGTGAGGCAATATGCTGAGCTGGTGAAAATGACCGCTGAGCTGATTGTTGAACAAGCCGATTTGATGTCTCAGGTGCAATGGAATAAGCGCCATCGTGAAGAGTTGGTGTTACAGCTGATAGACCCAGCCCCTATCAATTTAGACCAAACTTATTCCGTTGCGCAGCGGTTGCAGATTGATTTAGAAAAGCCCCGCGTTGCGACCATCTTTAAAGTGATTCCGGATCAAAATACGGCGTTTTCGTTGGAGCATTTACAGCAGTTGGTGCAACTGCTCGAATACCCTGAACGGGATAATCTAGTGGGGATCTTATCGGTTTCCAATAATGAAGTGGTGGTGCTTAAGCCAATTTCTGTATCAGCTAACGGTTGGTTGCGTGAAAGTGAAAACAAGCGTATCGACCAGTTGTTAAAGCGCATTAATAAGCTAGGCAAATTTACCATAAATATGGTTCTGGGGGAGTATTTCCCCGGGCCGCGAGGCTTGGCGCAATCATTTGAAACGGCTAGGTTAACCATGGACGCCTTAGGTAACAATAAGGGCGGGGTTTTCTATTACCAAGATCATAAGCTGCCTGTGATTATGAGTACCATACTTGCCGAGCCATGGAAGGCGCAGCAGCTGCGTCAACCTTATGATCTTTTGTGTCAACATGATCCCAAACAGACATTACTTAAAACCCTAGTGGCGTTTTTTGAATATAATTGCGACTTTACTCACACTTGTGAAAAGCTGCATATTCACCGCAACACCTTACGTTATCGAATTGACAAGGTTGAGTCTATTACATCCTTAGATATCAATAAGATATCTGATAAATTACATCTTTATCTAGCCGTTAGACTGTTTTTTTCGAACTAAGAAATAGTTGGTTTTTGTGCATTTGCACAAAAATTGGGGCTAAGGGTGAGAGTATATTTGTCATAACTTCTAAAGATTAGTTTATTTGCATTTCATATATTGAGCTTATTCCAATCTCTATGACTAAAGAGGCAAAAAGCTATGATAGAAGTTTCAACGTTAGGCGCGTTGTCGGCACTGGTTGTCGCCATCGCGTTGATCCTCAAAAAAGTGCCTCCCGCATACGGCATGATTATTGGCGCGTTAGTCGGTGGTGTGGTAGGTGGTGTATCCCTAACCGATACCGTGTCGCTGATGATAGGTGGTGCCCAAGGCATTACCACGGCGGTACTACGTATTCTTGCTGCGGGTGTGCTCGCAGGGGTGTTAATTGAATCTGGCGCTGCCACTTCAATTGCCGAAACCATCGTTAAGAAAGTGGGTGAAACCCGTGCCTTGTTAGCCTTGGCACTGGCAACCATGATATTAACTTCAGTGGGTGTGTTTGTTGATGTTGCGGTGATTACCGTTGCACCGATTGCGTTAGCGATTGCTCAGCGTGCTGATCTATCAAAAATGGCCATTTTGCTCGCCATGGTTGGCGGCGGTAAAGCCGGTAACGTGATGTCACCAAATCCCAATGCAATTGCTGCTGCAGATGCGTTTAACGTGCCATTAACGTCAGTGATGGCAGCGGGTATCATCCCTGGTATCTGTGGCATGACCTTAGCCTATTTCATCGCTAAGAAGCTGAAAAATAAAGGCTCTAAAGTTGCTGACCACGAAGTTGTTTCGATTGACAGCAGTAAATTACCTCGCTTTGGTGCGGCTATTGTTGCTCCACTTGTGGCGATTGCATTACTGGCGCTACGCCCAATTGCGGGTATCAGCGTTGACCCACTCATTGCTTTACCTTTAGGTGGTTTAATGGGTGCGGTTGCAATGGGTCGCTTTAAAGATACCAATAACTTCGCAGTGTCTGGTTTAGGCCGAATGGCACCGGTGGCGGTGATGTTGTTAGGTACAGGTACGCTAGCTGGCATTATTGCAAACTCAGGCCTTAAAGATGGTTTGATTGATTTGCTAACCAGCTCAGGCTTGCCATCTTATCTGCTTGCGCCTATTTCGGGTGCCATGATGTCCCTTGCCACTGCGTCTACTACGGCGGGCACAGCGGTAGCGGCGAATGTATTTAGTACCACCATTTTAGAGTTAGGCGTTCCTGCATTAGCCGGCGCGGCAATGATTCACTCGGGTGCAACGGTGCTAGACCATATGCCTCACGGTAGCTTCTTCCATGCTACAGGTGGTGCTTTAAACATGGACATTCGTGAGCGTCTAAAAGTAATTCCTTATGAAACAGCGGTAGGTCTGATGATAGCGTTTGTTTCTACCATGATGTTTGGTGTGTTTGGCCTGTTCGTTTAAGTAAAAGGTAACGGTTATGAAAATTATTATTGCTCCAGATTCTTTTAAAGAAAGCTTAACGGCCATGGAAGTTGCCAATGCCATCGAGAATGGATTCAAACAAGTATTACCTAATGCCGAGTATATTAAGTTGCCAATGGCTGACGGCGGCGAGGGCACGGTACAGTCATTAGTAGATGCCACTCAAGGTGATATCGTTAACTGTCAAGTAAGTGGCCCACTAGGTGAGCCTGTAGAAGCTTTTTATGGCTTGATGGGTGACGGTAACACGGCCATTATTGAAATGGCGGCGGCATCGGGCTTGCATCTTGTGACTCCTGAGCAACGTAACCCTCTGGTCACAACTACCTTTGGTACGGGTGAGCTAATTAAAGCGGTACTCGATAAGGGCGTTAAGCATATCATTATCGGTATTGGTGGCAGTGCGACTAATGATGGCGGTATCGGCATGGCACAAGCGCTAGGCGTTCGTTTGCTGGATGCCAATGGCGATGAACTAGGCTTTGGCGGCGGTGAGTTAAGCAAGCTAGTTACCATAGATACCTCGGCTTTAGATACTCGATTGCAAGGCGTGCACCTTGAGGTTGCTTGTGATGTTGATAACCCGCTATGCGGACCCAAGGGCGCTTCTCATGTATTTGGGCCACAAAAAGGGGCGACACCTGAAATGGTGGCGCAGTTGGATGCCAATTTGAGCCATTATGGCGATATTATTCACCAACAGTTAGGCGTAGAGGTTAAGCCGATGGCCGGTGCTGGTGCTGCAGGTGGCTTAGGTGCTGCGTTACTGGGCATATTGGGTGCGCAGCTGCGTCCAGGTATTGATATTGTGATGGATGCGGTGAATTTAACCGAGCTGGTTCGTGATGCGGATTTAGTGATCACTGGTGAAGGTCGTATCGATAGCCAAACGATACACGGTAAAACGCCTATTGGTGTTGCGCGTGCCGCCAAGCAATTCAACTTGCCTGTTATCGGTATTGCGGGTTGTTTAGCCGATGATTGCGGTGTAGTGCATGATCATGAGCATGCGATTGATGCGGTATTTGCCGTGGTTAATCGTTCGGTGGACTTGCCAACGGCCTTGGCCGAAGCAAAACAAAATATCGAACTTACTTCGCGCAATATTGCCGCTAGCTTAGGGCTGCTAAAGCGCAAATAAGTTAGTCTAGCTTCACTTAGCCAAACGAATAAAGCCGTTATGTGTTGCTCGTCATAACGGCTTGGTTGAGATTAAAGCACGCGCTTCATCTTACTGTAGTCGCCATGGGTTTTTAGAATAACCATGACTTTGTTGTCATTGCGATTGCGGAAAAACCAACCATGATCACCGGTAAAAGCTGCGGTTAATTCCCCTTCATCTTTAGCTACCCCTCGGCCTTTTTCGTAGCTAATGGAGCGGCCAAAACCGTCGCCATGGGTATCGAAATTCACGCCACCGCCATTGGATGTCCAAGTAAATTGCGCTACTTGGCCTTGCTCCATCACGAGCTTCACCTCGGCGCCTTGTCCCGGCTCGAGGGAAATCATAATGCTGTCTTTCCATTGTTGTTGGGTTGGTGTCTCTGATTGTGCATCCGCGTTAGTTGGTGCCGCTTCTTCCGCTGGCGTGATTTCTTCCACTTTGGCTATCGCGACAACGGTTGCCGCTGGTGCGGTTTCAACCTTGGCTTGCTGCGGCTGGGTCGCTGCTGGCACCGTCGCGTTAACGGTTTGGTTGGTGGTGGTTATCGCGTTTACTTGTTGTGTGGCTTTTGCCTTGGCTTCATCTTCGGCGGCTTCTTGGGCTAATTGAGTCTTGATTTCGCCCATTTCGGTTAGCCCTAATATCTTGCCAACGCCAATCGGATCAATGGCATATTCGGCAGGTAAAATGACACTGACAAGTATCGCCAGTGCTGCGGCAATAGCTATGATGGTAGAACGAATTAGCTGCTTGGTGGTGGGCAACTCGGCACGAGTTGGCATATCTGTGTTGTACATAAAATATTCCTTTAAATTAGATTAAGCGACAAAGTAGCCTGTTAACTGATAGCCAATAAGCATAAAACCTAAGCTCATCATGACGACATTGGCGGTGTAGGCTTGACGGAAAAAGCGGTTATGGCGTCGCCAAAATCCCATTAGGATCAAAATAACGCTAAGCGCAATCAGTTGGCCAATTTCGACACCGACATTAAACGCTAATAGATTGGGAACGAGGCCGTCGGGGGAAATGTCATATTCAATAATTTTGGACGATAAGCCAAAACCATGACAAAAGCCGAACAGTAAGGTGACAAGCTTAGTATCGGGTTGCACCCCGAACCAACGCCGAAACGCACCTAGATTATCTAAGGCTTTATAAACGACAGATAAGCCGATAATGGCATCAATGATGAAACTATTGATGCCGATATTGAAATACACCCCAAGCAACATGGTGGTTGAATGGCCAATGGCGAAAATGCTCACATAGAGGGCTATGTGCTTCATTTTGTAGAGGAAAAATATCACCCCAAAAAGGAACAAAATATGGTCGTAACCTGTGACCATGTGTTTTGCACCCAAGTATATGAATGCAATGATATTAGTGCCTGATATTTCTTGAATATAACCCTTGTCACCTTGTGCAACCGCATGGGCAAAGGCATCCGTGCTTAGCAAGCTTGCTAGCGCGAGAATGAGATAGATCATCCCCAGGCGAAGAGCCTTTGGCCAATCAATAGGCGATAAGGCAGCTTCGCGAGATGCGAATAAGTTCATGTAAACTCCATAATTTGTATTAGCTAATGACTGCCAAAATGGCAGATTCCCCCTGCTATTTGAAGTTGTCGCACTGTGGACTAAAACGCTCACCCACCACATAGTGCATTTATGCTGATGAGGAAACGTAGCCTAGCAACTGGGCGCAACTTAAACAGTTTGGGCATAACACGAATTAAGGATGCTTTGGAGGGCGCTCTATCTTAAATGGCTTACGAATGGGGATACCTTGGTTTTGCCTAATAAAACGAGATTGACTTAATTGGGCAAAGGAGACTTGGCTAAGAGACTTGATATTCCCTGCATCATAATTGTGATTATGACTACTGGCATCATGGTGGAATGATTCGTCATGGTTATGCTGATGACTGTGATGCTCTGATGTATGGGCGTGGGATGAAAAGCCGTGAGAGCGAGCTTCACCCAAAGCGGAGCTGCTGGTGCCTAATACAAGGATAAATAGCAAAGTAATGCTTAAGTATTTTGACATGACTTGGTTAAACATATTTGCCGTAAAAGTGCACAAGCTATCAGTTGACGTTGTTATAATATAACGTCTTTCTAATTGCAATCCCTTGACCATTACATTAGGTCAAGGCCGAATTTTTTCATGGTAAAGGCGACCATAAAAAAGCATATCACTGAGCTTAGGGCGCAAATTCCTAGCGACAGCCAAAACGAGTACCGGCTTAATAAAAAAGGGAAAATCAAAAACATAGGGAGGGTTGGTAGCACATACCAAAAGGTGTAATAAGCATGGTTTGCCAGCTTTTGTTGATCTTGGCCTTCGATATACATCCAAATGAGAGCCAATATAGTGACAGTAGGTAGGGCTGCAATGAGCGCGCCTATCTTATCACTTTTTTTTGCGACTTCGGAAATAAGCACCACGACTCCCGCGGTTAAAGCGTATTTGGTCACTAGCCACAACATATTACCTTCCTTGGTTTTGATAGCTTGAACAGTTTGACGCGGCTTATGGCGACAATCAGACAAGTTGTTAGTCAGCTTAGCAGAATCTTGCTGACTATACTCCCCCTGAGTATAGAATACTACCCCCCAGTATCTATCGGTGCTACATTGTTTGCTGATTGAATAATGGATAAGAGCGGCTATGGCACATACAACACGTGAACAAAATAAATTAAAGGCACGGGTAAGAAAAATACAAGGGCAACTCAATGGCTTAACTAATATGCTGGAACAAGAACATCAATGCCAAGATGTCTTACAGCAGATTGCTGCGGTTCGTGGTGCCGTAAACGGTTTAATGCGCGAAGTGATTAAAGGGCATTTATTAGAACATATCGCTCTAGAGCAGGATTTGGCTAAGCGGCAGAAGGATTTGGACGTTGTATTAAAAGTGCTTGATTCTTACATTAAGTGATTCCGTGCTAGGTGACGTTAGGGTAGAGCAAGGGGGGGCCTATTGCTTAAGCCCTCAGTTGTGAGCACCAATGATGGAATATCCTGACATCATCCCCCCCTGTAATTCTGCTTCCTTGTGGCAGATGATCGTCTAAAAAAAGAGCATTTGTCGCTCAAAAATATTCACCTATTGCTCACTGTTTTCTCAGCCCTTACACCAACATAACCTGAAGTGACGCCGATTGAGCAAAAGTTGGCATTAGAGAATAACCTTGATTTGGTTGATAATGGCTGGCATCGCCTATCCCAGTTACATGCAATATATCTATGTGAGCAACCGCAGTGAAGCGAAGATTGCATTGACCGAAATAGCCAACAAGCAAGAACAGTATTTTCTGGATCATAACCAGTATGCCAATGACTTAACTCAGCTTGGGTACGCGTCTGCCAGCATTGAAAGTAGCAGTGGTTATTACAAAATTAGTGTTTCAAATGTAAATCGCGCAGTTGATTTTGCTTTGCTGGCGACGGCCATCAATCGTCAAGCTAATGATGGTAAGTGTGCCCAGTTTAGTTTGAATTATTTACAGCAAAAAGGAGCAAGCAATGATGATTGTTGGCAGTAAGTTATCAGTGAAACCAGCGGCGTTAATCCGATTTGGATTAACTGGCATGGTGAGCGTTGGCTGGCTGTTTTCTCCAATAGCTCAATCTGGCCCTGCGGTGCAAGAATATAAATGCGCTTTGGTGCTGACCGATAATCAGCCTTTCATTGCTCATTTTAGTTATGAGTCGGAATACGAATCTATGTCGAAAATGGAGCAAGATGTGCTGACGCGCGCCAATGAAACTGTGTTTGATATTGATGGCGTCACCACTTTGTCGATCAAGCATTGGGTTGAGTGTATTGCCAAGCGGCATGATTTTCAAAAGCGAGATGCACAACAAATAGAGGCTCAATTTGCACAATAACCCCATGCTTATTGCTGGAGCAGCATTTGGTGCGAATTGAGTTGGTGAAGTATGACTAGGAGAATAAATATGGTGGGGCGGTATTTGGGTTTTACGTTGACAGAGCTACTTACTGTGGTGGCTTTGGCTGGCATTATTTTAATGATCGCCTTACCTAATTTTACCTTCTTATCAGCAGAATCAAGGGCCTATGCGAGCGTTAGTTCGAGCACTCGTGATCTGCTTTTTGCAAGAAATCAGGCGGTTAATCATTTGAATACGGTGGTTGCTTGTCCGCTTGCAAATGGAACCCAGTGTACAAATCAGTGGCATATGGGGGTGGATGTTTTTATTGATCATAATGAAAATGATGCGTTAGATACGGGTGATACGATTTTGAAGTCAGCGTCGGCATTTCATGAGTCAGATACCGTTAGTTTTTCCCAAACAAGCATTCGCTTTGGGGCAGATGGATTAACGCGTAATCTGTCTAGCTCTGCCATCATTTATTATTGTGATGAGAGCGAGACAGTCAAAAAAGGAGTCATCATTAGTATTTCAGGTCGCTCAAAAGTGGCTGATAACGATGTCGTGAAGCAATGCTCTTGAGATAAGGGGAGGGCGCAATCGGCGAGTCTTGAACCTTGCTTGTGGTCAAATAACGGCGCTGTGATTATGGTTTGGGGTTAGGCTTTTGGACTTGAGTTTGGAGCTCGGCGCTGGCCGCTTCAATGAATTTTTGCTCGAGTAAAGCATATTCATTTTTGGCTCTGGCTAATTCGGCTGCCAAATCGGTTGAGTCACTGGCCTTTTCGACCAGCTCCAGAAATTGTTTCTCGATGAAATCTTTTTCCCGAACAACGCGGCTTATTTCATTTTGCAGTTCAGTCAACTGCGCTTTGAGGGCGGTTGCGTCGGTGCTTTTATCTTCCTGTTGCAGCCGCTCTAACTCTTGCTCTAGCGAGGAAACGCTCATTTTATATTGTTCAATATCTTGCTCAGCAGCGCGTAGTTTTTCACTGAGTTGCTGATTCTCGACGCCGACCGCTTCGGCGTGGGCTTCCATTTGGGCTTGCTCTTCCGCGCTGGTGGTGGATTGGTTAACGGCCTCTTCCAATAGTTTTTTTAACTTCTCCTCCTGCTCATTGGCTTCCTTGCTGAAATTATCAAACTTAAGATAGCTTTCGTTTAAGGCGACGGTCATTTCGTCAATGATCTCCCCTGACTCGGTAGCCTGTTGCTTAAGTTGGGTAATATGTTGGGTGATATTGTCGTGAGTGCCTTTTGTCTCGGCTGGCAGCTCAGAGATAGCGGCGATTTGTTTGATTAACTTAATTTGCGCTTGGTAAACCAAGGTGAGTTTTTGGCTTTTTTGCTGGCTTTGTTTTAACGCGATGAGTAAATCAGCGGGGGGCGGATTAGCACTATTGTGTTGAATACCTTGTTTAAGTTTGGCAATGGTTAGCTCAGCCTGTTGCAATTGAAGTAACAAGGTTTTTTTCCCTTGTCTTTGCCAGTAATAAACGCCTCCCAGCACAATGAGAAAAAAAAGCGCCATTTCAATAACAAAAATGGTCATAAAGTGGTCGTCTTGCATTGTGCTACTCTTGAATAATTAGCCAACCTAGGTCTTTTTAGCATAATGCATAATTTTAAAATCAGTCGACTGGATAGCGATTTATGAGCACGCAAGCCGATTTTGAGGCGATAGTGTTTCGTTGTTGGCGACATTTTTGTGCAGTCAAACCTCGGCCCTTTGTATTGGGGGAGTTTCATCGTCAACATGGTTTGTTTACGCAAGGTGTGTTGGTTGAGTTGAACCCAGCTAAGCAGGGCATAGTGATCTTAACCGATGAACCTGTGGCGGCTAAGTTGGCCAGTGTGATGTTTGCTTGCCCGATAGCGAAATTAGGACAAGGGCAAATGCTGGATGCGTTAGGCGAGATGGCCAATATGATTGCTGGGCATGTTAAATCCGAGCAAGCTTTGCATGGCACAATAGCGTCGCCTATTGCTTTGTCTCGCCAACAAATTAAACAGCTTAATTTGGTGGTGGATGAGAGCCTTGCTTGTGCGTTGCAGCTAGATTCATCTGTAATTTATGTGCTGCTAGGGCAACAAAATCGGCTTTACCCAGCGGTGGCGGCTCGATCTTAGGAGAGGGATAATGAAGATATTGATCGTAGATGACAGTAAGGCAATGCAAGCCATCGTAAAGCGTTCACTAAAGGCTTGTGGTTATGGTGGCTGCGACATTCAGTTAGCTTGTGACGGTGTAGAAGCCTTAGCCATTATTAAGCAATGGCATCCGGATATTGTGTTATCAGATTGGTATATGCCCAAGATGACCGGTATTGAGCTATTGGAAGAGGTTAAGCGGCAGCGACTTGAAGTGAAAATCGGCTTTGTCACCTCTGAAACTGAAGCGGTTAAGCTACAACAAGCCAAGCAAGCGGGTGCCAGATTTGTGCTAACGAAACCTTTTACCGATGAGGCGTTATATCAGGCGATGTTACCGCTATTAGATGAGGAGGAGCAATTACCGGCCTCTGCGACGCGCTCTGAGCTTATTCATTTACCAAATATTTCAGCGTTGGCGATTATATTTAATGCCTTTGCTGCTAAAGAAGTGTTGCTAGAGGCTGTGCCGATTGGCCCTTTTCATAGCCGGTGGCTACCTTGTTTTTTAGCCGTGTTTGCTGACTCAAATAAGAAAGTTCGCGCAGTGGCCGTGATTGATTTTGCCGGATTAGCCATTATAGGAGCTTGCATTGAGGGGATAGCGGATCAGCAATTACATGAAATTATTAAAAAGAGAGCGATGCCTAAAGGCATGATGGCAAGAATAAACGATGTATTTAAGGTGCTTGGCACTAACTTGTTGGATCCGATAACGGGCGAATTTTTGTCTTTGCAAAGTATTAACTATGCTGCTAAATCGATGCCGAAATTGGAGAAAATGTTTAATAAACCAGCGCAAGAGCGGCTCGATATAGAATTAGCTGTGTTGGGATATGGTCAAGGTTACTTGACCTTAGTTTGCTCTTAGTCTGTTCTTAGCGTGCTCTGTAATTGTGGTTATAATTATTTTTATTTTAAATCAAAATTTTAGGTTGTTTTAGGCGGTGGTTGATGCCGCTGTAAGCCATGTTGTTAGCAAATTAAAGTCAATTGTTCGGCGTTGGATCTTGTTATTGTTGCTAATCATTCTTATTTTGATTTATAATTTGCGCAGTTTTTAGGCAAGTTATTGAAACAGGTTTGATTGTGTATATCTGCATTTGTAAAGGCATTACCGACAAAACAATACGCCAAGCGGTCGCTGACGGTAAAACATTTAAAATGTTAAAGCGTGAGTTGGGGCTAGCGACCCAGTGTGGAACCTGTATTGAAGCGGCTGTTACCGAATATCAGCAAGCGTTGATTGCTCAGCAAGCCGCGGTGCCAACCCTGTCGCCAGAAATTATCGCTGTTAAGCAGGTGGCATAAAAAAGCGAGCCGAAGCTCGCTTGTTCTGGATTCATTCAAACCTGACTCGCTAACCAAGTATGTTACCGACTGCTTTTTTCTCATTCTCTTCTTTTTCTTTCTGTGCTCTTACACTCGCTTCCAATAAGGTTTCTGCCTTACTTTGATCGGAAGTTGCTCGGGCATAATCTGTGTCTTCAATGCGTGAGCGAGCGGCACTTTGATTTTCAAAAGCGTTACTCAGTTGTCGTTGGTAAGAATCTGACGCATTAATTTGTGCGCCAAGGCCCGTTTGGTTCGATAGTAGCTGCTCTTGAGCAGCTTGGCCTGCAGCCAGATTATCGTCAACGCTTTGCGTGGTCACATTGATGGTGTCGAGGCCAAGATCACTGGCGTTATCAATACCTGCGACTAATTCATCTATTTCGGCTTGGATTGCACCTAATTCTTGTTCGCCATTGAGACCGTTGCCACTGGCCACCACAAGTTCATTGATCCGCTGAACGGAGTCGGATGAATTTTGTAAGCCGCTGCTCTCAATATTGGCAATGGACTGGTTGTAGGTTTCATTCGCATTAAGCTGTGCTGATTGATTAACTTGCGATGTGAGGCGCTGGCTTATTGAAAAACCAGCGGCATCATCTGCTGCAGAGTTAATGCGGCGGCCACTGGCTAATTTTTCGTTTTCCTCTTCTTCTTTCTTTTTCTGTTGTGAAATGATATTCGAAGATTGGAATGATGATGTTGCACCGATTTGCATAAGACCCCCAACAATAGCTTGTTGGTTAAATTGTAGCCTATCTAATGCGATTTACTTATATCATTTTAGCCAAAATGAACCTTCGCTTGGCAATATCGGTTATCAAACAGGATAGGGTTGCGTTAGGGGATAGGTTTAGCTCGGTGGTTATCAGCCGAGCTAAACCAAGTTAAACCGTCTAGCGAATGGCATGCCAAGTGCGAGGTTTGCCGTTGGCAAACAGGACCACACCTGTGCTTCTATCTGGTGTTGTGCTAGTTAGGTTTCTGCTATCACCCGGATAGCTAACGCCATTGTAATATAGACTGCGCCAACTGCCTGCAACTTGGGTGTAAAGCGTTTGCCAGTTGTGTTGCTGGCTTTGCCCCACCAAAATTGGCGATGCAACGTGTTCGGTGCGACTGAGGAATTGGTAGCCTTTGGCTGTGCCTTCAAACACCAACATCACGCAGCTTTGTTTGCTACACCAGTTGAGCAACACGATGGCATCATCAATACCGTCACCATTGAGATCATATTTTACTGAACTGAATTTGGTGTTGGCGGGTGATGTTCTGTGATAACGGAAATAGTCGGCAACCGCTTGCTGAACTTGGCGATCTAATCCAGTAGGATTAATGTTCGCGGCGGTAAAGCTACGTTGTTTCGGCTGTGCTTGCGGGGCAAGGGTGAGCACTTCTCCACCGGACATTTTGTCTAGCTGGAACACGCCACCTTGGTATTGGGTCACTATGCCAGCATTATTGGTTTGGTTGGCCATGAGTGCGAGACCATCGCGTTTGAAAATGATTTCTTTGGCGATGGGTTTACCTGCTGACTGAGTTAAAAATAGCGACACTTCGGTTGGGTTATTGGATTTCCAAAACCCAGATTCGGTTTTTTTACCTTGTTGCGTTTGGGTGACTAAGGTGGCTGAATAATCTTCGTTTAACGCCAGATCTATCGTCGTTTGGCCATAATGTAGCTTATTACCCATGTAGTTACCGATAATGCTGGTGTCGACATCCGGCCAAGCAGGCTCGGCGCAGCCTTGGTATTTACCCCATGCCGCATCTGCTTTGGCTTGATAACCCCAGTAAACTTGGCCGTTATCGCTGTAACAATGGCCCGGGTTGATACGTAACTGAAGCACAAAGCCATTCTTTCCGACTGCGCGAATATTGTTACGTTGGGTCGTCTCAAATTTGGATAAATTGATATCGTAAGTTTGGCTACTGGACTGGGTTGTAAAAGTTAGGTTTTGGCCGGCCACTAAGGCATTCCAAAATGGATTGTCGCCGTGGGCTTTAAAATGAAACCCTGTCACCGCCTTAGTGCATTGAGGTGATGTTTTACTGAGTGCCATATGGTGGACTCGGTCAACACGGATCGATGCATCGGTTTGGTTAACCGAGGGAACAATCTCACCGGCAAACTCAACATAGGTGGGTTCAAAAGCGCGAGGTGAGATCTTGTTATAAATTAATTTAAGATCATCGCCAAAGGTGAGAGGGAAAGCATCATCAAATCCACAAGGAGTAAACCATGCCTCGTTTTCACCTAAGGCAAGTTGGCCGCGAAAATTAGTCTCAAGCACTTGACTAAAAGGGACTCGAGCTAAGGTTTCCGATTCGGTGTTTATTGGGGCTTGGGGTGCTGGTTGAGGTGCTTGGGCACACGACCAAAGCAGGGGCAGCGAAAGCATAGTGAGCAATGAGTTAGATTTCATTTTAGGTCCCTTTAGCCAATCCATTTATCCCCCTTCTACTTTTGCTATGGCAGTGCTAGCGAGGCAAGCATCCCAATCAGATACGTTGATTTATGCAAATGGGGATCCGTTTACTCGTGCTTACATGTCAGTTCAAGTAGTTTGGGTTTATTTGTAAACATTATTTGCTTGATTGTAACAAAGTCAGCACGGAGCGAATTTCATAATTTGGGCTATTTTTGTGCGCTAGAGCAAAGAGTCGCAAATTTCCCAAGCATCGCCAAGTTTCAGTCCTGAAAGAAAAAATCTAATATCCAGTTGATGCTGGGTACGCGGTATTTATCTCGTTCTACTAATAATTCATGTTTAGCATGGCCGATGATGATTGGCTCTTCATCATAGCAAGGACGGCCCGCTTGCATTAAATTGGCACAAAATTGATTTTGGCCTGCGGGATTAACAATGGTGTCATCCGAAGCTTGCAATACCAGCAAGGGAGTGGTGATTTCAGCTGCATTGGCAATGATATATTCCGTCGCTAATATGGCCTGATTGAGCCATTGATGAGTGACTCCGCCGAGCTGTATTTCGGGGTGTGCTTGGTAAATTTGCCGAAAGTAATGATAACGCACCGAACTTTGTGTTAGTTCATTGTCGTCAAATGGGATGTTTTGATAGTTACCTTGCCCCGGTGCAAATTGGGGCGGGCGGCGGATCATGGCGTTGGAGCGAATCGCGGCGTTGGTAATGGATAGAGCCATTTTGGCACTAAAGGGGCCGAGATTAATATCAAACATCGGGCTACAAAATGCGGCTCGCTCGAAGCGAGCAGGGTGGTTCATTAAATATAAGGCCGCGATGGCACATCCCATGGAGTGGCCAACTAAGTAGGTATGCCGATAGCGCTCAAGTGATAATTCTTGGTCAACCCAATAGGCAAAGTCTGTCACATAGTCTGAAAACTGCACCACATGGCCTTGTTGTGGGTTATCTGTCATGCGCCCAGAAAGGCCTTGGCCACGGTGATCTATGATATAGATATCAAAACCTTGCTGCGCTAAGTCATAACTGAGCTCTTGATATTTTAAGTAGCTTTCAATCCGCCCGGGTGAAATAACAATGGCTCGAGTGTGCTCAGGGCGGCAAATACGGGTGTAACAAATACGCACGCCATCAACGCCAATAAACTCGGCGGGACGGCTAAACTGACGCCAAAATGGACCAATATGACTGGCGTATTTTTCCGGTAATTCGGATTCAAGTGTTAATTGATATTTGTTGTTGTAGGCCACGTTATTCTGCTGTGTCATCATCGCTAATATGATGTTAAGTTTACGTTAGTTTTGCTTTTTTACCGATCAAAATCCCACTAGGGGGCTATTTTGCTACAATCTGCTTACTTGTTACCGGCGCTATCGGCCTTGTTTTGGTCAGGTAATTTTGTTTTTGCGCGCTATGTTGCCAGTGATATTCCGCCAATTTCGTTAGCCTATTGGCGCTGGACTTTGGCTATGTGTCTTATTTTACCTTTTACCATTAAGCCGATTTGGCGTCAGCGTCAGTTGATTAAAACCCATTGGCTTAAGTTATGTCTACTATCAACGGTCGGCGTTGCCGGTTTTAATACTTGTGTTTACTTAGGGTTGCAAACCACTACGGCCACCAATGGCTTGTTAATTAATTCCATGATCCCGATTTTAATTATTCTGTGTTCGTTAGTGCTCGGAGTCAAAATTCGTTTGCTGCAAGGGCTTGGGGTGTTTATCTCTTTGCTTGGGGTGATTTTTCTAGTTTGTCATGGCGAGCTTGAACGCTTGTATCATTTATCCATCAACTCAGGGGATTTATGGGTGTTGTTGGCGGCCTTGTTGTGGGCCATCTATTCTATTGGCTTAAAGGTTAAACCTGCCGAGCTTTCGGCCATGGCTTTTCTGGGCTTTAGTATTAGTGTGGGAAGCTTAGTGCTTAGCCCTATTTACTGGTTTAATTGGGTCGATGAACCCGCGTGGCAGCTAAGCTGGCAAAATGGCAGCGCGGTGGTTTATACCGCGGTTTTTGCTTCCTTGGTGGCTTACTTTTGTTGGAATCAGGGCGTAAAATTAGTGGGCGCGAGTACCGCGGGTCAGTTTATTCATCTTATGCCTGTGTTTGGCACTGTGTTGGCGGTGGTTTTTATCGGCGAGCAATTAGCTTGGTTTCAGTTAATGGGGGCGATGGCCATCGGCTCTGGAATTTATCTTTCTTTACGTCAGCGTCAGCCAGTCAGCTAGTAAGTCAGTAAGCAATTTAGTCTTTATTAATGTGTTGAGGTCGGTATGACATTTGATGCGTGGTTAACCTATGCCGTGGCTGGATTACTGCTGAGTATTTCCCCTGGTGCTGGGGCGGTTAATACCATGGCCAATGCTATGAATCATGGCTTTCGTCGTGCGCTGGCGTCAATTTTAGGCTTGCAGGTAGGGCTTATCTTATTGTTTGCCTTGGTTGCGGTTGGCTTAGGGGCGGTGGTGGCGCAATCTACCTTAGCGTTTAACCTGATTAAGTGGGCTGGTGTTGCCTATTTAATCTATTTAGGCGTGATGAAGTTTCGCGAGCAGGGCTCGCTTAATGTAACGAATCTGCCCGTGGCACCTAAGTCCTTAACCAGCATGTTTACCTACGCCATGCTGGTTAACATTACTAACCCGAAAAGCATCGTGTTTTTGCTGGCTTTGTTGCCCCAGTTTATTAATCCAAATGAGCCCCAAGCGCCACAGTTTTTGATCTTAGCTAGCACATCGGTCGTTATCGATACTTGGGTGATGTTGGGATATGCACTGTTGGCGACACGCTTAACTGTGTTGATAAAAAGCGACAAGCACATGCGCTTACAAAACCGTATTTTTGGTGGGCTTTTTATTGGTGCTGGCACCTTGTTAGCTGCGACAAGTCACAAATAGTACTTTTGGATCCAGTAGCTTAGCGCTTAAAGGTGTCTTTTTTTGCCGCTATTGCTATGGTTGATGCTCCTTGTTTTGGATAATTGTTTATGAGAAATACCGTAGCTCCCATTTTATCTCAGTTAAATCAGGTGGTTCTAGGCAAAGAGCAGCAAGTAGAATTAGCCTTGGTGTGTATCTTAGCGGGTGGACATTTATTGATTGAAGACTTGCCAGGTATGGGTAAAACCACCTTAGCGCAAGGTTTGGCCACCACTTTGGGGTTGAGTTATCACAGGGTGCAGTTTACCAGTGATATGCTGCCAGCGGACATTTTGGGGGTTTCTATCTTTGACCCACAACAGCAAGCATTCCATTTTCACAAAGGACCTATCTTTAACCAAGTGTTATTGGCCGATGAAATCAACCGCGCTAGCCCAAAAACTCAAAGCGCACTGCTTGAGGCCATGGCCGAGCAGCAAATTAGTATCGACAGTGAAACCTACCCTTTACCCACGCCATTTTTTGTCATCGCCACGCAAAACCCCCTCGATCAAGCAGGGACCTTTCCTTTGCCTGAGTCACAGCTAGACCGCTTTATGATGCGGATTGAGCTTGGCTTTCCGGATGCCAAGGCCGAGCTGGCGATGTTGCAAGGTAAGCAGTTTAGTCAAGTGAGTAAGGTGATTGATGTGGCGCAGCTGCTTGAAATGCAACAGCAAGTGAAGGCGGTGACCGCCAGTGAATCTGTACTCAATTATTTATTGCGTTTGATTGGTCATAGCCGCTATAACGCCACCTATCCTAACCCATTATCACCGCGTTGCAGTAAAACCTTATTGCAAGCGGCTAAGGCAAAGGCTTGGGTAGCGGGGCGCGATTACCTCTTACCCGATGATATCCAAGCTGTGTTTCCTGCAGTGGCGGATCACCGTTTAGGTCTGCTTGGCGGCCCTCAAGCCGGCGGGGCGGCGTTAAGTGAAACCTTGTTGCATGCGGTGGACCCTTTGGTCTAAGGGGGAATCATTGCAGGTTCATCAATGGGTTAGCTCGCGCTTTGATAAATGGCTGAAGAAAAATGTGCCTTCAAGCTCGCGTATTGTGCTTAGTCGGAAAAACTTGTTTATCTTGCCGACTTGGTTCGGTGTGATTTATTTAGTGACATGTTTTACCTTATTTTTACTGGGGACTAACTACCAGAATAACTTAATTCTGTTTTTATCTTTTCTGCTCTCCAGCGTGTTTGTTAGTTGTTTATTGCTAAGCCACAAAAATATGTCTGGGCTGGTTTTAGATGCTGCCGACCCCGAGCCGCAATTTTCCGAACAGGTGATGGCTTTTCCAGTAAAAATTAGCCACAGATCAGAGCAAGGTCAGTTCTATTTTAGTTTTCAAAAACAAGTGCATGTGCTCGATGCTGTGATTAAGTCGCAGCAGGTGGTGGTTTATGCGCAAACGTCGCAGCGAGGCTATTTTGAGCCCGGTCGATTGACCGTTTACAGCTTGTTTCCGCTGGGGCTATTTCGCGTTTGGAGCCATGTCGATTTAGGCTGGCAAGGGCTGGTTTACCCAAAGCCGATCGACGCCAAATTGTTACTTGATAGTGACGCGGGTGATCAGCAAGCGGATTTAGGACGCAGTCGAACTAAGCCGGGCTTTGATGAGTTTGCAGGATTAAAGACCTATCAAGTCGGCGAATCGCTTAAATCCGTGGCATGGAAGCAATTAGCCCAAGGGCGGGGTTGGCACAGTAAGGCTTTTGAGCAAGCGCAAGGTGCACCGGTGTGGCTAACCTTAAATGAACAAACAGGGCGAGATTTAGAAACCAAGCTAGGCCAATTAACGTCGCAAGTGTTACAACTCGATGAGCAAAATGCTCTGTATGGGTTACGTTTGGCTGGGCAAGAAATTGTTCCAGCGCAAGGCCCAAGCCATAAACTTCAATGCTTAGCTGCTTTAGCCACTTTTGGCCTTTCGACGCGAACAACAATTGGGGCTAACTAATGGAGCAGTTTCTTAAACGCCATCATTTACTGTTGATTCTACTTTGCTATTTCACCACGACCTTTTCTTTATCGGCGCAAATTCATTGGCTTATCTTTGTTCTGGCCTTATTTTGTATCGGCTGGCGATTAGGCATTTATTTTGGTCGCTTAGCAGCGCCTTCGGTATTGGTGAATCGCTTTGCTGCGGTTTTAGGCGCGGCCTTGTTGATGAGCGTGGTATTTAGCCAAGGGTTATTCAGCGCCATGATGCACCTGATTGTGCTGGGCTATACCTTGAAGTTTTTGGAGCTCAGTGCGCGGCGCGATATCAACGTCTTTATTTGCACCGGTTTGGTATTGGTGGCGGTGTTTTATGTCTTTGAAACGTCTATTTTAATGGCCCTATGGGGCATAGTGTTAGTGGTGTTTCATTTGGCCTTGGCAATCAGCTTATATGGCGCGCACCTTAGCCAGACAAGCCAAGCTAAATATATAGGCTGCTTGGTGTTGGTGAGTTTACCTTTAGCCCTATTGCTGTTTTTACTGCTCCCTCGATTGCCGCCAATGTGGAAGTTGCCTTTGCAAAATCAAGCCACTACTGGGCTTTCTGACACGGTTAATCCGGGCGATATTGCTGAGCTAAGTCGCTCCAGTGAGCTGGCATTTAGGGTGAGTTTTGAGGGGGAGGTACCCGCCCCAAATGAAAGATATTGGCGCGTGATGACCCTAGATCAGTATCAAGCAAACCAATGGTCACAAAGTGACTCAATCAAAAATGCCATCGATGTAGCGCAACGAGGCGGTCAATTCAATGTAGAGCTAATGGGAACGATGCAGTCATATGAACTGATCCTTGAGCCCAGTTTTCAAACTTGGGTGCCAAGTTTGGCGGTTAGCCAAGGGCGTGCAAATCGGGCGAACCTAATGGCTAACTATACCTTGCGTAATGAAATCCCTATTAGTCAACGCACCATGTTAAGGCTGCTGCAGTTTGCCGATACCAAGATGCATTACATGGATTTAACCATGGCGCGGCAAAACACGCTGTTGCCCGATAGTGGTAATGAGCAAACCCGCGCTTGGGCCGCTCAGCTTGCGGCGCAGCCAAGTTCGGCGCAGCAAAAAATCAATCTTGTTTTGCAACGCTTTGCAGGAGAACGTTTTAGCTACACCTTAAAGCCACCGCCTCTAGGGGCGCAGCAGATGGATGATTTTTTGTTTAATACCCAAGCGGGTTTTTGTGTTCATTATGCAGGCAGCTTTGTTTACATCATGCGATTGCTAGGATTGCCTGCACGAATGGTGACTGGATATCAGGGCGGGGAATGGGATCCTGAAGGAGGCTTTCTCACCGTACGTCAATACGATGCTCATGCTTGGGCCGAAGTGTACCTCGATGGCCATTGGCAGCGATTTGACCCGACCGCTTTTGTGGCTCCAGAGCGTGTAGAGCAAGGACTTGAGCTCGCCTTACCTAACGAGTTTTTAGCCGATGATACCTTGAGCTTGCTAAAGCTTCGCAGTAACCCCATGTTAAACCAGCTTTACCTGGCTATGGCTCAGTTTGATTATTTGTGGGCGGTTTGGGTGTTAAATTACGATAACCAAAAGCAGTTTGAGTTGATCAAACGTTGGTTTGGGGAGTTGGATTTCTTTGGCCAGATTTGGCTGTTCATCGGTTTGTTTGTCGCCACTATCACATTGATGTTGTTATGGAATTTAAAACCATGGCAACGTGCCCGTTTAAGTAAAGAAGACAAGCTTTTACTGCGATTACAAAAACGATTTAGGGCCGACGTTGGCGATCGCCAGCAAGGTGAAACTGTGACGGATTATTGTCAGCGATTGAGTGAAAACGCAGAATTTGACTCTGCACAAGCGCAGCGTAAACGAAACGATCTGCAGCAGTTTGCGCATATTTATAATGCCTTAAAGTATGCGCCTTTGAGTGATCAACAAAAGCAGGCAAGCATTGAGGCATTACGTCAGTTGCTGCGTGGCCTTTAGGGTTTGTTTTTACAGCTTGCTTGGCTTTAAGTAGAATGGCGAAATATTTTAAACAAGGGCGAAACATATGTCTGCGCAGTTACATTTGTCGGATCAACGTATTTTAGAAGCGGTTCGTGAGGTTTTTCAGGTAGAGTCGGATGCCCTTAAGCGCCTTGCGACTACGGCGGATGCCAGCTTTATCGAAGCCATACGCTTGATTAAACATTGTCAGGGACGTTTGATCGTTTGTGGTATGGGAAAATCCGGCTTAATTGGTAAAAAAATTGCTGCCAGTTTTGCTTCATTAGGTCAGCCCGCATTTTTCTTGCATCCTGGGGAAGCGTTTCATGGCGATCTTGGCATGGTGCAACCTGATGATGTGATGCTGCTGTTATCTTATAGCGGAGAGACCGATGAAGTGCTTAAAATCATCCCTTCGATTAAGCACTTTGGTAATAAAATCATCGCCATAACCGGTGGCTTAAATTCCAGCCTTGCCACCAACGCCGACATAGTACTCGATGCCAGTATAGAAAAAGAGGCTTGCCCCAATAACCTCGCGCCGACGACTTCAACCACGGTTGCTTTGGCCATTGGTGATGCCTTGGCTGCAACCTTAGCCCTTGAAACCCAATTTAGTCCGATGGATTTTGCTAAATATCATCCCGGCGGCAGCTTAGGCCGACGCCTATTAACTCGCGTCAAAGACGTGATGCGCAGCGACAATTTGCCAAAAGTTGCGCCCACTACGCCGATTACCGATGCCCTTATGGTAATGACCGAAACCCGCACAGGGTTAGCCCTCGTGATGCAAGACGGAGAGTTGGCTGGAGTGATAACCGATGGCGATGTACGTCGGTATCTATTAGCCGGCCATCAAGTAGCGAGCGGTGTAGCGCAAGACATGATGACGCGATCACCCAGAACGGTTCAGCAGTCTTGTATGTTGGCACAAGCAGAAGAGTTAATGCGCGAGAAGCACATTAAGTGGCTAGTGGTGGTTGATGAAGCTCAGCAAGTGACCGGTATTTTAGAGTGGAGCCAATAACGCTTTTTAGTGTTTCAAATAGCATAAGGCCGAACTAGATGTTCGGCCTTATGCTTTTCGCCTTTCGATATTTTTATTGGTTCGAGCTTACAACTTAAAGCGGCGCACCGACTTAGTCAGTATGCTAGCTTGTTGCAATATATCGTCACTGGCTTGTGAGGTTTGAGTGGCAGCCAAATTAGACGCTTCGGCAATATCGCGTATGTTAACGATATTCTTGTTCACTTCGGCGGCTACGGTGCTTTGTTCTTCGATTGCGGCTGCGATTTGGGTGCTGGTTTCGGAGATATCGGTGACATCTTGAGTGATTTGTTCGAGCAACTCACCTGCTAGTTTGGCTTGCTCGGTACTCTCTTGCCCTTGAATATGGCAATCGCGGATCAGCGCCACTATGCTGCCGGTTTTTTCTTGTAGGGAAGAAATGATATTGCTGATCTCTTGCGTAGAGTTTTGGGTGCGCTGTGCTAAGCTTCTGACCTCATCGGCAACCACGGCAAAACCACGACCTTGTTCGCCAGCACGGGCGGCTTCAATCGCCGCGTTTAAGGCTAATAGGTTGGTTTGTTCGGCGATGCCGCGAATAACTTCTAGTACTTGACCTATAGTTTGACTCTCTTGCTCTAGCTCTTCTACTGCGCCCGATGAGCGGGTTAAGCTGTCTGCCAAGATATTAATTTTTTTGATGGTTTGCTCAACGCTCTGGCGCCCTTTTATGGCGTTCTGGTTGGTGTTTTCAGCCCGGCTGGCAGCGGCTTCAGTGTTATTAGAAATTTCTTCTATGGTACTGCCCATTTCGGTGACAGCGGTTGCGACCATGTCGGTTTCATCAAGCTGGCTTCTCATCCCTCTTTGGGTTTCTGCTGCATTGAGTGATAGCTCTTCGGATGCGCTGGATAAGGTGTCGACAGCATGGTTTACATCCTTGATAAGCTCTTGGAACGTACTTAGCATCTCATCAAAGTTTTGCCCGACATCGGCAATTTCATCGTGGCCGATAACATTTGCTCTTTTACCTAGGTCTTTGTCCAAATTAATTTTTCTAATGGTTGATGTGATATGGTTCAGTGGGATGATAATGCTGCGTGAAAGCAAGATGCTAAATAAAATGATGGCACCAATAATGGCAGCGAAAATGATGATGCCTTGCAGTTTGGCATTCGCGCTAGCGTCTTCAATGATGGTGCGAATTTGACTTTCTACCGTGTCTAAAGCCGATTCGGTTTGTTGGATGGTGCTTCTTAGCTCGCCCATAAGGCCTTCTTCAGGGGTGAGACCAATTTCAACCATTTTGTTTACATAATCATTAAAGCGCTGTTTGTAATTAGTTAGCGTTGTTTTTGTTTGACCTTGATTGGTGCTGATCACCTCATCAATCAATTTGTTAAAGCGCTCAAGGTATTTAATTTCAAAGCGCAGCATAAAATCTTTTTCAAAGCGTCTTAGCATCAAGTAATCAGCCAAGGCTTTGTAATCGCTGCTATCTTTATACACTTGTTCGGTGGCGTGAGCACTTTGCCTAAGGGCGCCGTTTAGCCCTGTTTCATGATCTAAGCCTGCCGCAACTTGCAAGGTGACCAGCCGATTGAAGAGTTGATGATAGTCTTTCATGGCTTGGATGGTCAGATCTAAGTCGGCCATAGGTAAGTCATTTTCAATATAAAAAGATTTTAGTTGGGCGAGATGTTTGTTGGCGAGCTCGATGGTTTCATTAAATTGGTCTTGATATTTAAGCTCATTTCGCGTAAGGAAGTCTTTTTCATTACGGCGCAGGGTCAGCATGTCCGTTTTAATAGACTCTGCGACGAGTAGGGTGTTGGACAGTTTTTCGAGTTCATTGGTTTTGCCGATTAACAAGAAAAACAGCAGTAATAGACCCGCGGTAATGACCACGCTGTTGGCGATAAACTTATGTTTGATTAGCATGCAAGTCCCATTGCGTCAGTTATGCTTGCGTTAAGTTTAGACGGGATTTTTTAAGAGGGGGAATTCAAGGCTAAAAAAATAGCCTTGAATTGATGTTTATTTGTTTGATTTATATTTTAAATATTTTTACCGCCTGATGTAGTTTGGTGGCCTGTTCAAGTACTTTTTCACTGGCTGTGACGCTAGCATCTGCCGTGTGTTGGCTAGTTTGCGCACTGTCTTTAATGTTGACGATATTGCGATTCACTTCGTTAGAGACCAAGCTCTGCTCTTCAATGGCGGCGGCAACTTGGATGCTCATGTCTGAAATAAGGCTGACGTTTTGGGTTATTTCGTTAAGTAATTGGCCGGCCAGTTCGGCTTGATGGCTGCTTTCTTTGCCTTGTTGGTCACAGGCCGCAATTAAACCAACGATGCTTCGTGTGCGTTGTTGTAGTGACTCGATGATTTCACTGATCTTATGGGTCGACTCTTGAGTTCTTAAGGCTAAGCTCCTTACCTCGTCTGCAACAACGGCAAAGCCTCGCCCTTGTTCACCCGCTCGAGCGGCCTCAATCGCTGCATTGAGGGCTAATAAATTGGTTTGCTCGGCGATACTCTTAATCACTTCAAGCACTTGATCTATGGTTTGGCTTTCTTGTTCGAGTATGGCGACAGCCTGCGAAGATTCGCGTAACTTTTGGGAAAGTTGGGTAATTTTAACTAGTGTATCTTCAACGCTTTGTTTGCCCTCTAGAGCACTGTTATTGGTGGCTTCAGCGACTTGGGCTGCATTTTCGGTGTTTTGCGCAATTTCTTCGATAGTAGAGCCCATTTCGGTCACCGCAGCAGCCACTTGGTCGGTTTCATCTAGTTGCTTACTAATTTCGGATTTATTGCGGTTGGCGTTAAGAGATAGCTGTTCAGATGAAGCGGATAGTTGACTGACAACCTTATTAACATCATCAATGATGTGTTGGAAATTCATCAGCATATTATTGAAGCTGCGTCCTAGCTGGCTTAGCTCATCTTTACCTTGGGCATCGGCGCGTAAACTCAGATCGTTTTGTTGCTCAACTCGTTCGATAATACTAACCAAGGCATCAATAGGTTTGAGGACGATGCGGCTGATATAAATATTCACTACGATTAATGTGACGATAATAATCACAAACAGGATTAACGCTTGTTGGGTCATTTCATCGATCCGTTGATCGATGAGTTTTTGCAGATCTTGGGCTACTTGCGTTAACTCATCTTCAGTGTTCTTGATGGTTGTGCGCATTTGTCCAAGTAAACCTAGATTATGGTCTAATCCGAGTTCAGACAAGGTTTTAACGTATTGATTGAATGCGCTATCGAAGGTTTTAAGTACCTCCTGGTCTTGACTGGATAGCTGCGGCAACATGGCGCTGACTTGCTGATTAAGGCGCTCAGCGTATTTCAGGTCATGGCGCTGCATAAAATCTTTTTCGTTGCGTCTGATCATTAAGTAATCGGCTAATAACTTATCATTATTGTTTTGTTTAATATGTTGTTCTAATTGGTGAGCCGCTTGGCGCAGTTCGCCGTGTAGCCCCGATTTATGATCTAGACCTAGTTGTTGTTGCAGCGACACTAATTGATTGAATTCTGATTGATAGGTGGTAACCGAATGAGCTAATTGGCTTAGTAATGGACTTTGCTTGCCTGTCGATAAATAAAAGGCATTTAGCAGGGCTATTTTCTCTTGGGTACGAGTGATTTCTTGGTTAAATTTGTCGTGGTATTTGAGGTCTAAGCGCGCCAAAAAATCTTTCTCGTGTTTACGCAACACTAACACATGGTTATTAAGTTGTTCGGCTTGCCCCACCTTAACGCCAAGCTCTTTAAGGGTGTTTGATTCTTGTAGCAGCAGTAACAACAGCGCCAGCAGTCCAAGTCCTGTGAGTAGCGTGTTAATCAGCATTTTTTGTTTAATTTTCATTGGCTGAACCTTCCAAAAGCGAGTTTGACAAAGCAAATCTCTAGAATTTGTTGTAGGCTAGCAATATATTAGAAAAGCCACTTCTAAAACAGATGGTTAACCTGATTGAAGTGGCTATCTGTGAAGGATAATTTGGTATTTTGTGATCTTAGTGTTAGAGATAGCTATTTGCTCGTTTCTAGCTTGATGTCATTGTTATTTACAAAAGCTATAACTGGGTTGCGAGATAACACTTTATTGTAATAAAGCTTGCCTGCGATAAGGCCAGCAATAAAGCCGCCAATGTGCGCCGACCAAGCAACACCGGCAGAGCTTTGTACAAAGCCATAAATATTGAGCCCAAGCCAAATCATAAAGTAAGCCCAAGCCGGCAAACGCGCTTGATAGATAACAAACATATAGCTGAGCTTGGCCTTTCTAAAGAGTACGATATAAGCGCCAAATAGCCCCGCCACGGCACCGCTGGCACCAACCATAGGAGCCATTTCACCAAGGTGGACGCCATAGAAAGCAAGCCCTCCAATGACACCGAAGCCCAAATATAAGAGCAAATAAGGCACCTTACCTAGCGCATCCTCAAGGTTGTCGCCAATCACGTAGAGGAAGTACATATTGCCTAGTATATGTAACCAGCTGCCATGCAAAAATTGGTAGGTTAATAGTGTCCATGGTGCATTACTGAAATAGATAGGATCCATCACCAATGCCTGACTCAGCAAGGGCTCAGGTACTAAGCCAGTCAAGGTGAGGATGAAGACGAGAAAATTAATCACGATAAGGGATACGGTGACGACCGGAAAATGTTTCGGTTTTAGATTGTACTCAACTGGCATTTGGGTAATAAACTGAAAGATGTAGCTAGCAAAGTTGTTGGTTTTATTTAGTGCCAACATGGCTTGGCGTAAGCTGGGAGTGTGTTCAACTTGCTCTAATTCGTGTTTATCGATCCAGACCCCGTTGCAGCTGGTACACAAGTCAATCTCAACATCGAAATTGTCAATGATTTTAAATGTGTCCAGTGATTTCGAACAATCCGGGCAGGCTTTGTCACTGGTATTTACATAGGCGCCAATATTGTCCTTTAAACTATGTTGTTGCTGCTGATGAGCATAGCTGGCTTCTAGTTCGCCACCTTCAAACCATAAGCCGCCGCATTCGGTGCACAGGTCGACTTCTTGGTTTTGGTATTGGGTTTGTTTTAGCGGCTGTTTATAGCAACATGGACATAATTTGTAGTTGTTCGAATAATGCATAAGGCTTGTTCTTATTTAGCTTGGTACGACAAAAGTTGATCAGCATTGACATCATGCTGGCTCAAAACGCTTTTGATCTGTGCTAGATCGGCTTCCATATAAGCAAGGGTTTGCTGCTTGGTTTGTTGAGACAGGTTTTCTAATCGCTCGATAATGACGTTGCGTCCTAGATATCGTTTATCTAATCGCATCAAGAGATCATCTACCTCGTTATGAAAGCGCCTAACTCCGGTGAGTATCGGGGCGGGTGTTTCCATGGTGCGCGGCGAGAAACGCATGGCCTGCCAAATATAAGTGTCGAACTTGGGTCGGTCTTTTTCGGCATGATAACTATGGCCTTGGCGTAAGTAGTCTATGGTGCTGTCTAGTTTGACTAGGTTGTCATTTAGCTCATCTTTGAGGGAGCGTCTAAGATGATAATTATCGGTTAAGTTGTTAATGTCATTAAAGGTCATGGCTTGCGACATACCTTCTTGTGAGGCAAGGTAGACACCTAGCATGGTGGCGATTAACATGAAGACTTGACCGACCCAGAACCCTGTCTTTATAAGATCTGAGTTATCCAGTTTTTTCACAGCGGATTTAATCGGGATGGTTTTTGGCATGTATTTGTACTTCGTCCTTGAAATTACACATGGGATGCAAAAATGCGATTGCTGGTGAATTCTACAAAATCATCATATTTTTGTCAGTTTCTATCTAGGGTGAATGCTTGCTTTGTCCAATTTATTTGATCTTGGCTGTTTGCCGCTGCCGATAAGGTATTGTTGATGAACCAACGCAAGGGTTTTCTTTGGCCTTGTTACTGTATTTTGCGTCGAGCTTGGCGTGATTGGCTATTGTGCTGGATTTGTTTGTGCTCCTTTTTTGCCACGGCCATGGATTTATCTTGGCTGGCTGCAGGTGAGATGGAGTTGAATCGTATCAATCTAGCCGATGCCTGTCCGAAACGTTATGCCCAAGGCATCGTTATAGCCAAAGACTTAAATGCAGATCCTGTCATTTTCATTGATGAAGTCCATTGGTCGCTCACTTGCACATCGGTTAATAAGCCGCAGGCACGCAGCAATGAGCCGAGTCCGCAAGTGACACCGCAACAAATGCTGAGCAATGTAGCGGATTTACTCAGCCAATTAGATCTAGTGGGGCAAGTTGCACAATTACCCAATGCAAGGCTAGAAGTTAAGCGGATTCGCTTGTATCAAGAACAAAAACCTTGGCTTGAGCCTTGGCAATTACAAGCCAAAATTAGCCCTAAGCGGATCGATGTCAGTTTGCAGCAGAAAGCGAATCAATTCACCTTGGGCTTAGACAGGCCATCATCACAATGGCAGTTGGACGCTAATTTAAGCGCAGCGTTGTTAGAACAACTCAATTTGCCATTACCGGTTCCCATTAAGCTGCAGCCGCAAATCAAAGTCAGTGGTCATTTACTTAAGCCATTAATGATAGGGTTACAGGTTTCCTCGCCTTTAACTATGATGCCTTGGCTAGAACAAGGGCAATTAAACGCCAAGGCACAATTAGATTTGGCTAAACAGCGCGTGTTGTTAACAGAATTTAATCTGTTATCCATGTTGCGTTGGCAGCAATTAAAAGTGAGTAAAGGGCAATTAATGCTGGCTGAACCCGCTGTGGTGGATTTAACGCAAGCGAACATTAACCTTGAACTGGTGTTACAAAAAGCCAAATGGGGTAAGCACAATCTGCCCGATATTCGACTGAGCAGTGATACCCGCTATCAAGTCGCTCGTTCGCGCTTGGAGGCGGCTATTTCCCTGTCGAGTTTACATCAGTTAGTTGAAGCTAAACTGACGTTAGCGAGGGCGCAATTGAGTGTTGAGCTAACCCCTGGCGCGCTCAATCTAGCCGAGGCAAGCAAGGCGGCAAGCGGATTGCGTTGGCTTGATAAGACCCAGATTGATAGCGGTCAAATAGGCTATCAGGGCCGCGTGAATTATCATTTAAAACGTCAGACTGGTGCTGTGGATCTAGCCATTAACGCTGACAATATCAGTGGCTTGGTGCAAGATGTTGTAGTGCAAAACGCAAAGCTAGATTTGGCCCAAGGCTATGATATAGAGCAAATGCAATGGCGCTCTAGGCTAGATGACAATCATTTAAGTATCGATATGCTCGATGTCGGGGTGCCTTTAAGCGCCATTAATTTGGACTTTAAAGCCGACATAAACCAGCCTGAAATAAGGGATTTAAGTGCATATGTGTTAGGTGGCGAGCTGCGCATCAAACGCTTTAAACCTCTGGCATTAGGGCGTACCGATGTGAGCCTCAAAGGAGTGCAATTGGCGGGTCTATTGGCTTATGGCCAATTACCCGGCGCGACAGCTACTGGCGTGTTGGATGCCAACATTCCTTTGCTCAAAGAGACCGATGGCTTTCATATTTACCAAGGTGAAATTGCCGCGCGTGCCCCAGGCGGCCATATCGCGATCCCCGATTCTGACGTGGTTAAAAGTATTGCTAGCACCAACATGGGCGTAGAGTTTATTTTTAAGATCCTTGAAGACCTTCGCTATTCTGACTTGGTGGGTAAGTTAAACTATCAGCCTAATGGTGAAATGCAAATCGAGGCGAAAATCAAAGGACAAAGTCCGCATATCAGTAAAACGCGGCCGATAGAGTTTAATTATTCCCATCAAGAAAACCTGATACAATTATTACGTAGTTTGCGTTTTTCCAATGAGTTGGAACGAAAAATTGAGGACAAATATTTATGATAAGGATCCTAGTGCCTTTGAGTTTAAGCGTTGCGTTGCTCGCTTGTACGCCAAGGGTGGAAGTCGCGATGCCTGATAAGCCGATTACTGTCAATTTGAATGTTAAAATAGATCATGAAATCCGCGTTAAAGTGGATAAAGATCTTGAACAGATTTTCAGTGACGAAAGCGGATTATTTTAAGGAGTTTAGGATGAAAAAATGGCTACTGATTTTACTAACAGCCTTAAGCTTTAACGTATTGGCGTTAGACTTACAGTCTGCTAAAGACCAAGGATTAATTGGTGAGCGACCTGATGGTATGGTTGGCGCGGTGCAAGCATCGGCCGAAGTTAACAGTATCGTGGCATCCATTAATGCCCAGCGCTTAGATGCGTATAAAAAAATTGCCGCGAAAAACGGTATGACCACGGAGCAAGTTGCTATCTTAGCGGGTGAAAAAGCGCTGCAAAAGACGCCTTCGGGCCAATATATTATGAACGGCGCCGGCAAGTGGGTTAAAAAATAGCTCGCAAATAATCGTGTATGGAGAAGAGCCGATATTTACGAGTATCGGCTTTTTTATTTGCTTGCTTATCCAAAGCTCGGGTTAGTTAAGGTTTTTTGATTCGTTGAGCGCATGCCTGTAATCAATAAAAAGGCTTGCTAACAAAGTAACGATAGCAGTAGGTTCAGTTGATAAAACAAGGTTTATATATGCGTCCTCCTCTGGCTGAAAAACGCCCCTTTTTTATTAAACATCATCAAGATATTCGCCAAGATGATTACTATTGGTTGCGCGATGACAGCCGCAGTGACCTTGATGTACTGGCCTATTTAGAAGCCGAAAATGCCTATTGTGAAGCCAAGATGGCGGCTCATGCGCCACTGCAGCAGGCCTTGTTTGAGGAAATGACGGCTCGCCTGCAGCCCGATGACGCTAGCGTGCCTTACTTTAAGCGCGGATATTGGTATCAGCAGCTGTTTGTTAGTGAGTGTGACTACCCCAAATTAGTGCGTTATGCCAAGTCACTTGACGCTGAGCAAGAATGTTTGCTGGATTTAAACCAGCGTAGTCAAGGTCATGATTTTTATGAGCTGGGTGATGCTCGCGTCAGTCCAGATCAACAGCGTTTGCTATTTTGTGAGGACGTTTTGGGTGGGCGCTTGTATCAAGTTTGGCTACAAGATATCGCCACGGGTCAGGTGTTAGAGCAGGGGCCGCAAGGTACGTCTGGCGATCTGGTATGGGGCAAAGACAGTCAGCATTATTACTATGTTAAAAAGCATCCGCAAACCTTAGTACCTTTTCAGGTATGGCGTCATCTTGTTGGCCAAGATTTCAGTGCAGATAAGCTTATCTACCAAGAGCCTGACGACAGTTACTACCTTGGTATTCACGCTTCTCGCTCCGAGCACTATTTGATTATTGGCTGTTATGCCAGTACGACGAGTGAGTCGCACTTAGTTGATCTGACTGATGTGAATGCCGATACCAAGTTGTTGCAATCGCGACAGCAAGGTATCGAATATGATCTCGACCATTTTGCTGGGCGGTTTTTTGTCAGAACTAACGCCTTAGGTAAAAATTTTTGCTTACTGGCGGCGTCCGATAATTTGAGCGAGTCCTCTGAATTAGCTTTTGCTGATTGGTCGATATTGTGCGCCGCACAAGAGGACGTGTTGCTAGAAGATTACCAGTTATTTGATGACTACTTAGTGGTGCAGCAGCGCAGTAATGGTTTGGTGCATTTGAATTATCGTGGTTGGCATGACAATCATTTTAGCTTAGTGAACTTTCATGATCCCTGCTACAGTGCTTGGCTTGGCCATAACCCCGAGCCAAGCTCAACGCTAATGCGCTTTGGTTATTCGAGCTTAACCACCCCAACCAGTACCATACAGATTGATTTAAGCAATGGCCAACAAACGCTATTGAAACAACAACCCGTATTGGGCGACTTTGAAATAGCGAATTATCATAGTGAACGGGTGTGGATAACGGCGCGTGATGGAACTCAAGTCCCCGTGTCTTTGGTTTATCGTCAAGGACAACCTCTGGTTACTCGGCCTATGCTTATTAGCGGCTATGGGGCTTATGGTTTAAGTGAAGACGCCGTGTTTCGCAGCGATGTTTTATCGTTACTGGATCGCGGCTTTATCTATGTGATTGCCCATGTTCGAGGCGGAGAAGAATTAGGTCGACACTGGTATGAAATGGGTAAGTTAGCAGCTAAGCACAATACCTTTAATGACTTTATTGATGTTACGCGAGGCTTGATTGCGTTGGGCTATGGCGATAGCCAAAGAGTATATGCCGTTGGCGGCAGTGCGGGTGGCCTGTTGATGGGGGTGATTGCGAACCAAGCCCCCAGTTTGTTTCATGGCATAGTGGCTCAGGTGCCCTTCGTTGATGTATTAACCACTATGCTAGATGAGTCATTGCCTTTGACGACGGGTGAATATGAGGAGTGGGGCAACCCTAATCAGCAACCCGACTATGAGTATATAAAATCTTATAGCCCGTATGATCAGGTTCGCCAACAAGCTTATCCAAACTTACTGGTGATGACGGGGTTACATGATTCTCAGGTGCAATATTGGGAACCGGCAAAATGGATAGCTAAGTTACGACAATACCATATAGGCGAACAAGTGCTGCTATTGCATACGGATCTCGCCGCGGGCCATGGTGGTAAATCCGGCCGTTATCAGCAATATCATGATATTGCGATGGAATACGCTTTTATTATTGGTTTGGCTCAAGCTTGTTCAGATAAGTAATGCTCAAGCTCATCAATCAGCTGCGCTTGAAGTGTGGCCACTGACTCCCAGTGCTGCTGAATGGGTTGTTGTTTAAATGTGTTTAACGCTATTTCTAATGGTTTGGCACAGACTAAGCTGGTGGTTCCCTGCAAGGTAATTAGCAGCTGTTTCAGGCGTTGCTCATCTTGCTGCTCAAAGGCTGTTTGGAGTAGGGTTAAATCACTGTTGGCGTGGCTTAAGTAATCCTGCAGCAAGGCAATCCGCAGTGCCGGATGATTTAATTTAAGCTCAAGCACTGCCTTATCTAACACGTGGTAAATCATACTAACCTCCCCCTATTAAATCGCAAGATTAGCTGCTTTTCATGCCAGTTTAAAGCCTTGTTGGTGACTAACCGTGCTAGTTAAACTGATTGGGTATATAACCTGAGTTTTGGATAAGCTATATCGTATGAATAATCCGCAAAAACGCGGTGAATATGTCCCTATACGCTCTGCGTTTTCATCCCTGTAAACGAAGTTTTGCTACTTATTTATACGATATTTATTGGCTGGCTCCATTAACCAGAACTGAGGTTATATAAGCTAATGCGCTGGCGCGGTTAAAATATCTAAGGGCTCGATTAGTTGATGGGCATGTAAATCGAAGTAGTTAAACTTTTTATGATTTGGCTCTAAATGAGAAATAATGTTTGCCGCAGAAAATGGGTTAGTCTGACTTGGGGCTAAAGACTCAGTGGCTATGTAGCCAAATTGGTTGTCCATGTTCATCCCTATGCTTAACTAAATAACCCTATATTGTCGGCTCAATGTGACAGCAAGATGACGAGGCTATAAATGCAAGACGAGCAATATGGAGGTTAAGTACGGCTCTATTTGATGCTTGAATTGTAAGTTTTTAGCTTTTGTTTTTGTGAGATATTTGCCATTGTAAATATGGCTTTTATCGTATTTTTACTGATGCTTTACATTTTAAAAATCCTAATACGCTAGTATTACTAGTATTCTAGGCGTGTGTAATCAAGATGTAACAGTCGAACCTTTGCTATCTCTGTTTTGTTATATTTTTTTGATGTCGATTCAAGTGTATAGTTAGGTCGTTATAATGGCTTTTCGCTTTTGGGGTTAATGCGATTAGCTTAACTCGCAAAGTTAAAAAATATCGAAGCTATTAAGCAAATTACCTTAGGGATAAGGGTAAGGGTCAGGGAGTCGCAAGGAGCTAAGTTTCCATGGATGATCACTATGACCGTTAGACAAAGGGCGATGTGACAACATCGCCCTTTTTCTTATGCGTGATTTGGTGCTACGACTCTTTGGGTTTTATTGCTTGATATGAGTTAGCTTGCTTGAGGGATTCTCGATCCGCAGCGCATTTTTTATATATTTGTGAACAGCCCTGTCTTGGTTGCGTGGTACATTAGAGAAGATTCGTGGGGCGTTTATGTGCCTGACGAATCATTTGTAAATGGTTGTCAAGGACGGTTACCAAAGACGTATGAAGTTTACCAATCGATACATCTTCTTTATCTGCTTTTGTATTTCAGCGTCGGCACTTTGCGTGGTGATTGGTGGTGCAGTCAGCTTTCGAGATATTGTTTACAAACACCAGCAAATTCAGATTGGTGCCGTTGTTGAAGTCATTGATAAGCAACTGGGCTCAAGGCAAGGAACGCCGGAATTTGCCGCTTGGTTACCGAATCTGTTACGAGCCCATGGAATTGCCAAAGTTGAGGTTGGCAATGACGAAGGGGTGGTTTACCGCTTTAACAGTGTTCATGATGCCAGCCCGGTCGATCTTATTTATTACAAGTATTATCTGCAGGCTCACCCTCGCTTTTACGTCGCCATCTCGGTACAGCAGCCATTTCGTTTATTGGATTATGGTATTACATCGTATCTTGGCCTTTTCTTGGCGCTATTTATGGTGCTGATTGGCTGCATCATTTCGATTCGTTGGTTAAAGCGTCAATTTGCTGGAGCGGAAAAGTTAGAGCGCCGAGCGAAACTTATCGAGATAGGGGAGGTGAAAAACAATGCCCACCGTGATCTGGATGAATGGCCTAGTAGTGCGGCCAAGGTTATCGACTCTCTTTTGGTGCGCTTAAATGATGCCCAACAAGAGCGAAGCCGGTTTGATACCTATATTCGGGCCAATGCTTTTGTTGACGATAAAACTGGCCTTTCTAACCGTTTAGCGTTTGATAACCGCTTACAATCCGCGGTGCGCGATGACAGTATCTCAACTGGCGCGGTGATGCTCGTTGAGTTGGCGGGCTTAAGTGAAATTAACCATATTATTGGCGCCAGCCAAGGCGATGATGTGTTAATCGAGGTGGCCAATGTGATTAAAAACTTCGGTCAAAAATATACCGGTGCTTTTTATTCACGTTACGCGGGGGCGCAGTTTGCGCTGCTGTTTCCACAGGTCTCCCTAAAAGAAACCCAAGATATCGCTAACCAACTTTGTAAGGTGCTTAACAAGGTACCTTTACCACACGATATTGATGAAGATGACTTTTATTATGTCGGGGTAAGCAGTTATCTGGTTGGCAATAAGTCTTCTGCGGTGATGGATGAAGTCGATAAAGCAGTTCGTGCCGCAAGGTTAGAAGGCAACAGTGGTTGGTATATGTTTGAGCCTTCACAACCTACTCCGGAACTCGCAAAAGGCAGTGTTCGTTGGCGAGCAATCCTAGAAAAAACACTGCAAAACAAAAGTTTGTTATTGTTTTTACAGCCAATATACAGTGCTGTAGATGGCCGTGAAGTGGGCCATGAAGTGATGGCTAGGCTACGTGATGAAAAAGGCCGCATCGTTAACGCAGGCGAGTTTCTACCTATGGCAGAAAAGGTTGGGATGACGTTAGACATCGACCGAGCCATGACAGAAAAAACTTTAGGTTTATTGCGTCAACGAGGTGAATTAAGTTCACCTTTGAGTCTCAATTTGTGCGCCAATACGATTACCGATAAGAGTTTTCGGCAATGGCTGAGGTTTGAGTTGATGCAATTGCCCAAGCAGTTACTGCAAAAATTAGTGGTGGAATTACCCGAAGAAGACATTGCCAAGCATCAAGAGCGCTTGCTGCCAGCACTGCGGGCGCTCAAAGGGATGGGATGTAAACTTGCAGTGGATCACGCGGGACAAAATGTGGTCAACACCCAATACATCAAAGATTGTGATATTGATATTTTGAAGTTACATCCAAGCTTAGTGCGTGAGATTGATAGTCAACAAATGAATCAAGTTGCTATCCGCAGTTTGATGGGGGGGTATTCCGACAGCGAGGTGGAATTGATTGCAGTTGGGGTGGAAAATGCTGCTGAATGGGATTATCTCAAACGAATAGGTGTTAATGCGGGGCAGGGATATTATTTTGCTCCACCAAAGCAAGTGATATAATACTCAGCTCTGCCATTTCGCTAGTTCGACTGATCATGTTGTTTGAAGTGATGTTGGATGATTTGATTGTAATGACCGTCACATTTTTGAGCCATTGAAGTCATAATTTAGTTTTAATCATGGTGCTTTCATCTAGCATATAGATAACCTTTAATTACAGGTAGTTATAATGTTTAGTCAACTTTGGCGGCGTCAATCAAGTCAAGCATTGGGGGTTTATCTACGTCCCGATAGTGTTGCTCTAGCTATTGTTGATAAAACTCAAATAAAACAATTGGCTACCTTGCCGGTTTCGTCTTCAGAACAATGGCTCAAGGCCATACCTGAGCTAGTGGCTAAGTATGGCTGCAAAAAGCGGCCTGCTTTTGTTGTGCTGTCGCAGCATTTTTATCAACAAGTACAAATCGAACGTCCTAACGTGCCCGATGATGAATTATTGGCCAGCTTACCTTTTGCAATTAAAGAGTTAGTCTCAGAGCCTTTGCGCGATTTAGTGTTTGACTATGTTAATGTGCCCTCTGTACCTATGATGGCAGAGCGACTGAATGTTATCTATAGCCCGAAATCCGTTATTCAACGTGTGGTCACCGCCGTGACCGAGGCGGGATTGACGTTGCAACACATCGGTGTTGAAGAGCTTACCTTAGCCAACTTGATGACGGCGAAAGATGAAACCCAAATGCTAATTTACCAACACAGCGCGGATGATGTTTTGATTTCCGTGGTGCGTAATGGCTCATTGTATTTTTCCCGTCACTTGCGAGGGTTTCAATCGCTTTATCAGCAAACCCAAGTCATGGATACCTTTTTATTGGAAGGGCTCGGGTTAGAGTTGCAACGCTCTTTGGATTACGTGGTCGCCCAACTGAAAATTGCAGATGTTAATCAGATTAAATTGGCTTTGCCGAGTGAGAATATCACTGCCATAGCCAGCCAAATTGGTGACAGCTTAGGTCGTCATATCCATGGGGTTTGTCTCAGTGAGCAGCCACAGGATTGTGATGTATTACCCGCTATTGCCGCCTTACCTAAGGTGGCGGAATTGAATCTGTTTGCCAGTCTAAACCCAGAGGCCTCGTCATGAAAACACGCGTTAACCTCTACACTCAAGAATTCATTCCCAAGCGAGTTTGGTTTTCCCTGCGTCAAATGTGTATTGTGTGGGGCGCGGCATTGGTGATGGTATTGGCTGCTAACTTCTGGCTTAGTGGCCAACATAAACTCAGCCAAGCTCAGTTACAGCAAAGTAATCGGGCATTAGCCGAACAACAACAAACCTTGGCTGTGTTGCAGGCGAAATTGCAGCAACGGGTCGCATCGGCCAACCTCGCGCGTCAACTAAATCAGTTACAAGCCGAATTCAGCGTCAAGCAAAAATTGTTGGCCGCAGTCGGGCAAAATGAAACCTTTAAAAATGCGGGCTTTGCTGGCGTATTAACGGATTTGGCAAGGTTGAACGATAAAGATATCCGTTTAACCGACATTCGGGTTGAATCTGGCCAAATTAGCTTGTCTGGAATCACTTACAGCAATCATGCTGTGCCGCGTTGGATCAAAACCTTTAAGACCAGTGAAACCTTAGCCGGTCAAGAATTTGCGGTGCTTAAAGTGGTGCGCAATGAAAAGCAAGAAATGGCGTTTGAACTTGTCGCCGCGGCTAAAAAACAGGAGCAGCCATGAGCATAACAACAAGCTGGCAGCGTCTTGATAGCAAATTAATGGCCTTGTCATTGCGTGAGCGGGCAATGATATTTATTACAGGTTTAGTGCTAGTTTGTTTTCCGGCGTATAGCTATTTACTCGACCCATTATGGCAAAGCAAGCAAGCTGCAGAGCAGCAACATCAACAGAATTTACATCAGCTCAAGCTTGCTCAAGGCGAAGTTGAAATAGCGAATATCTTGTTGGCGCGCGATCCCGACGCCGCAGTGAAGCAGGAAATAGATGTATTGCAGCAAAGTGTTGCTGAGCTTGATAGGCAATTGGCCGCTGGCACGCTAGATCTGATTTCGGCGCAAAAAATGGCGGGTTTATTGGAAACCATGTTAGCCAATAGCCAAGCGTTGACCTTGGTCAGTGTTGAATCTATCGCGCCGGTGCCATTATTACCCGTGGAAGGTGAATTTACTCAAGATATCAATTTGTTCCAGCACGGTTTAAGTTTAACTTTCAGCGGTAGCTATTTTGCGGTGCAGAGTTTTTTGGCTAAGTTAGAACAATTGCCGGACAAGTTTTATTGGCAATCGATGCGCTATCAAGTTAAACAGCATCCCAATGCCACCGTGGAATTGCAACTTTATACCTTAAGTACCAATAAGGACTTTATTCGTGGTTAATGTATTTGTTTGTTTTTTTGCCATCTTAGTGGGGGCGACGGTAAGTGCGCAAACCTTGCATGATCCAACCGCGCCAAAGGAACAAAGCACTAAGCTGGAGTCAAGAAAACAAGTGGTTGTGGCCAAACCTAAGTTACAAAGTATTTTAGTGCAAAACGATCATCGCAGTGCCGTTATCAATAATCAAAATGTGCGCGTTGGCGACCGAGTCGACGGCTATCGTGTCACGCAAATTACGGCTAAATATGTCTTGCTGCAGGGCAAGGGTGGAACCATTAGGCTATCACTATTCAATGCTGACTTTATTAAGTAGCAGCTGAGTATTGGGTCAGGGAAGTAAATAATGAAAAATACCGCTTTATTGTTGTGCGTATTAGTATTAGTAGGGTGTAAAACCACCGAAACCTTAGATGCCAAAGAACAAAAAGAAGCTTTGGCAAATTCGCTTGAAAATAACCAGCGTCAGCCCGTTGCTGCGGTCGCACCTGTGCCCGTTCCCGAAACCGTACTAAATGAATTGTTGCCTGAGTCTGATTTTGCCAGCAATCAGCAGCGTGTTTATGAAAAGCGCTTTCAGGTGTCGGCTAACAATGTCGAAGCAACGCAGTTTTTCGGCTCTCTAGTGCAAGGCACGCCATTTAGCATGGCTATTCATCCCGGCGTAGAAGGCTATATCAGTTTAGATCTCAAAGACGTCACCTTAGATGAAGTGCTTGCCGTGACTAAAGATATGTATGGCTATGATGTGCAGCGCAAGGGACGGATTTACCATGTCTATCCTTCAGGATTGCGGGTTGAAACCTTTACCATGAACTATTTGTTGATGGACCGCGATGGTGCGACGAGAACGACGGTCGCCACCGGCCATCTAGCCGATCAAAATAATAATTCCAATAACTTTAGCTCTGACAACGGCAGCAATAACAGCAGTAATAACAATGGTAGTGAAATCGGCTCATCAAGCTCAGATGGCAATACTAATGGTACGCGCATTATCACGCGCACTAATACGACTTATTGGCAATCATTGGAAAAAGCCTTAATTGGATTGATAGGCACAGGGGACGGGCGCGCCGTGGTGACCAACCCCATGGCTGGCCTAGTGACAGTAAAAGCCTATCCCGATGAGCTGAAAATGGTGGCTGACTTTATTAAGCAAGCGGAGTCGCGTTTACACCGTCAGGTTATTTTAGAAACCCAAATCATTGAGGTGGTGCTTGATGACAACTATCAGCAAGGGATTTCGTGGGAAAATGCTGGCGGTACAGCGCAAACCACCGATATCTTGTATGACAGCGCCTCGAAAATTGCAGAGAACGTGATCCGCAATACCATAGGTGGAGGCGGGGCGCTTACCATCAGCAATGGTGACTTTAAAGCCGTGGTGTCACTGCTCGAAACCCAAGGTGATGTAAATGTTTTGTCGAAACCAAGGATCACCGCCACCAATAACCAAAAAGCCGTGATTAAAGTTGGTAATGATGAGTACTTTGTCACCGATGTCTCAACCACAACGGTAACGGGCAATGCCACCACATCGACCCCGAATGTTGAGCTAACGCCTTTCTTCTCGGGGATTTCGTTAGATGTAACGCCGCAGATTGACGAGCAAGGCGGTGTGCTATTGCACGTCCACCCTTCCATTATCACCATTGAAGAGCAGCAGAAAAAAATCAGCTTTCGTTCATCTGGCTCAACAGATGCCTCCATTGGCTCAGAGGATGGCTTAGTGATCCCTGTTGCTAAAAGTGAAGTTCGTGAATCCGATACCATAGTGAAAGCACAATCTAACGATGTGATTGTCATTGGTGGGTTAATGAAAACCTTGACCAAAGACTTGGTTTCAAAAACGCCGCTGTTGGGCGATATACCTTGGCTGGGTGAGCTGTTTACCAATCGCTCTAAAGAATCATTTAAAACCGAATTGGTGATCTTGCTAAAACCGACCGTTGTGATCGACGGCACTTGGGAGCAAGAATTAGAGCGCTCTTCAACCTTGTTAGAGAAGTGGTATCCAGCGCAATAATATGTATTTAGAGCATTTTGGTATGGCATCTTTGCCTTTTACCTTAACCCCAGACACGGACTATTTTTATGAGCTAACACCTCATGCCGAAGCTCTTGAGGTGTTAATGGCGGCACTCAATAGCGGCGAGTGTCTGATTAAGGTGGTTGGGGAAGTAGGCACCGGAAAAACCCTATTGTGCCGTAGGGTGATGAAGCAACTCGATAACCGTTATGTTCGTTTATTTTTGCCTAATCCTTATGTGAGCGCCCATGAAATACGTCAAGCCATTGCTTCTCGATTGAAAATCGATTTGCGCCAGCATGACAATCCGGCCAATCTGACTTCAGCCATCGAGCGCCGTTTGGCCTTACTGCATCAAAATGGCAAAAAATTGGTGCTGTTTATTGATGAGGCTCAGGCGCTGCCGGATGAGACCCTAGAAGCGATTCGTTTGTTTACCAATATTGAAACCGAGCAACACAAGCTGATCCAAGTGGTGTTATTTGGCCAGCCTGAGTTGGATTTACGCCTCAAGCAAGGCAAGTTTCGTCAATTCCAACAGCGCGTGGTGTTTAGTTACAAGCTCAGAGCGCTGAGCCTAGCGGAGGCTAAATTATATATTCAGCATCGTTTGAAGATTTCGGGTTACCAAGGCGAGCCATTGTTTGATGCCCGTACGGCCAAGTTAATTTGGCGTGCCAGCCGGGGGATCCCTCGGCTACTGAATATTCTATGCCATAAAGCCTTGATTGTTACTTATGGCCAAGGCGGGTTTAAAGTTGCAGACAGTGCGGTAAAAGATGCGATTGCCGACACCGAAAATGTTTCCGGTTTACCTCGCGTACCTACTTGGATATTAGTCTTGATCCCTTTGGTGATATTTGAGTGTTATATCATCGTATCTTGGCTGCGAGGTGAGCCATGAGCGTGATAAATCAGATGAATCGCGATCTAAAGCGACGCGATGCAGCCACGGATAAGCAACTCGCGCCGGTGTTGACTAATCTGCCTTGGTGGCATTCGTCCGCCTTGTATAAAAGCATTGCTGTTTTGGTGGTGGTGGGCTTGACCTTAGTGAGTGGATATTTACTTTGGTTTGCTAAACCATTGGCTCCGACAGCTGTGGTGCAGGCGCCAACAAGTACGGCATTAGAACAGCAGCCGGAGGTGACTTCTGTTGAGCAAGCCGAGCTATCGCCAAAAGCGATATCGAAAGCTAAGCCGATACCAACCCAAGATAACTTAGCGGTTGAATTACCTCAGGTTAGTGAAGCTCAAACATCGGAGCAAGCCTTAGAAGCGCAATCCCAAGCCATGCTAGCGGCAGTGACGCTAAGCAGTGACAGCCGGATTAAAGTACTTGATGCAAAAGTCGTGTTTATTTCCGACAGTAACGAGCCCGTGACAGCGGTTAGTTTAGAACAAGTTGCAGAGTCGCCTAAACAGCAAGATGAAGCGCTTATCGCCGCGCTAGCATCAGTTGAGCCAACAACTGAACCAACAGTTAAGCCAACAGCTGAGTCAAAAGCAACCGTTGCATCATCTGAGTCATCTGAGCCATCAACGGCGCTAACGCAAGCCCCTAAAGTCGCTCTAGCTGAATCTAAGACGCAGGCTTCAGCCGAGCTTTCACCCGAGCTTTCACCCGAGCTTTCATCAGAGCAAGAGCCGGGCTTAACTGAGACTAAGCAAGTTTCTGAGCCTGAGCCTATCGCTATTGTTGCTGTAAATAAGGTCAAGCCAACCGAGCAATCAAGCGTGAATAGTGCTGAAAGTGCCAGCCCCGCGCAGCAGGAAAGTGTTCAAGTTAAGGTAAAACCGACCCCATCAGGGCCAAGTAGTTTAACCATTAAGCCTTCTGAGTTGAGTGACCCCGAGCTGATTGCCTTATACCAAAAGCAAGCTCGTGCAGCTAAGTCTAAAGGGGATTTAGCCAGTGCCCAAAGTCGTTTACAAAAGGCATTAGCGATAGATCCTCGTCATATTGAGGTGCGCAAAGAATTAGCGGCGCTGCATTACGGGCGCGGTGAATATTCACAGGCCATGGCGGTGCTCGATCAAGGCGTAAGCTTAGTGCCGAGTAATGCGGACTTTCGCTTAATGCAAGCGCGCATTTATCTTGCGGGGAAACAGCAGTCACAAGCGCTACAAGTGTTAGATGCGATATCCCCCAATGTCAGCAGTAATCAAGATTTTTATGCAACCAAGGCCGCACTAGCGCAGCAATTAAATCAAGATGAAAAAGCCTTAGCTGCCTATCTTGCCCTTGCCCGTACGCAGCCCAAGCAAGGTAAATGGTGGTTAGGTTTGGCCATCAGTCAAGAGAAACTAGGCCAAACAGAGCAAGCACTGCGCAGCTATCAACAAGCGGAACTCGTGGGAGGCTTGTCGTTAGCCTCGATGGATTATGTCAAAGGCCGTATCGCTGGGTTGCAATAACCGCAAAACTGCTGATACAGGAGTGGTAATTTTATGGCTCAACCCAAATTAAAAAAACGCTTAGGGGATTTGCTGGTTGAAGACGGCATCATCACCGAAGATCAGCTAATGCAAGCCTTGGCCGAGCAACGGAAAAATGGCCGTAAACTAGGGGCAACCTTACAAAGCTTGGGCTTTATCAGCGAAGATGACATGCTGGGCTTCTTGTCTCGCCAACTGGGCATTCCCTTGGTTGATATCAACCAACTGCGCATTAATGAACAGGTGGTGGCGAAATTACCTGAGGTACATGCCCGTCGATTACGTGCCCTGGTGGTGCATGATGATGGCCAAAGCGTCACCGTGGCCATGTCTGATCCTGCCGATTTACGCGCCTTAGATACCATCACCGGGCTATTGTCGGATCGCACCGTCAAGCTGGCGGTGGCCCGTGAATCTCAGCTTATTGAATCGTTTGATCGCCTTTATCGTCGCACCAAAGAAATCGCATCCTTTGCCGAGCAACTACAAGAAGAACACGGCGAAACAGCCGAGCTAGATCTTGGTTTGTCTGGGCTGGAGGCGGAAGGCTCTGAAGCCACCGTGGTCAAATTACTGCAATCCTTATTTGAAGATGCGGTGCAAGTCGGCGCGTCGGACGTTCATATCGAGCCGGAAGAAAAATTACTGCGAATTCGCCAGCGGGTTGATGGTGTGCTGCAAGAAAACGTACTCAACGAAGTGAGTATTGTCGGTGCGTTAGTATTGCGCTTAAAGCTGATGGCGGGCATGGATATTTCGGAAAAACGCTTGCCCCAAGATGGCCGCTTTAATATGTCTATTCGTGGCCATAGCATAGATGTGCGGGTGTCGACCATGCCGGTGCAATACGGTGAATCCGTGGTAATGCGTTTATTAGATCAAAGTGCGGGTATTTTATCCCTTGAAGAAACGGGGATGCCGGCCGAGTTATTGCCACGATTTCGCCGTCAGCTACAGCGCCCTCACGGTATGATTTTGGTGACAGGCCCAACCGGTAGCGGTAAAACCACGAGTTTGTATGGCGCCTTGACCGAGTTAAATGCACCGGGCAAAAAAATCATTACGGTAGAGGATCCGGTCGAATATCGCTTACCCCGGATCAACCAAGTTCAGGTTAATCCTAAGATTGGCTTGGATTTTTCTAACGTACTACGCACCACTTTACGACAAGACCCCGACATCTTATTGGTGGGGGAGATGCGTGACCACGAAACCGTGGAAATAGGCTTACGAGGCGCCTTAACCGGTCACTTGGTGTTGTCTACCTTGCACACCAATGATGCCATTACCAGTGCGCTACGTTTGATTGATATGGGGGCGCCGGGGTACTTGGTGGCCAGCTCATTGCGGGCCATCGTGGCTCAGCGTTTGATCCGAAAATTGTGCTTTAACTGTAAGCAGCCTCATCAGGTTGAGCCAAGAGAGCGCGTCTGGCTGGAAAACCTTTCCCAAACATCATTAACCGATACCCAGTTCTATCAGGGCTCGGGCTGTCAAAACTGTAACTTTACCGGTTACAAAGGCCGAATCGGTGTGTTTGAGATGCTTGAATTAGATGAGCCTATGATGGAAGCGCTGCGCCGTGACGATCCCGAAGGCTTTGCCCAAGCGGCGAAACAAAGCAAACATTATCGCCCGCTAGCTTTTTCGGCGCTTGATTATGCAATGCAAGGTATTACCTCACTGGACGAAGTGCTGCGTTTAGTCGAGCAGGTGGATCTTTGGCAAGGTGAATCCTAATGGCAAGGTTTGAATACAAAGGCCGTGATGCCCAAGGCAATGCGGTGCAAGGTCGCCTTGATGCGGCCGATGAGTCGGCGGCGGCCGATACCTTATTGCGCCGCGGCGTGATGCCTATCAATATTACCCCAGCCAAAGCCGAATCGGATTTTGATTTAAGCCTATGGCTTGAGCGCTCTATTCCCCTTGATCAAATGGTGATCTTCACTCGGCAAATGTATTCACTCACCAAGGCGGGGATCCCGATTATTCGTGCCATTAATGGCTTAGCGGATTCGACTCATAGCAAGTTATTGCAACGAACCTTACAAGATATTTCTGAGCAAATGCGCAATGGTCGGCCCATGTCGGTGGCCATGCAGGCGCATCCTAAGGTGTTCAACTCGTTGTTTCTGTCTATTGTTAATGTTGGTGAAAATACCGGCCAACTCGATAAGGCTTTTTTACAGCTTTCCGAGTATATGGAGCTAGAGCAAGAAACCCAAAAGCGGGTAAAAGCCGCGATGCGCTACCCCAGTTTTGTATTGATGGCACTGGCCGCCGCCATGGTGATCTTAAATATTTTTGTGATCCCAACCTTTGCCGGCATGTTTGGTAAATTTGGCGTTGATTTGCCTTGGTCAACCAAGGTCTTAATGGGAACATCGGCTTTTTTCGTCAATTATTGGCCGCACATGCTGGTTGCCTTGGTCGCATGCTATTTTGCCATTAAAGCTTGGTACAAAACCCCCTCGGGGCGGTTAACTTGGGATCGTTACAAATTACGCCTGCCAATTATCGGTGACATTATCAACCGCACCTTGTTGGCAAGGTATGCCCGCAGTTTTTCTATGATGCTTACCGCTGGCGTGCCCTTAAACTCGGCATTAAGCTTTGTTGCTAAGGCAACCGATAATGCTTATATGGAGCAGCAGGTATTGGGCATGCGTGCGGGTATTGAACGCGGTGAAAGTTTGTTGCGCACATCCAATGCCAGCGGCTTGTTTACGCCATTAGTGCTGCAAATGATAGCAGTAGGTGAAGAAACCGGTCAGGTAGATGAATTGTTGCAAGAGGCGGCGGAATTTTATGAGCGCGAAGTCGACTATGATTTAAAAAGTCTAACCGCCAAAATTGAACCAATTCTAATCGCGATTGTGGCGGGTATGGTGTTGGTATTAGCCCTAGGTATCTTTACGCCTATGTGGGATATGATGCGCGCATTTAAAGGCGGTTAATGAAAGATAAAGAAGTGTTAGCTCAAACCTTACGTGGCTTTGGTTTAAAACAAATCGCGCTGATCATTGTGGTTTGTTTACTTGGTTACTTTGTTTATCTTTATCAGAATCAACAAGGCGTGATCAGCGACACCAGTTTGGCTTTAAGTGCTAATCAATTTGCTCAGTCCAGTGGTGAAATCCACTTATTGTGGTTGCGCCAAGGTAAGCCCAAACAACTGATGTGGCGCAATAAAACCGTCATGCTAAACCCCTATGGTTGGCCAGAATCGGTTACAGCTAACAAAAATGGGCTAAATTGTGCATTATTATGGCAAGGTCTGCTCGATGCGGATATGCTGTTAAATAATCAACAGGTTAGGGTGAAGGTGCTGGGTGATAATTTAGGTCACGATAGCGGCTGCCTGTATTACCTTGCCCAGCAAAGTGGTTTTGAATACTGGAGCAAAACGGGACAAATAAGTTTAGTTCAGGTGGATAAAACACTATAGAAATTAAACTTTACTGATATAATACACTGCTGTATTTAAGTTTGGTTGTAACTTGAGGTGCTAATGAGGCGACATTCAGGTTTTTCTCTTATCGAGTTGGTGATAGTGGTTGTCGTGCTGGGTATTCTAGCTGTGACGGCGCTGCCACGATTTTTAGATGTGACCGAAGAGGCTAAAAATGCCAGCGTGGAAGGGGTCGCAGGCGGCTTTGCCACCGGTGTTTCTTTAACGCGAGCTCAGTGGGAAGCCATAGGTAGGCCCAAAGAAGCGGCCAAAAATGTGGTTATTTATGATGGCACCAAGTTATATTTGACCACCCCGACCCAAGCGGAAATAAACGCGGGTAGCGTGTCGCCGGGATATCCCATGACCAACATCAATGAGGATGTTACTCCTGGCTCTTTAACGCCGGCTAAATGTGAGTCGGTGTGGAATTCCATCTTACAAAATCCACCGCGGATCACTAGTAACTTTAGCGATGTCACGGGGCAAGGCGATTTTTACAAATTCTATGTCACTACCACCAATAGTGGTACAGATACCAGCTGTCTGTTCTATTTAGTCAACAGCTTAGATAAGGGCTCGGATGGCCTTTATTTGAATCCCGGCTCGGATACCGGAAACTTTAAAAACTTTACCTATAAACCGGCAACGGGGCAGGTAGCAGCTAATATTAATTAATAAAATCAGTCAGATATAAGGGGCTTTTATGAACAAAAACGTAGCAAAACAGTCGGGTTTTACGCTGATTGAATTGGTTATCGTGATTATTGTGTTGGGTATTCTAGCGGCTACCGCAGCACCTAAGTTTATTGATTTGCAGTCGGATGCGCGCGTTTCTTCATTGCAAGGAGTGAAAGCTGCATTGGAAGGTGCGTCTACATTAACCTACAGTAAGGCGGCGATAGCCGGTAAAGAAAAAGAGGCTTCAGGTCAGTCTGTTGATATCAATGGTGATACTGTTGAGCTTGTTTATGGTTACCCAAAAGCGACTGCTACAGATATAGCGAAAGTTGTTGAGTTAAGCACTGGCGATTGGACCATCTCAGGCTCAGCTCCAACTTTAATATATGCCAGCGGTGGTGTTGATACTTGTAATGCTTCTTACTCTGAAGCCACCAGTACCGCTAGACCTACCATCGTGGTTAATGAAACTGGTTGTTAATTAGCCATGTTATGGCCAGATCACGCAGAGCAAATTTAACGACTCAATGCACCGGCTTTACCTTGGTAGAGCTGGTCATCGTGATCATTATCATTGGTGTACTGGCCGCTTTTGTTTTGCCTAAGCTACTGTCCTCCGGTGGCTATCAAGATTATACGGTGCGCGATCAGCTCGCGACACGATTACGCCTTACCCAACTGAAAAATATGAATGCCGACCCCAATGATGTTAGCGTCAATGCGTGTTATTGGACCGTAGTGCAAGTCAGCGCGAGTGAAGCTTGCTTTTATTCCATCGAATCGGCTCGAGTTAGCGGTAATTGCGCGCCCCCTACCAGTGTGTCTTGTGATCCTAATGCGCCCGAGCATGGCAGTGATGTCTATGACTTGGTGGCATTTTCACCTAAGGTGGCCATCAGCCCTGCGACCTTTTTATTTGATTACAATGGCATCGAGCAAGTGGCTTGCGGCGGCAGTTTTCCTTGTGATATCAGCATCAATTCAGGCAACAACTTAACCCTGCGCATTGAAGCCGAGGGCTATATTCATGCGCCTTAACACCGCGAGCCAGAACAAGCACTCACTTGGCTTTACCTTGGTGGAGCTGGTAGTGGGTATCGTGGTGATGGCGGTGGCGTTTACCATTATCACCACCATGCTAGTGACCCAATCTCGTGACAGCATTGATCCCTTACAGCAAATGCGCGCCGCCGAACTCGGCCAAAGCCTGCTTAATGAAATTGTGGCGCGCAGCTATGATCAACACTCAGATCATAATGGCGGCGTTTATCGTTGCGGCGAAATTTGGTGGCAAGGCGAGCCTAATCAATCAGGCAGTAGCTGGTTTGAACAAGCCAGCCAAACTTGGCAATTATGGGATGCTAACCCCAGTGCCGTGATGGTCAATTGCTCTAGCGTGCTAGGGCCGGAAGCTGGTGAAGTGCGTGGCGGCGGACAAAATACCTTTAACGATGTTGATGACTACATGACACCAAGGGGCGCACCTTGGGTCGATGCCGTGAGTTTTGGAGACACCTTAGGTTTGCCCCTTGAGTCGGTCTATCAAAATTTTAAATTAAAGATAGATGTGGTGCTCGATAACAGCTTAGGTGGCGTTGATACCGCCAAGCGCATCGATTTATTCATACAAACCCCAAGTGGTAATGAACTTGCCTTTAGTGCCTATCGGGGAAACTACTAATGCGCAATTTTGTCATTCCTAAGCAAGGTGGTTTTACCTTAGTTGAGCTGGTGATAGTTATTATTATGCTGGCTATTTTGGGGATAGGCGTTAGTAATTACATCGGTTTTGGCACCCTGCTTTATCGTGATGTAGCGGCGCGCGAAAAGATCCTTAATAGCGCTCGTTTTGCCATGGAGCGGCTGAATCGAGAAGTGCGCGCCTCGTTACCTAACAGCCAGCAAATTAGCAATAACGGCAACTGTTTGCGTTTTGTTCCTGTGGTGGCCAGCAGCCAATACTTAGCGCTCGCAGTAGCCCCCGCTGCGCCCAGTAACAGGGTGGAGGTTTTTGCATTTGAAAACTACAGTTATGATGCCCGCCATCGCCTAGCCGTTTATGCCCTAAACAGTGATGATATTTATGCGGTGAGCTCAACGACCCTAAAAGCCTTTGCGGATTATAGTAAGAGTGGTGAACTGGGTGAATTCAGTTTTGCTAGCCCAGTGCGCTGGCCTTTAGCTTCGCCTTCGCAGCGTCTGTATGTGGTTGAGCGTCCGGTTCGCTATTGTGTTCTGAGTAATGGCGACCTGCAGCGAGAAGTATTGACATGGGCATCGGAGTCACCGCCCGAGCAAGTCATCGCCAGTAGTTTAATGGCGCAAAATATTCAGTTATTACCCGTTACAGCGCCCAATTATCAACCGCCTTTTGCGGTTAGCGAAGCAACCTTAAGCCGCAATGGGGTGGTGAAATTATTCCTTAATTTTAGCGCTGACGATGGCGCTGAGTCCTTGGTGTTTCATCATGCCATTCATATTCAAAATGTGCCGTAAGGGGGAATGATGACTCGCGTCCGTCACTTACAACAAGGCAGTGCCATCGTGATTGCGGTATTTATTATTGTGGTGATGTCGCTATTGGCGGCGGCCTTAACCCGTATGCTGCAGGATTCGCAGCAAGGTATAGGCTATGAAGTGTATGGCACGCGCGCGTATTTAGCTGCGAATGCGGGCATTGAACAAGGTTTAATCAAGTTGTTTCCATTGTCTGGAGGCAGCGCAGTTTGCCAATCAAATTCGTTACTGGATTTATCGGCTCAAACAGCTTTTCATGGTTGTAAGGTTGAATACCGCTGTGAGGAAAAAACGCAAGGCGCTAACACCGTCTATCAAATCGATAGTACAGCCACTTGTAATGCCGGCGAATTTATTACCAGACGCAAGATCCAATCGCAAGCGAAGGGGTTGTAGATGAGAGCTTTACTCTGCTTAATGTGCTTGCTACTTGGTCTTGGAGCTAGCTTTTCTAGCTGGGCAGACACGACCTTGTTAGGCAGTGTTCGAGTGGGCGACGATAATAACGCAATTCCCCCCAATGTAGCTGTGTCGCGAGTCAATGCTGGTCGAACCCCAGTTTATCAACCCATTTACCCTATCCATTTTAAAACCACCGAAGCCTCAGTGTTGACGGAGGTTCGCCTTAAAGGGGTTAACACTACAACCGAATCGCCTGTGCTAGTGATTTGGGATAGCAGTGGTAATCAACTTTATTATGGTTTGGCCACGCCGGGCTCGGGTGTGTTTAATTTGGCGAGCTTAAATTTAGCGCCGGGCGATTATCAGTTATTTGCATGGGGGCAATGCTTGCAAGGCTCAACCAAAGAGTATAGACCTAATTGCAACAACTGGGAGCTGTTAACCTTTACCGATATTGAGCTCGTTGGCGCTGTGTCCGACGATGTTGCTTTTATTCAGCGCCAGCATATCGGCCCGACCAATAATAATGATGGTTACACCGGCTCGAGCCTGTTTCCCAATGCAGGCATTGGAAATCCTTTGGATCTTAGCTTTGTGCTGCAAACCCCCAGTAACTTTAATCAGCTTACCCTGTTTAATGTGCGAAACCCTGCTACACAAGCAGAGGTATTGCTAATCGAGCCCGATAACACCATTAATTCGATTGGCTTTATAGGTGGCACAGGAGATCTGGTGCTAGAAAACCCAACCCTAGCGGCGAAAACCCTACAGCCGGGCACCTACACCCTAAGGATCAATGAGCGCTTTGGCCGTGATATCTCTTGGGATGATATCGTACTGGATCTGATCAGCCGGATTTCTACCTTGCCCTTGTGTGAAGATGTGTTTAATGGTCCTGTGAATGCGACCAGCCCGGATTTACTCTATATGCCGCCCAATGATGGCTCCGATGGTCAGTTTCAACGGCTAACAGGCGCAGCGGATGAAACCTTAAGCCCGCGTGACTATTTTTATATCGATGGCTTTGTTCAGTTTGCCAATGATAGTTATCAGCTGAGCAACAATAGCGCCACCACGCGTATGCTGTTTAATAGTAATTTTTCGACCTTTGCCTCCGGCGGCACTATCGTACTCAATGATTCTAACCTAACGGAAAACCTGTTGATTGCGACCAAAGCCAACGTGGAAATTGGCGCCAATACCACGGTCAATGGCTTTATCTTTGCCGAAGGAACCATCAGTATCGCGCCCGGCGCCGTGGTTAATGGCTCCATTACGGCGGCAGGGCAAATTACCAATAACGGCACGGTTAATTATCGCCCCGACGCCATTGCTAAAACGGATTTTAATGGCATGTGTCGCAATGGTACTGCGCCAAGTAAAAATGAGTTTCAGTTTGGTCAGGTGGCACTTGGCTCGGTTACCTTTGATGAGCCCTTCTCTGATGTACCTTTAGTTTTTGTCATGCCCAATATCGATCCAAGCGACCCCGATAATGATGGCCCCGCGACGGTGCGGGTGGTCAATGTGACGACAACGGGCTTTACGGTAGAGCAGATCTCACCGCCGAATAGTTTTGGCGGAGTGGCCAAGGCCATGCCTAATATTGATTTTGTTGCATTATTACCCGGTGTGACCGAGTTGCCCGATGGCAAAAAGCTCCATGCAGGCAGTGTAGAAACATCGGCTTATCAACGTGGACAGCTTGGTGGTACTTGGCAAAGTATTGATTTGAGTAGTGCCGGCTTTAGCCAAGCCCCCGCGGTATTATTACAGCGCGCCAGCTTTAATAATAACTGTTGGCTTACGGCTGCTGGACAAGTCTCACCAAGTAGTCCGTTGACCTCATTTGATATTGCCCTTGAAGCCTCGGAAGTTTATGACACTGCTGGGGGGGCATCGTGTGTTCCCGCTGGAACGCCCTTGGATAATTTGGCAAGCGAAACCATTCATTGGCTGGCTGGGCCCATAGGTTTAGGTAGTTTTATCCAAGGCAGCGATGAAATTCGTTATGAATTTGGCTATGCCAAGAACCATGACTCGGGAGCCAATACCTTGAGTTTGGCGCAGCAATGTCAAACCTTAAATAATTTGCAGCAAGACTATGTTAATCCCCCATTATTGATTGCTAACAAACGTGGCCGCAATGGTGGTGATGGCGGCTGGACGCGGCGCTGTGATATCAGCCAAACTCAATTTGGCGTTGCAGTGGACGAAGATCAATACCGAGATCGTGAACGTCAGCATTTCCAAGAAGACATTAGCTATTTTGCCATTACCAATCAAAGCCAAACCGTGCGTGAAGGCTTAGAGCTAGTGGCTGAGGTGGATGCCCTGACCTGTGAGCCACACACGATTAAATTACGCGCTTTAATTGATGGTCGTTTAAACACCCTGTATAGCGGTTTAGTACAACTGGCTACCAATTCAGGTAAGGGGCGTTGGGGACTCGTTAATGGCAATGGCAGCTTATCACCAAACCCTACGCTCGATAATGGTTTAGCCAGCTATCAGTTTGTGACATCGGATGGCGGTGAAGTGGAGCTTAGCTTGTTCCATGAACAAGCCGGCGTCGTCACTGTTTCGGCGCAAGATAGTATTAATGGTACATCGGCCACCATCGACATTACCTTTCGCCCTTATGGATTTAAAATTGAACCTGTTGATAGCAGCGGCCCCGGCGCGGGGCAATATCATTACAGTAATAAGCCCTTTAACGTGACCTTAACCGCGGTGGGTAAGGATGCGACAACCGGTAATTGTGGCGTGATCACGGCTTATACCGGTGATCAAGAAGTGAAGTTTTGGTCTAGCTATGATGCCCCTGCGGTAGTGGCTGGACGTGATGTGGAAATTAATCAACTGAGTATTGCTAAAAATGCGGTTGATGCCGCGGCGCAGACCATCACATTTAGCGCTGGGGTGAGTGAGTCGATTAATGTGAATTACCCCGATGCGGGACGTATTTTATTATCGGCTCGTGACGATGTGGGTTTAGGTGCGCCCCCCATCGGTGAAGATGATGAAATTGTGCAGGGCAGTCAGCTGTTCACCTTTAGTCCTAAGCAATTAAAGGTGCGCGCGAGCTCGGTGCGTGGTTATTTGCGCGATGGCGCGGGGCAAACGATGATAGCGAATGGGGTTGGCTCCGATGCGGGCTTTATTCGCGCCGCGCTCCCGCCTGTGGGGATTGATTATGACACCCAGCGCGATTTTGATACCTTTGAACTAACGGTAGAAGCCTGGATGGATTGCACCGATGATCCTAATGGCCATTGCTTAAGCAATCCTGTGACCCTTAGTTTTTATCATCCGCTAAATTTAAGCCACAGCGTGACCCTACCCAGTAGCGCCAATCTAGGCGTGGTGACATTAGCGGGGGAAAATATCACCGCGTCACCTTATAACATGCAGTCTAGCGAGCAAGGCGTTGCCACTATTGAGCACCTAGCTTGGAGTGAGGTGGGGCAGCTTGGTCTTGACGTGAGTGCCAATGAGTATTTGAGTGATGCGTTAGCACAAAGTGCCACGGCAATTGCGTCGGCCGAGCAACAAATTGGCCGTTTTTACCCCGCCTATTTACAAGCGCAAAGTGCGCTTACCTTGCCTGCTTGCCAAGCGGGTAGCTTTAGTTATTTAGATCAGCAGGCGGTGTCACTTGATTTAACGCTGGCGGCTTTTCATCAAGGGAATACCCCCGCTAAAGTGACCAACTACGACACCGCCAAAGGCTATCCTACCGCCGATGACACCAATCAGCTATGGCAATGGTCACTAGCCAATAGCGCTGGTGAGCTTATTCAAGGCGATGGCAGCTCTAGGTTGATGATTGAGCCCCATGACTATGATTGGCAGTCAGGCGAGTTTTCCTTATCGGCCTTGCCTATCGGAGCCGCAAAACGTAATCCTCATGCTGTCGATGGCCCTTATGAAAAGAGTGCACCAAGCGAGTTGCTGCTACAGCTGCAGATCACAGGTAAAGACGGTGAAAAGCTGCAACAAGACGCAACCACGGCATGTATTCAAGGCGGCAGTGACGTTTGTTCGCTGGTGGGCTTAGGGGATATTTACTATGGTCGCTTGGTCAGCCAATCGCGCCATGGCAGTGAGCTGGCCTCATTAAGGGTGCCCTTAGTGGTTGAGCGTTATGATGGCACTCAGTTTGTTATCAACGACAAAGATAGCTGCACCAGCGTTAGTTATACTCCGTCAGCGCTTGCTCCCATCGCAGAGTTTAATTGGGCGGTGGACAGTAATAATGATGGTAGTTTGAATTTGGGGGGCAATGAAACCCCGATCCCTGTTGGCTCAGGTAGCAGCGAAATCGATCTGGTGAATGCGCGCGCCGTTGCTGGGGAAATTAACTTATTGTTTGGTGCGCCAAAACAAACCGGACGGTTTAGTTATGCCATGGATCTGAATCCAGCCAGTGGCGCAAACTTATGTTGGCTAAGATTTGACTGGGATAATTCAGGACAAATAGCCAACAGCTGTGCTACTTGGCAGGGCGGCTATAGCAGCTGTTATGAGGAAATGATCGGCGCCGGTTCGGGCGCGACATCGGCACGAGTAGATGATTGCCCCATTGGCGAGGTGGAGTTTGGCCTTTATCGAGGCAACGACCGAATTATCTATCGTTTGGAAGTCAACAACTGAGAAATAGCCACTTGTAACATGCTTGCTGCATGAATAACGCATTTGTTAATGTTTTACTCAATTTAGCCGCATGAATAATAATTAACATAAATAATAGCCAAGGCGCTACAGCGGGTGTTTTCGGCCTAATTTTCGATTAAATGGCCCCATAATGGCAAACTTATGGGTAATTACTCACACTATGGCCCTAGATAGCGAATGCGGCGCTTGCTGAATAATTACTGGGTTGGTAAAGTTAGCGCAATTCCGCCATTTTTTTTTGCAGGATCTCCATGTTTAAGAAGCTTAGAGGCCTTTTCTCCAACGATTTGTCGATCGATTTGGGAACGGCTAATACATTAATTTACGTCAAAGAGCAGGGTATCGTACTTAACGAGCCATCGGTTGTTGCTATTCGTCAAGAAAGAAATGGCAGTGGTCCTAAAAGTGTTGCTGCGGTAGGTAGCGATGCTAAGCAAATGTTAGGTCGTACCCCTGGCAACATTAAAGCAATTCGTCCGATGAAAGACGGCGTTATTGCCGACTTCTACGTGACTGAAAAGATGCTACAGCATTTTATCAAGCAAGTTCACAACAATAACTTTTTACGCCCAAGTCCTCGCGTTTTAGTGTGTGTTCCTTGTGGCTCAACCCAAGTTGAGCGTCGTGCTATTCGTGAATCGGCGCAAGGCGCGGGTGCGCGTGAAGTGTACTTGATTGATGAGCCAATGGCCGCAGCCATCGGTGCGGGATTACCTGTATCAGAAGCAACCGGCTCTATGGTGGTTGATATCGGTGGTGGTACCACAGAAGTCGCCATTATCTCGTTAAATGGTGTGGTTTATTCTTCGTCGGTACGCATCGGCGGTGATAAATTTGACGATGCCATTATCAACTATGTACGTCGTAACTATGGCAGCTTAATCGGTGAAGCGACCGCAGAGCGCATCAAGCACAGCATAGGTAGCGCTTACCCGGGTGATGAAGTTAAAGAAATTGAAGTTCGCGGTCGTAACTTAGCCGAAGGTGTGCCAAGAAGCTTTACCTTGAATAGCAATGAGATCTTAGAAGCCTTGCAAGAGCCATTAACTGGCATCGTCAGTGCGGTTATGGTGGCTCTTGAGCAATCGCCACCTGAATTAGCCTCAGATATTTCTGAGCGCGGCATGGTACTCACCGGTGGTGGTGCTTTACTACAAGATTTAGACCGCCTATTGATGGAAGAAACAGGGATCCCTGTTGTTGTCGCTGACGACCCACTAACTTGTGTGGCACGTGGCGGTGGTAAAGCCTTAGAAATGATTGATATGCACGGCGGTGATTTGTTCAATTACGAATAAATCAGCTAATCAATATTGCACTAATGGAGCACAGGACGTGCTCCAGCCATATTGGTTTTTCAGGTGAATGGAACACCTTGGGTGATATTAAGTCGTTGACAAAAGATCACCTTGCAGTAAAACAAGTAAGATAATAATCGAACTGTGACTTTCTCTTGGCCGCTAAGGCAGCGAGGTTAGCCTGATTTAGCGTTTTTCGGTGTCACGGTTTAGCTTATTTTTCATCATTTATGTGTCGCGATGTATTCGTGTGATTGGAGCGGCCTTGTTTTTTAGCGATAATTCATGAAACCTATGTTTGGCCGAGGGCCATCTCTACAACTCAGGTTGCTACTGGCTGTGGTAGCTTCTGTTTCCTTGATCTTTCTTGACAGCAAATTAGACCTTTTCTCTCCTTACCGTGTGTTTCTTAACTCCTTAGTTAGTCCATTACAATACATGGCTAATGCCCCCAGTCAGCTACTGGATACGGTTGCCGATAAGGTAATTAGCCGGGAGCAACTACAAGCCGAGAATAAAGAGTTAGAGCAACAAGTGTTTTTAGTTCGCAGTGAGCTGCTGCAAATGGAGCACCTGAAAGAAGAAAATAAACGTTTACGCCAGTTGCTTGGCTCACCTGTGCGCCAAGATGCGCGCAAAATGGTGGCTGAGATCATGGAAGTTGACTCGGATCCTTTTACCCATCAGGTGGTAATTGATAAAGGCTCACTTAATGGTGTGTTTGAAGGTCAGCCGGTGGTTAATGACCAAGGCGTGGTTGGTCAAGTATTACGTGTGGGCAGTACCACCAGTCGTGTGTTGTTGATCACGGATAACAGCCATGGTATTCCGGTGCGTTTTCAGCGCAATGATATTCGCGCGCTTGCCAACGGCACCGGTAACCTAGAACGTTTGGATATCCCGTTCGTGCCCCATAGCACAGACATTCGCGAGGGCGATGTTCTGGTGACATCGGGTTTAGGTGGACGTTTTCCTGAAGGTTACCCGATCGCGGTGATCGAGCGTTTTGAATATGATGAGGGGATGCCCTATGCCCGTGTTGATGCCAAACCTGTGGTGTCATTAGATCGTATTCGCTATTTATTATTGCTTTGGCCTGGTGAGTCTGGTGGACCATCTTCGCCTGTCCCTGTCAATCCTGAACTACAACAAGCGCCAGAAACAACGCCAGCGCCAACTCAATCAGAGGAGCCAAACAATGGATAAGGGGAATAGCCGTGGCATGATTTACCTGTCGATTGTGATTGCTTTGATGTTGGCCATTTTACCTTTGCCGGCTCAACTGGATGCTTTTCGACCCGATTGGTTAACTTTAGTGGTGCTTTATTGGGTGCTGGCTTTACCGCATCGAGTGAACGTCGGCACGGCGTGGTGCGCGGGTTTAATATTGGATATTTTACTGGGGTCTACTTTAGGTGTTCGCGCTTTAGGCTTGGCGGTGGTGACTTATGTCGCGGCGATGAATTATCAGTTAATTCGTAACTTCTCTGTTTGGCAGCAAGCCATCGTCATAGGTGTGTTGACATTAAGTTGTAAGTTGTTGATTTTTTGGGCGGAACATCTGGTCTCAGACATCATCTTAATGCCACAGTATTTCTGGTCAATCATTAGCACCATGTTGATTTGGCCATGGGTATTTTTGATTTTAAGGCGAACCCGACGCCACTTTGGCGTACGCTAATACGCTTTTCCCCTAAACGAAGAGAATCTAATGGCACAACTTTACCTCGCTTCTGCTTCACCAAGAAGGGCAGAACTTTTGAACCAACTGGGTATTCAGTTTGAATTGGTACTGCCCAATATAGAAGAGCAACGCCTGGCGAGTGAATCGCCAGCGCAATACGTGACGCGTTTAGCGTTAGAAAAAGCCCGCGCTGGTGAAGCATTAACGCCGAAAGATAAGCCTGTTTTGGGCGCCGATACCATAGTGGTTTGCGCTGATCAGGTACTCGAAAAACCAACAGATTTTAATGATGCATGTCGAATTTGGCGTTTATTATCAGGCTCTAAGCATCAGGTGATGACGGCGGTAGCCTTGGTGAGAGGTGATCTTGAGCAAGTTGTTTGTGTGGTAACTGAGGTAGAATTCGCTTCTTTATCCGATACTGATATGAAAAGTTATTGGGACTCAGGTGAGCCTCAAGACAAGGCCGGAGCCTATGGTATTCAAGGTCTAGGTGGTCAGTATGTGGTCGCCATTAATGGCAGTTATAGCGCTGTTGTTGGCTTGCCTTTGTTTCAAACTAACGCTTTAATTAAGCAATTTATTCAATAGTTTAATCTAAACTATTTTACCGATCGGAACATCGACAGCGATGGTAAAACCATGGAACGTGTTATGAATGTTGAATTACTTGTCAATGTAACTCCGAGCGAAACCCGTGTTGCTATTGTCGAAAGTGGTATCTTGCAAGAGATGCATGTAGAGCGCCAAGCTAAATTAGGCATAGTCGGCAATATTTATAAAGGCAAAGTGAGTCGCGTCTTGCCGGGTATGCAGGCTGCTTTTGTTGATATTGGTTTAGATAAAGCCGCGTTTTTGCATGCTTCCGATATCGTGCCTCATACCGAATGTGTGGCTAAGGTTGAAAAAGAGCATTTCCAAGCGGGCAATATCGCTGAACTAGTGCGCCAAGGCCAAGATATTATGGTGCAGGTGGTTAAAGATCCACTGGGCACTAAAGGTGCTCGCCTTACCACCGACATTACCTTACCTTCACGCTATTTAGTGTTTATGCCCGGCAGTGCTCATGTTGGTGTATCACAGCGGATTGAAAGTGAAGCGGAGCGCGAGCGATTAAAAAACATCACGGCTAATTATGTTGATGAGCTTGGCGGTTTTATTATTCGCACCGCGGCCGAAGGGGCGGGTGAAGAAGAGCTGCGCCAAGATGCGGAATTTTTACAGCGTTTATGGCGTAAAATATTAAGCCGTAAAAGCAGCTATAAAGCATGTCGGATCTTATATGAAGATCTTGGCTTAGCCTTTCGTATTTTGCGTGATTTTGTCGGTACTGCCATTGAGCGGATCCGAGTGGACTCAAAGCAAACCTTTGATGAGCTAACCTTATTTACCCGAGAGTTTGTTCCTGAGTTGACACCAAGGCTAGAGTATTACCCCGGCGACCGCCCGATATTTGATATCTTTGATGTCGAAAATGAAACTCAACGCGCTCTTGAGCGTAAAGTTGAATTAAAGTCAGGTGGTTATTTGATCATAGATCAAACCGAAGCCATGACCACAATTGATATCAATACCGGTGCCTTTGTCGGCCATCGTAATCTAGAAGAAACCATTTTTAATACCAATACCGAGGCAACGCAAGCCATTGCGAGACAGCTAAGGTTACGTAACTTAGGCGGCATTATCATTATCGACTTTATTGATATGCAGTCCGAAGAACATCAGCGCCGAGTGTTGCACAGTCTAGAGCAAGCGTTGGCTAAAGACCGAGCTAAAACCAATATTAGTGGCTTTTCCCAGTTGGGTTTAGTGGAAATGACACGTAAACGGACTCGTGAAAGCCTTGAGCATATTCTGTGTTCTGAGTGTCCCGAATGTAATGGCCGTGGCAGAGTTAAAACGGTCGAAACGGTGAGTTATGAGATTTTACGTGAGATCATGCGGGTTAATCGTGCCTATGATGCTGACCGGTTTTTGGTTTATGCCTCAAGTGCGGTCGCTGAAAGTTTATTGGGTGATGAATCTCATAGCCTTGCAGAATTAGAAGTCTTTATTGGTAAGCAAGTTAAGGTACGCGCTGAGCCACTTTATGCTCAAGAGCAGTTTGACGTAGTGATGATGTAGGCATAGAGGTGAAGCAGTTTAGTTTACGCTGGTTACGTCGTTTATGGTTACTTAGCGCCATTGCTTTGGTGCTAGTGACTGTGTTGATCAGCTTGATCCGCGCTACCTTCCCCCTACTAAACAGCTACAAAGGCGATTTAAGCGCTTGGCTACTGGCTGAATATCAACTTGATGTTCAGTTAGAGAGTCTAGACGCTTCTTGGGATAAATATGGCCCGGCTCTCGTGGTCACCGATGCGCGTTGGCTGTCAGCGCCAGAGCAAGGGGTGGACTTGACGATAGCCCAAACCCGAGTGCGCCTAGATGTTATTAAGAGCCTTAAAACTAAGCAATGGGTCTTCAGCCGTATTGTTTTAACGGGTGTCGAGCTTAGCTTGGACATAGATAAGCTACAGCAAGATCCCCACTCCAGCCAAGATTATAATCTGTTGATGGCGCAATCCATTTTACTGGAAAAAATCGACGACTTTGCTATTCAACAGGGCCGTATTTCTCTCCACCAAAACAATCTGTTGTGGAAACAAATAGACATAGAGCAATTGAGCTGGCTGAACCAAGGGCGACGCCATCAAGGAGTGGGTCAAGCGCAAATGCTCGGCTCAGATACCAGCCGGGTTAAATTTGTACTTAATATTGATGAAACAGATACTGATGAAGCCGAATCCAACTTAGGAACCGATTGGTTAGGTCAACTTTATATTCAAGGTGAGGAGCTCAATTTGGCTCCTTATTTGGCACCTTGGGTAGCACAGCAAAATCAGCTGCAGCAAGCACAAGGTAACTTTGAAGCTTGGCTCAATTTTTCTTTACAGGGTATAGAGCAGGCACAGTTGCTGATAGGCCCATCGCAATTGCGTTGGCAATCTTTGCAAGGGGATAAACAATTGTCTTTAAAGCAAGGACAATTGAGTTTTCGGCCAAGCACTCAAGGTTGGCAAGTGGATGCGAAAGATTGGCTATTGGCTTCTACTGCGTTTGCGCCAGAGCCCAAATCAGCCAAGTCTGCTAAAGCACAAGCGGTGGATCAGGAGTCAAGCAGTCTACTTAGCTTTCAGGCTTATCAGCGTGATGGTTATCTGATCGCTTCGGCAAATGAGTTGGATTTACTGCCCTTAGTTTCTCTGTTCGGTTTATTTACTGGCCAGTCATTAGATACTAACGGATCAAGGGATTTGGATTCTGAGCTGACGACTGGGCTGGTGCAGCTCTTGTATCATCTGGATAGTGAAAGTTACTTAGCCCATGGTAGCCTAGGTTTTAAGCAATTAAGCGATACCGACAAAGGCGAAGAGATCAATGTGCAAGGACGATTTCTTGCCTCTAACCAAGGCGGCCGGGTTGCCTTAGATGTGAAAGATAGTCGGTTTGATTTGGACGGGCATTTTCAAGCGCCGTTGGTTATTTCTAGCTTAAACATTCCTCTTACTTGGCACTATGGCAGCCAAGGCACGGTTATTAGAAGTGATGGCTTTATTCTCAATAACCCCGACTTAATCTGGCGAGGTCAGTTTAAGTTAGATTGGCCAACGTCGGCATCTCCGTATTTAAGTTGGTACAGTGAAGCAAGTGTTAAGCAAGCTGAACACGCCGAGCGTTATTTTCCTATTCAGGCCATGGGGCAAAATGTCTATGACTATCTCCAACCTACCATTGCTGCTGGAGAAGTGGATACGGCAAAGATCCTTTGGCATGGGCAACTAGATCAATTTCCATATCACCAAGGTGAAGGGATTTTTCAGGCTTGGGTGCCGCTGACCAACACCGAATTTCACTTTTATCCGGGCTGGCCACCTTTGAGTAAAATGGATATCAATCTGCTGTTTCAAAATGATGGTTTGCTCATCGCAAGTGAAAAAGCCAGCTTGATGAAGGCTTATTCAAATCAGCTGTCTGGATCGATTGCACATTTTTCTCCCGATGCGCAATTGTTAATTGACGCTGAGGTACAGGGAGTGAGTGAAGATGTAAGTGACTACTTGCTTGCATCTCCTTTGGCTAGCTCAGTAGGAAGCGCTTTACAGTCTCTTAATATAGAAGGGCCTTTATCGGGAAGTCTGGCATTAACTATTCCACTCAATGGCGGCGATACGCAAGTCAGCGGCTCGGTGACCTTAGATAATAACACCATGATGTTGCCTCTAAGTTCCGATGGCTCAAAGTCTCTTCTAAGGCAGGTTAAGGGCAGCTTTGATTTTAACCAAGGTAACCTAAGTAATGGCCTATTTGAAGCTAGGTGGAACGGATTGCCGCTTACGGTGAGGTTTAATGGGGTTGAACAAGAGCAGGACTACCAAGTCAATTTAAATGCCTCAGCGGAGTGGCCCATGGCTACACTTGAACGGCAATGGCCTTGGTTGCAGGGACTTAACTCGACGGGGCACTTTGGCTGGCGAATGCAGCTTGATTATCTGCAGCATGAGCAGGGAAATTATAGCTTTAGCGCTAAATTACATTCGGATTTAACTGGACTGGCGCTCGATTTGCCTGAGCCTTTTCACAAAAATAGCCTGCGTGAGTGGCCGTTAGCCGTCTCTTTGTCGGGGGATCAAAGCCGATATCAATTAAGCGCCAATATAGATCAGAAACTCTTTTTTAGCTTAAAACCCGATGATACTCATGCCAATCAGCCAAGCTGGTGGCTGCATTTTGGCAACCGTTTACCGGCCAAGGCTCCTGCTGAAGCAAGGGCTGTTACCTTAGCTTATCGTCAGCTCGATATGGGGAGCTGGATTAATTGGTGGCAACAACAACAAACTCGATTATCAAGTCAACCGGCCGCTAACGCCTCCTCCGAGTCATTATCGCCAAGCTTAATTAAGCTCAATATCAATCAAGGTGTCTTGTGGGGGGAGCAACTTCATGGCATCTCCTTTTCCGCCAGTCGCAAGCCGCAAGGTTGGCAGTTGCAAATGACATCCGACAAGGTAAAAGGCACTGTGATTGATAGCGCTGAACGTCTTGATATTAATCTGCAGCGAGTCAGTTTGCCGGAATTAATTTGGCCAAGTGGCAGCGCAGATGAGTTAAGCAAACCTTGGTCATCAGCTAAGGTAAAAAACACGAATTTTAATTGCGATGCTTGTCAATTTGGCCAATTCAACTTAGGTAAAGCCAATGGCCGCCTTATCAAATACAAAGATCGGATAGAGCTAGAACAACTTAGTTTCTTGTATGGGCATTCGGATATTCATCTGCGTGGTCGTTGGCAAGATCAGCCTTTACAAACCCAGCTTAAAGCCAAAATTCAAACTCACGATGTGGCTAAATTAGCACAAACCCAAGGCCAAGAAAGCCCGATGAAAGAAACGCCAGGGGTGTTTGAGCTTGATTTAAACTGGCCCGATACTCCTAATCGATTTACAACCGACAAGCTCAATGGTCAAGCTTCTATCAAAACCAACGCTGGCTATATTGCTGATATTAGCGACAAAGGCGCTCGGCTTTTCAGCTTGCTTAGTTTGGACTCAATTAGGCGTAAGCTGAACCTAGACTTTCGTGATGTGTTTGCTGATGGCTTGTATTTTGATTCCATTAAAGCCACAGCCAAGATCAATCATGGCATCGTCAGCAACCAAGACTTTGAGCTAGATGCGGCTGCGGGGCGTTTGACTGGGCAGGGTGAGCTGGATTTAAATCAATGGCAAATGAACTATGGTATGTCTTTTTACCCCAATGTTACCTCGAGTTTACCTGTATTAGCGGCCTTTACTATTACCCCAGTAACGGGGTTATATGTGCTACTGTTGTCGAAAATTTTTGAGCCCGTGGTCGACATTATTACCCAAGTTAACTTTAGTCTGACAGGTGATATTTCTAATCCTACCATTGAAGAGGTGGGGCGTGAGCAAGGTGCTGTCGAGTTACCCCAAGAGATCAAGGAGTCATATGAGCAACGTATCTCTGATTCAATTAATAAGCTGCAACCGCGTCGATGAAAACTTTGCCCGTATTGAAGACTTGTTAACCCAACTTCAGCCAAAGTCAAAACAGTGGGTATTATTACCTGAAAATGCGATTGTTTTTGGAGATAAACAAGATTATCTCAACCACAGTGAAGCCCTAGGTAATGGCCCCATTCAAGCGCGCCTTAGTAAGCTAGCGCAAGCATATGATATTTATCTTGTCTGTGGCAGCTTGCCGATTAAAAGCCCAGAATCTTCAAGGGTGTACACTAGCTCGTTAGTTTTTTCCCCCCAAGGTGAATTAGTTCAGCATTATCATAAGTTGCATTTATTCGATGCGTTAGTCGCTGATGGCAAGGGGGCTTATAAAGAGTCGGCCACCTTTAAACCCGGAAACGACATTGCTTGTGTCTCAACAGCGGATTTTAATGTGGGCTTAACGATTTGTTATGACTTACGTTTTCCTGCCCTGTTTCAGCAGCTGCGGATGGCTGGAGCGCAGGTTATCATGGTGCCAGCTGCATTTACTTATGTGACGGGGAAGGCCCATTGGCTGCCTTTATTACAAGCCCGGGCAATCGAAACTCAGTGCTATATTGTGGCGGCTAATCAGGGCGGGCAACATAGTTTTGAGCGACAAACTTGGGGTCATTCCTGTATTATCGACCCTTGGGGTGAAGTGCTCGGACAATTAACAACGGGTGAAGGTGTGTTAAGCGCCCCAATAGATTTAGCTAAACTAGCGCAAGTCCGTCACCGTATGCCTATATTGGAACATCAACGTATAGTTGGGCAAAGACTCAACGAAAAGGAATAACAATGAGTTTTGAAACCGTTTGTCAGCATATATTAGCGCCAACTGAGCTAGACAGTGACAAGCTAGAATCCGTGCTGGCGAGTATGTACCAGCACGATCTGGACTATGCCGATTTGTTTTTTCAATCAAGTCGTCATGAAAGCTGGGTGTTGGAAGACGGCATCGTTAAAGAAGGCAGCTTTAACATCGAGAAAGGTGTTGGGGTGCGGGCCATTAGCGGTGAGAAAACCGGCTTTGCTTATTCCGATCAATTGAGCTTTTCAGCACTACAACAAGCCGCCAATGCCGCGCGAGGCATCGCGGGTGCGGGGCAGTCAGGCAAGGTTAAAATTCTAACGCCTAAACCTGCTAAGTTAATTTACCCTGAGCTAGATCCCTTGGCCTGTTTAGCCAAAGAAGCCAAGATTGATTTATTAAAACAAGTGGATGCTTACGCACGCAGTTTAGATCCTGCGGTCACGCAAGTGATCGTGAGCATAGCGGCGGTCTATGAAGAAATGCTTGTGGCTGCCAGTGATGGTACCTTTGCCTCAGATATTCGCCCGCTGATTCGGTTTAATTGTTCGGTCTTAGCCGAGAAAAATGGTCGCCGTGAACGCGGCAGTGCCGGCGGCGGCGGTCGTCATAGCATGGCCTATTTTACCGAGCAAGTTGAAGGTCAGCAGCGCGCATTTGGTTACGCCAAAGAAGCGGTTAGGCAGGCCATGGTAAATCTTGAAGCCATCGACGCTCCCGCTGGGGCGATGCCTGTGGTATTAGGTCCAGGTTGGCCAGGGGTGTTATTGCATGAAGCCGTTGGCCATGGTTTGGAAGGCGACTTTAACCGTAAAGGGGCGTCTGCATTTTCTGGTCGTGTGGGTGAGAAAGTGGCGTCTGAGCACTGTACCATTGTTGATGATGGTACCTTAGCTAATCGCCGTGGCTCTTTAACCGTCGATGATGAAGGCACCGAAGGCCAATACACTGTGTTGATCGAAAATGGCATCTTAAAAGGCTACATGCAAGATAAGCTGAATGCGCGTTTGATGGGCGTTGCGCCAACCGGTAATGGTCGCCGTGAATCTTATGCACACTTGCCAATGCCGCGCATGACCAACACCTATATGCTAGCTGGCAAATATGAGCATGACGAATTGATTGCCAGTGTTAAAAAAGGCATTTATGCACCTAATTTTGGTGGCGGGCAGGTGGATATTACCTCTGGGAAATTCGTCTTTTCTGCGTCAGAGGCTTACCTCATTGAAGACGGTAAGGTGACCGCGCCAATTAAAGGAGCAACCTTGATTGGTAATGGTCCTGAAGCCATGTCCAAGGTGTCTATGGTGGCGAATAATTTACAGCTCGACCCAGGTGTAGGGGTATGTGGTAAAGACGGCCAAAGCGTACCAGTTGGGGTGGGGCAGCCTTCACTCAAGCTAGATGAATTGACCATAGGTGGCACCAACTAAATCAATTTTTAGGCTTGCCTGTCTAAATCTAGGGCCTCGTTGAGTTGGAGGCCCTAAATCTGCGTTACTTCTCGATTGTCATTTCACGCAAATATTTAAATAGCTCACGGGCTGCTTTGGGTGGTTTGTTGCCTGCTGCTTCCTTGGCTGCTTGGCGTACCAACTGTCGCAGTTTCTGACGTTCAAGTTGCGGCTGAGTTTCAATGAGCTGTGAAATCGCACTATCGCCCTCGCTAATTAACTTGTCGCGCAGCAATTCAAGTTGATGAAAAGCATGAGTGGCAGCTTGGTGCTTGTTGGCAAGCACATCTAAGGCCGCTTCAATTGGCTCGGCATCTTCAAAGCGCATTAATTTGCCTATGTACTGCATTTGGCGGCGCAAGGCTTCATGTTTATTGCTGATTTTATGAGCCAGTTTTATCGCCTCGGCTAAGCTCTCCGACAGCGGAACTTGTTTTAATTCACTTGGGCTAAGGTTAACCAAACGTTGGCCTAGTTTTTGTAGCGCCTCGCTTTCACGTTTTAGTTCGCTTTTACTGATGTAGTCGTTTTCGTCTTCGTTATGCATATTGGTTCTTTGTTTTCGTTTTGATACCTCTATCTTACCAGCAAATTGCGTTAAGCTCCTCATGTCGTGGTATGCTTGGCAAAAATGTAGCTAAAGTAGAGCAAGGAACATGGAGTCAAGCAGTCTTATCGCGCAAGAACAAGCGCAGCTGAAACAAGCCGTTGCTGATGCCGTTGCAATGGCAAAAAAATTAGGCGCCGATCAAGCCGAAGTGGCGGTCAGTCGCCAAACCGGGATTTCGGTCAACACCCGGATGACGGAAGTTGAGAATATCGAGTTTAATCATGATGGCGCTTTGGGTATTAGCGTTTATGTTAATGGCCGCAAGGGCAACTCATCGACCTCGGATATTAGCCAGGAATCAATCAGCCGAGCGGTGCAAGCTGCCATTGAAATCGCCAAACATACCAGCCAAGACCCTTTTTCTGGCCTAGCCGATGCTGAGCTGCTGGAGCGTGCACCACGAGATCTCGACTTATTTCATCCCGCTTCTCTTGATCCCGATGAAGGCCTGAACATTGCCAAGGCTTGTGAAGAAATCGCGTTAAACTCAGATAGCCGTATTGTTAATTCCGATGGCGCAAGTTACAGCAGTCACTTAGGTATTAAGGTTTATGGAAATAGCCACGATTATGTGCAGAGCTATTTAACCAGTCGCCATAGTTTAAGCTGTGTACTCATCGCCCAGCAAGGCAATGAAATGGAGCGCGACTACAGCTATACCATGGCGCGTAATAGCGCTGATTTATGGCTACCAGAGCAGGTGGCTAAAGAAGCCATGGAGCGCACTGTGGCTAAATTAGGCGCTCGCAAAATAGATACATGTAGCTGCCCTGTGCTGTTTTCATCGGACAGTGCGGTCAGTTTATTCGGCCATCTGGTGAATGCCATCAGTGGTGGTAGCCTTTACCGTCAATCGTCATTCTTACTTGAGCGCTTAAACACCCAGGTTTTTCCTAGTTGGTTCAATATTAGCGAACGTCCCCATATCTTAGGCGGACTTGCCAGCTCACCTTATGATGCCGAAGGGGTAAAAACCCAAGATCGCGATATTATTCTCAACGGCGATCTTAATACCTACCTGTTGACCAGTTATTCGGCGCGTAAGCTCGGCATGACGACCACAGGCCATGCCGGCGGGATCCATAACTGGTTTGTGCAAAGTAATCATGGTGATCTTGACGATATGCTGCGTAAACTTGGCACCGGCTTATATGTTACCGAGTTAATGGGGCAAGGCGTGAATGCCGTATCAGGAGATTACTCTCGCGGCGCGGCGGGCTTTTGGGTTGAAAATGGTGAGATAGCTTTTCCCGTTCATGAGGTCACCATAGCTGGGAATCTTAAAGACATGTTTATGGGGATCCAAGCCGTCGGCAGTGATGTGGATTTACGCAGCAGTTTGCAAACCGGCTCGGTGCTGATTGACAACATGAAGGTTGCCGGTAGTTAATTGACGGCCTGTTGATTTATTGGCCCTGTAGTGAAATACAGGGCCTGCTTGGTTCAACTACGTAAAAATAGGGTCGCCATACCGAGAAAGGAAAATAGCCCAACCACATCTGTGATAGTGGTTAATGCCATGCCGCCCGCCAGTGCCGGATCGATGTTGAATTTTTTCATGACAAGTGGAATACACACCCCAGCTAAACCCGCTACCGATAAGTTAATAAACATAGCGCCAGCAATCACATAGCCGATATTAACATCGCCTTTCCAGATCACCACGGCGACCGCCACCAAAATAGCCCAAATCAAGCCATTTAATAGGCCTATTGACGCTTCTTTCATGATTAATATTCGGCTGTTGGCATCACCGATATGGCCAACCGCCATACCTCGAATAACCAGCGCTAAGGTTTGATTACCGGCAATGCCGCCCATACTGGGTACGATAGTCATCAGCACGGCTAAGGTTGCGATTTGCGAAATCGTCGCTTCAAACATATTTGATACCGAAGCCGCAAGAAAAGCTGCACCTAAGTTAACGGTCAGCCAAAAGGTACGGCGTTTGGTACTTTTAAGTATTGGCGCAAAGGTATCTTCGTCGTCATCCATACCCGCCATACCCATCATCTTATGGTCGGCGTCTTCGCGAATAATATCGACCACGTCATCGATGGTTATCCGGCCTAATAATTGGCCGTTTTGGTCAACCACGGGGGCACTGATAAGGTCACGACGTTCAAAAATTTTCGCGATTTCTATATCTTCCATTTCCACGGGGATACGTTTTTTGCTTTTGTCCATTACCTCGCTAACGCGCGAACTAGGATCGACCGTGAGTATGGTTGCTAGGGTTACTTCACCCAATAACTTGTCATGTTTATCGACCACATAAAGGGCATCTGTGCCTTCGGGAAGCTCGGTTTTGAGGCGTAAATATCGCAGTACCACATCGATGGTGACATCGGGTCTAAGGGTGATGGTGTCGGTGTTCATCACGCTACCCGCGGTATCTTCGGGGTAGCCTAGCGCTTGCTCAAGACGATGCCTATCTTGGGCATCCATTTGCGACAATACGTCTCGATAAGCGTCTTCATCTAGACCACTAAGTACATAGGCAAGATCGTCGGTATCCATGCCTTCGGTGGCGGCAACCAGATTTTCCGTATCCATTAACGCCAAAATACTGTCGCGGGCGTCTTCGTTTAATTCTTCAAGGATTTCACCTTGTTGCTCAGGATCGGTCAGCTGCCAAATATTGCGCCGTTCACCTTGCGGCGATGATTCAAGTAGTAGGGCGATATCTTCAGGGTGGAGATGTTGCAGCATGCGCCGAGCATGGACATACATACCGCTGCTGAGGGCTTTATTTAATTCGATTAGGCGCTCATGTGTGTTTAGATTAACTAGCTTATCTAGCATCTGTAACTTCCCCCCTTGAGAGCTGTACTATCAAAATCTAACGTACCCGTATAACCCTTTCGGAACCATAGTGGATGTTTAGAGAGGCGATAGTAAAAAATTGGATTAGTTATTCTTCTTCTTCAAATTTGTCTTCTATGAGTTGTTTAACCGCTTCCAATGCATTGTGTGCATCGGCTCCTTGCGCTTGAATTAAAATTTGTTGGCCTTGGCATGTTTCGAGCATTAGTAAACCCATCACACTGGCCGCTGAAGCTGATTTATCACCGTGGACTAAGGTCACAGTGGCGTCGAATTTTAACGCTAATTCAGCCAGTTTTACAGCTGCTCGTGCATGTAAACCTAGCTTATTTTTTATCGTAATGTGTTGTTCTAGTTGCGACATGTAGGGCCTGTTAATCTTTTAGTTTTTCCAACGTTCGGTGGCGGATCTGTACTTGATGATCGGCTTTAAAATACTCGGCTAATTTTTCGGCGATGTAAACAGAACGATGTTGCCCGCCTGTACAGCCAATCGCAATGGTGACATAACTGCGGTTGTTACGCTCAAGGTGAGGCAGCCAAGTACCAATTAAATTTTCCAGTTGCCAAATAAACTTAACCACTAAGGGCTGTTCGGACAGATAATGTTGTACGTCGGCATCGAGCCCTGTTTGCGGCTTTAATTCCGGCACCCAGTGCGGGTTAGGTAAAAAACGAGCATCAAAGACATAATCTGCGTCTTTAGGTAAGCCGTTTTTAAAACCAAAGGATTCAATCACCAGCACGAGTTCATGATTCTTTTGTCCCAGCACGCGCTGTTTTACCAATTCGCTGAGATCATGAATCGACATATCGCTGGTATCTATGCGCAGATCCGCGGATTCAGATATTGGCTCCAGTAGCGCGGTTTCTTGATCTATGGCTTGAGATAAAGATAACTTCATCTTAGCTAAAGGATGCAAGCGGCGCGTTTCACTGTAACGACGAACCAAGATGGCGCTACTTGCGTCTAAAAACAAAGTAGTTAGCTCTACTTGTTGCGCTAATCCCTGAATGGTGGTGTGCAGCTCATTAGGATCAAGCGGTAAGTTTCGCACATCAATGCTAACTGCGACTGCCTCATAATTGTCCTGTAAGCTTGTGATTAAAGCCGGAAGTAAAGGCAGTGGCAAATTGTCGACACAGTAATAACCTAGGTCTTCTAGTACCCGCAACGCTACCGTTTTACCAGAGCCTGAGCGACCACTCACTATGGTGAGTTTCATATTTTTTCCGTTTAAGGTGTGCAGATCACATCAAACAGCTCTGCATCGGTTTTCGCTGCACGCAGCTGACGACAGATTTGTTTATCCGAGAGTTTACCCGCAATAAGTGACAGTGTTTTTAAATGTTCGCTACATTGGCTTTCTGGTACCAAGACGGCAAACAATAAATCGACAGGTTGATTATCGATGGCGCTGAAGTCGATAGGGCTTTCGCATTGGATAAAAATTCCCGTAACGGGATATTCATCGCTGATCCTGGCATGGGGAATAGCGATACCGCAACCCACACCTGTGGTGCCAAGGCGTTCACGTGTGAGCAGATTTTCAAACACCACCTTAGCGTCGATGTTAAGTTTGCCAGCTGCTAACTCGCTAATGATTTCTAGGGCTTTTTTCTTGCTTGAACAAGAAACTGCACTTAACGTGCAGTCTTGGGTTAATAATTCATTAATTTGCATATTTGAGTTAAGACTGTTTCAGCTTTTCCTTGTGCTTGATCACTTGGCGATCTAATTTGTCAACCAAAGCATCTATTGCAGCATACATATCAGTATCTTGGGCAGTAGCGAAAACCTCACCACCGGTTAGGTTAATTTTGGCTTCCGCAATTTGGTTTAATTTTTCGACGTTAAGTATCACCAAAACGGAATTAATGCTATCAGAATGTCGTTCAAGTTTAGAGAATTTCGTTTCTACATAATTGCGCATTGAATCAGTGATATCAATGTGGTGACCTGATAGGTTTATTTGCATATCGACTCTCCTGTTACTGTCTATAATAGACTCTTGCGTTGGTTAGAAGGCGGAATGTTTAATGATTCTCTATATTTAGCTATTGTTCTGCGGGCAACTTTGATGCCTTGATCGGCCAGTAGCTGAGTGATTTTACTGTCACTTAGTGGCTTGGCTGGTGTTTCGGCTGCGACTAGTTTTTTAATGAGTGCGCGAATGGCCGTTGATGAACATTCACCGCCACTTTCAGTTGCTACATGGCTGGAGAAGAAATATTTTAGTTCAAAAATACCTCTTGGGGTGTGCATGAATTTTTGCGTGGTAACGCGAGATATGGTCGATTCATGCATTTCCACTGCCTCGGCCACATCGTTCAATACCATAGGTTTCATGGCTTCATCGCCGTATTCAAAAAAGGCCACTTGATGCTGTACGATACAATTCGCCACCTTCATTAGGGTTTCATTGCGGCTTTCAAGGCTTTTAATAAACCATTTGGCTTCTTGCAAATGTGAGCGGATAAATTGGCTGTCATCGCTATTGCGCGTTTGTTTGGCAAAGGCGGCGTACTGATCATTGACGCGTATTTTTGGCATGCTGTCGGGGTTAAGTTCAACCACCCAGCGGCCCGCTTTCTTTTGTACCGAGACATCGGGCACTATGTATTGGGCGTCGAGTTCAACCACCGCATTACCGGGGCGCGGCTCTAAGGTGTGAATTAAACGCATGACCTCGCGCAGCTCTTCTTCTTTGAGCTTGGTCTTACGGCTTAACGTTCGGTAATCGCGGTTTGCCAGTAAGTCCATGTGCTCTTTGATGATGGCAATGGCTTCGGCTAACCAAGGTGTATCGGGTGATATTTGGTTTAATTGGATCAGCATGCACTCCTGTGCGGAGCGGGCTCCAACACCGAGGGGATCAAAGTGCTGCAGCCGTTTAAGCACGGCTTCTACTTCATCTAGCTCAACCTCAAGATCATCGGATACGACACTTTCTAAAATATCTTCACTGGAAACGGTGAGGTAACCTGATTCATCGATGGCATCAATAATCGCTAGCGCGATGGCGCGGTCGGTTTCACTAAATGGCGTGAGCTCCATTTGCCATATCAGGTGATCTTGTAGGTTAGCGCTGGTTTCACCTTGGTAAATATAGTCGCTGTCATCCCCACCTGAGCCAACGCCTGTGCTGCTTGAGCCCGCATTGGTGGTGAAGGTGTCATCCCACGTCGAATCAGTGGGTAGTTCATCCGGAATATCGTTTTGCGCCATGGCTTCACTGGTTTCAAGCTGGCTACTGGTATCATTGTCGTAGCTGGGCTCGTCGCCGCTATGCTCGTTTTCTTCAATTTCGAGCAAGGGGTTAGACTCAATGGCTTCTTGGATTTCTTGCTGTAACTCTAATGTAGAAAGCTGCAACAAGCGAATGGCTTGCTGTAGCTGAGGGGTCATCGTTAACTGCTGACCTAAACGCAACTGTAGGGTTGGTTTCATTAAATTCCTGTTACATCACTCAATAGGTATGAGAGCTTGGATGTTGGGGTGAGCTCAAGCATCCAAATTCGGGTTACCTTTAAAACTATAGCTTGAATTGATCGCCAAGGTAGACTCGTTTTACTTGTTCGTTTTGTAAAATTTCTGCCGGCGTTCCCGTGGCAATCATTTCCCCATGGCTCACTATATAGGAATATTCACATACATCTAGTGTCTCTCTCACATTATGATCAGTGATTAATACACCTAAGCCTCTGTCTCGTAAGTGTTCTATGATTTTTTTTATATCAATTACTGAGATAGGATCAACCCCAGCAAAGGGCTCATCGAGCAAAATAAATTGCGGATCGGCGGCCAATGCTCGCGCAATTTCAACCCGCCTTCTTTCACCACCCGACAGGGCCATACCTTTACTGTCTTTAATATGGGTGATGTGAAACTCCTCGAGCAGCTCATTGAGCCGGTCTTGTTTTTGTTCACTAGAAAGTTCATCACGTATTTCTAATATGGCCATGATGTTTTGCGCCACGGTGAGACGGCGGAAAATAGACGCTTCTTGTGGCAAATAGCCAATCCCTTTTTGTGCTCGTACATGCATGGGTTGACTTGAGATCTCTTGATCATCGATAAAAATTTGCCCTTCGTCGCGTTTAACCAGGCCAACTACCATGTAAAAGGTGGTGGTTTTTCCCGCTCCGTTGGGGCCGAGCAGACCCACGATTTGGCCTGTTTCAACTTGCAGGCTAACGCCATTGACCACACGGCGGTTTTTATAACTTTTTGCTAAGTCTTTTGCTTGAAGGATTGCCATTATTGCGCCGTTTCATTAGATGAGTTTGATTTATTTTTTTGCTCTACTTGTGCGGGAAGAAACACGGTTCGAGTTTGCTGATCGCCTTTTTCACCCTCAATTTGGCGCGTGGTGATGTTGTAAGTAATCTTTTCCGCGGTGTAATTACTATCTAACTGCGATAGGGTGGCTTTTTGTGTCAAAATAATTTGATTGGTTTTTTTCAAATAGCGAATTTTGTTGGCGCGAGCTTCAACGGGTTTGCCATCGTCCATCATTTGATAGAAGGTCGCCGGATTGCCGGTGGCGATCATTTCTTCTTCACCCGCTTTATGGCGGATACCGACTAATTTGCTAGCCGTCATTTTAATGCTGCCTTGGGTAACAACCACATTACCATTAAAGGTTGTTGTATTGTTGTCAAGGTTTGCGGTGTTGGAATCGGCGCGGATCACGATTTCCTTAGTGGAGTCGGACTTAAGAGCGTAGCTTGGTGCGCTCAGAATAAGTAATGATGCGAGTAAAAGGTTAAGGTTTTTCATTTAAATAAGTCGCCGTTACTTGATTTAATAAACTGATGTTTTTGCCATTCAATTCACCGAACAGGCCTGTCCCTTGTTGCTTAATTTGATCGCCATATAGAGTAACAAGGTCGTTTGAATGAAGCTCGTTGTTGACCAAATCCAGCGTTAATTTGTCGGTGGTGATCAAATTTATGTGTTGGTCATGGGTTAAATTAGTGATGGTTACATTGTCACTGAGCTCAAAGGTATCCTGATCGAACAAGGTGCCATTATCGCCGGTAATTTGCCATTGGGTTTGATCGTTATTGCGAAATACCACCACAACCGGCTTAGCAAACTCGGTTTTGAGTTGATCTTGATAATGGTGCATTTGAGTCGCAAAAATACGGTAATCCACTGTGCCATTGGTATTAAACATGGTCGATTGGATTTGATTGGCCACAAAATAAGCTTGGGAAGGGTCTCTTGCTTGTTTGGGCTGTTCGTCCGCTTTAAAGTACTGCCACGCTCCAAGCGAGATCGCAAAAAGTACAAAAAGCCAAGCATTTAGCTTGTTCATACACTGGTTCCCTGAGCTTGCTCTAGTAAGCCTTTACTGCATAACAGTAAATCACACACTTCTCTGACTGCGCCATATCCCCCTTTAATGCTGGTTATGTAGTCAGCTTGCTGTTGGACGATAGGGTGCGCATCGGCGACCGCGATACCTAAACCAACCTGAGTCATTACAGGTAGATCGATGACATCATCACCAATATAGGCTATTTCGTTAGGCGTCAGTTGTAATTCTTTGAGTAGTTGTTGATAGGCTATCAGCTTATCATCTTGGCCTTGAAAAATATGGGGTACGCCAAGTGCAGTCATTCTGTTATTTACGATGGCAGATTGTCTGCCGGTGATAACCGCAACCGCAATATCGGCATTTAAAATCGCTTTAATGCCAAAACCATCACGAGTGTGAAAGGCTTTGAGCTCTTCACCTTGGTTGCCCATGTAAATCCGGCCATCAGAGAATACCCCATCAACATCACAAATCAGTAACTTGATTTGACAAAACTGTTGTTGCTGCGCTTGTGTTAGTGCGCCATAGGGGGTATTCAGCATAACTAAACCTTAATCTGGTTACATGGTGTAAAACAATAATACCTGATAAGCAATAAAGCAGGCTAACAGTAATCCGCCTTCGACTCGGGTAATTTCCTTGATTTTGCCATTACCAGCCACAATTAGCAGTAAAACCGTTACCCCTAACATGTAATACATATCACGACCGGCTGCGCTCGCATCTATGGCTCCAGGGGCTATAAGACCCGGAATAGCCAGCACGGCAAGAATGTTGAAAATGTTTGAGCCAACAATATTACCTAGGGCTAAATCGCCTTCTTTTTTTAGCACACTCGCAATACATGCGGCTAATTCCGGTAAACTGGTGCCGATTGCAATGATGGTTAAGCCGATAACCAAGTCTGAAATACCAAAATATTGTGCAATACCCACAGCAGATTCGACCAATTTGTCTGAGCTGTAAATTAACAAGCCAAGACCTAACACTAACCAGAATAAAGCTTGCCATAGTGGTACATCGGAAGGGATTTCCTCTTCTAGCTCACTGACTAAGGGGTCTTGCTGATCTGGGTTTTTTAGTGCCATATAGGTTAGACCGCCGATGGTGGCGAAGAAACCTAGCATTAATAATGAGCCTTCAAGCAGAGTTAATTGCAAATCCCACAATAACCACGCGGCCAACAAACTCGTTAGCATTACCATAGGCAGCTCGCGGCGCATGGTTGAAGAAGCGACTAACATAGGGCGAAGCAGAGCCGTTAAACCAAGCACTAAAGTAATATTGGTGATGTTTGAACCAATCGCATTACCTATCGCGATCGCGGTATTGGGTGGGGCATTTAAACTGGCACTTGCTGCAACCATCATCTCGGGGGCCGAAGACCCCATTGCGACTATGGTTAGGCCGATAACCAAAGGAGAAATCCCCAAGTTGCGAGCGATAGCCGCAGCACCAAAGACAAATTTGTCTGCACTCCATACCAATGCTGCTAGGCTAACAACGAGTATTATTATATTAAGCCAAAGGATATTCGCTTCCATAATTCCTTTCTAAAAACTGTGATCGAAAAACAGTATTTTCTCGTTTCTGGTAACAAATGTGAAGTGTTTGAGTATGTTTATTATTGAGCATAAAATAATGCTCTGTATTTTCGGTAAATTTGTAATAATGGAACCGCTTAAATGGAACATCTTGTTCGGGTTTGTGGAATGCACTTTGCTAGGCAGCAACGTGTTTTATTTAATAACTTAAACCTTAATGTCAGGCGAGGCCAGATTACGGCTATTTTAGGCCCTAGTGGCATAGGCAAAACCACCTTACTTAAACTGATCGGCGGTCAGCTAACCCCCACCCAAGGTGAGGTTTTCTTTGCTGACCAAAGTGTGACACATGCGAATCGAGCGCAACTGTTTAAGTTACGCAGAAAGATGGGGTTATTGTTTCAAAGTGGTGCCTTGTTCCCCGAATTAACGGTATTTGAAAATGTGGCTTTTCCGCTTCGCGAGCACACCCATTTAGATGAAAGTGTATTGCGAACCTTAGTACGGATGAAGTTAGAGTCTGTTGGCCTGCGCGGTGCAGAAAATTTATTGGCCACGGAATTATCTGGCGGAATGGCTCGACGAGTGGCTTTGGCGCGCGCTACGGCACTCGATCCAGAGTTAATGATGTACGACGAACCCTTTGCAGGCCAAGACCCTATTTCAATGGGGGTGTTGTTAAAGTTAATTCGGGATTTGAATCACTCGTTGGGGCTGACGTCGATTGTGGTGAGTCATGATGTTAAGGAAGTACTCGAAATAGCGGATTACGTTTATGTTTTAGCGGATCAGAGTATTATCGCGCAGGGCACACCAAGCGAAATAAAATCGAATCCGGATCCCCGCTTAATTCAGTTTGTTAATGGTTTGCCCAACGGTCCAGTGCCGTTTCACTATCCCGCCACTGATTTTGTAGAGGATTTAATGTCATCGTGATCGCCGCTATTCAACAACTCGGCCAGCGCACCATCCGCTTTATACTGCAGCTTGGTGCCGCTGGCGCTATGCTAGTGAGTGCCCTGTTTGCCAAGCCAACATTAAAGTTGGGGCGCTTGGTTTTGTTGCAGGTGTACCAACTAGGTGTTTTATCTTTGCCAATTATTTTAGTGGCAGGTTTGTTCATTGGTATGGTGCTCGGTCTGCAGGGCTATAATGTATTAATCAATTACGGCGCCGAGCAAAGTCTTGGCACCATGGTCGCACTTTCATTGTTGCGAGAGCTTGGCCCTGTTGTAACGGCATTGTTGTTTGCTGGTCGTGCTGGTTCGGCATTAACCGCCGAGGTGGGTTTAATGAAAGCCACCGAGCAACTCGCAAGCATGGAAATGATGGCTGTTGATCCCCTTAAACGGATTATTGCACCGCGGTTTTGGGGAGGCGTACTGGCTATGCCCATGCTGGCCTTTATGTTTTCACTGATTGCTATTTGGGGCGGCAGTGTTGTTGGCGTCAATTGGAAAGGCATTGATAGTGGTGGCTTTTGGTCGGTGATGCAGGCCAGTGTCGATGTTAAGCTGGACATCATTTACGGCTTTATTAAAAGTGCCGTGTTTGCCTTTGTGATTGTTTGGGTCGCACTATATAACGGCTATTACGCGAAGCCTTCGTCGGCAGGTATTAGTGAAGCGACCACACGAACGGTGGTTAATGCTTCCTTATTGGTGTTAGCGTTAGATTTTGTTTTAACTATTTTTATGTATGGCTAGGAAGTCGTAATGAGTGAAAAGAAAATTCATTTTGCGGTAGGTTGTTTTATTTTAGCCAGTTGTTTAGCGCTGGTTTTATTAGTGATGCAGGTTGCTGGTTTTTCCTTTAGTCGCGACCAAGGCAGCTATATGCTGATGGCTAAGTTCGACAATATTGGCGGCCTTAAGGTTCGCTCACCGGTAAAACTGGGTGGGGTCGTGGTCGGGCGAGTTGAAGCTATCACCTTAGATCCTGACAGCTATACACCATTGGTCACCTTAAAAATGGATCAAAAATTTGGCTATTATCCTGAAACCAGCTCGCTATCGATTTTGACGGCAGGTTTACTGGGAGAGCAGTTTATTGGGTTACGCCCCGGCTTTATTGATGAAGATATTGAGTTGCTCGGTGATGGCGATACTATTTATGACACTAAATCGGCCTTAGTGTTGGAAGATTTGATTGGCCAGTTTTTATTTTCTATGCAAGACAAAGATAAGGAATAATGATGCTTTTTCGTTGGTTTAGTGCGATTTGTTTATTGGTGATGAGTATTTCTTTATCTGCTGCACAGCAAGAATATCAAGATCCTTATCAATTGGTAGAAGACGTAGCGACGGATGTTTTTACTCGAGTTAAAACTGAGCAAGTTAAGTTAGAACAAGATCCTAGCTACGCTGAGCAAATTGTCCGAGAAGACTTATTGTTTTACGTAGACATCAAATATTCGGCATATAAGGTTATTGGTCCTGAGCTAAAAAATACCACTCCTGCGCAGCGTGAAGCATTTGTTGAGGCTTTTCGTGACCATATGGTGATCACTTATTCTAACGTGTTGTTTCAGTATGATGAACAAACCCTAAAATTGGGCTCGCGAAAAAATGTCGCAGGGCAAAAAATCGTTAGTGTGCCGGTCTCTTTTGTTCAAGAAGGGGCGCCGGAAATTAATGTGGTGTTCAAATTAAGAGCGGGTAAAAGCCAAGATAAAAGTAACAAAACACCGGTGTGGCGTGTGTTTGATGTTGTGACCGAGGGGGTTAGCTTGTTAACCACTAAGCAGTCTGAATTGGGCGGCTTGATTCGCAAGCAAGGTATAGACAAGGTGACTGAGCAATTAATTGCTAAAAATAAAGCCATGGGAAGTAGTAACTAATGTCAGCCGTCGATTTGGCTCTGAACCCCGCAGCTGTGGCGCGATTAAGTTACTCTGTAGTCGACGATAATTTAATATTATCGGGAGAGCTTATTTCAAGCCAGGTCGAGTCGCAGGTCCCATCAATCAATGCTGCGGTAAAGACAGTTGATCTTAGCGGAATTCATGCATTTGATTCCGCTGGGCTTGCATGGCTTGTGACTTACTTTACTGATCCGCAATTACGTTTTGTCAATTATCCTGCAGATTTAAGCCAGCTTGCTGATTTATATGGTTTAACCGCTTTATTCCCCGCGTCTGGTTGCGCAAATGAAAAGCGCGATTGTTAACAAAATCAGGATTAATCGAGCCTTAGCTGTTTAACTTAACTGCAATTGGTGATAAAACAGCTGGCTTTGTGGCATATAAGACTGATCCTGCTATCAGCTAGCCCATGCTTTTTCGTATTTTTTCTAACTTTAAAAGTAGGATTTAAAATGGATCCAAAAGAGATAGAGGCGAAGTTATTAGCTGCACTCCCTCTTGCAGAGTGCTATGTCAAAGGTGAAGGTAATCATTTTCAAGTGATTGCTGTGGCCGACATATTTAATGACATGAGTCGCGTTAAACAGCAACAAACCATCTACGCTCCCTTGATGGAAGAAATTGCCGCAAACACGATCCACGCCCTCAGTATTAAAGCTTTTACGCCTCAGCAATGGCAGAAAGAAAAAATATTTAATCAGCCATCCTAATTCGAGGTATTAATGGATAAGTTTTTAATTAAAGGTGGGTGCACCCTAAACGGCGAGGTAACTATTTCGGGTGCGAAAAACGCAGCGTTACCTATTCTGTTTGCTACCTTGCTTTCTAATCATGAAGTTGTGATTTCTAATGTTCCTAAACTGCGTGATATTCGCACTACTTTAGCGTTACTGCGTGAATTAGGTGCAAGTGCTGAGCAAAATGGTGAAGTTGTCATCAATGCTGGCGGGGTTAACTGTCAGAAGGCTCCTTATGATTTAGTTAAAACCATGCGTGCATCTATCCTAGCACTTGGCCCTTTAGTGGCAAAGTACGGTAAAGCGGATGTGTCGCTGCCGGGTGGCTGTGCTATCGGCGCTAGACCCGTCAACTTGCACATTCACGGTTTAGAACTAATGGGTGCAAACATCGTTGTTGAAGATGGCTATATTAAAGCTCGCGTTGATGGCCGCTTAAAAGGCGCGCATATCGTGATGGATATGGTGAGTGTAACAGGCACCGAAAACTTAATGATGGCGGCTGCTCTTGCTGACGGTACCACCGTGATTGATAATGCAGCTCGTGAACCTGAAGTGGTTGACTTAGCAAACTTTATTAATGAGTTGGGTGGTAAAATTTCTGGCGCTGGCACGGACACTATCACCATTGAAGGTGTTGAAGCCTTAACCGGTGGTCATTATCAAGTTCAACCCGATCGCATCGAAACAGGCACCTTCTTAGTGGCTGCTGCGGTAACCGGTGGCAAGATCACTTGCCGTAAAACCAGTCCTAAGCTACTTGAGGCGGTACTCGCTAAACTAGAAGATGCGGGTGCGTTAATTGAATCTGGCGATGATTGGATCTCGTGTGATATGCGTGATCGTCCCCTTAAATCGGTTAACGTGAAGACCGTACCTTATCCTGGCTTTCCAACGGATATGCAAGCTCAGTTTACTGTGTTAAACGTGGTTGCCGAAGGGGCTGGGCGCGTGACGGAAACCATTTTTGAAAACCGTTTTATGCACGTGCCAGAATTACAGCGCATGGGGGCCGATGTTGAGCTAGAAGGTAACACCGCAATTTGTGCGCATACCAAGCAACTATCGGGCGCACAAGTGATGGCGACTGACCTACGTGCTTCTGCCAGCTTGGTTATCGCAGGCTTAGTGGCTAAGGGCGAGACCATAGTAGATCGTATTTACCATATTGATCGCGGCTATGAGTGTATCGAGAATAAACTCATTCCACTTGGCGCGACCATGGAGCGAATTGCTTAAGCATTAGCGCTCATAAGAGATGATAATAGCCGCTGATGCGGCTATTTTTTTAGCTTGGATTTAGCTGGAGAGTTTAGATAAAGGATTTAATTCAAGAGTTTCGTTTTCGATTAATATTCGCTTAAGGATTCTTGCTGTTGTTTGAGCACATCAAAGTCGGCGACTTCTATTGTTAGCTCAAGCTCTTCGCCGTCACGTAAAAGTTTGACCTTAATCTCCTCGCCGGGGCGAACTTCAGCCACGCGATCAAGTACATCGGAAACCCCAGTTACGGGTGATTCGTTGATGGCTAACATCACGTCGGATGTTTTCATTCCGGCTATATCGGCGGGGCCATCAGGCATAACCCCTGTGATCATGATGCCTTGCTGAGCTTCTATACCCCAAAGTTTGGCCATGACAGGGTTGATTGGCCCGCCAAGTACGCCAATTGAGCCACGGATCACTCGTCCGTCTTTAATTAAGCTATCCATGATACGCGCAACCAGCAGATAGGGCACAGCAAAGCTAATGCCGTAGCTATCTAGGTTTTGAGTGACATGAAAGGCTGAGGTATTAATCCCGACCATTTCGCCGCGGCTGTTGATCAAGGCTCCACCTGAATTTCCTCGGTTAATGGCGGCATCTGTTTGTAAGAAGTCTTGGCGTCCCGTGGAACTGATGCCGGTGCGTCCGGTTGCACTAATAATGCCCTGAGTAACGGTTTGGCCTATGTTGTAAGGATTGCCGATAGCCAATACTAAATCGCCAACCTTAGGTGAGTAAGCGGGGTTTTGTGGTATAACGGGCAGGTTTTCGGCATCGATTTGTAACACTGCAAGGTCGGTCACCTTATCGGCACCGATCATTTGCGCCGTGAGTAAGCGGCCATCTTGCAGCGCAACCAGTACCTGATCGGCCTCTTCAACCACGTGCATGTTGGTTAAAATATACCCTTTTTCGCTCATAATAATACCTGAGCCAAGTCCGGTTGGACGCAGCTCGGGTGGGCTATTTATGTTGGAGCGTTGGTAATTTTGCGAATAGATATTAACCACCGCAGGAGCCGCTCGGCGCACCGCGTTGCTATAGCCGTCGACTTGACCGCTATAGGTCTCTATTTGTTCGGCAAAAGGCAGCTCATGATTATTACGCAGCGGCGGGAAAAAGATCAGTAAAAAAATGGCAATAAATAAGCCGATAGCAACAGATTTGAGGATATAGCGCAGCGCTGAAGACATGATCAGTTAATTGTTTAAATAAAAAAAGCAGGATAACAAAAAATGGGGCAAAAAAAACGCCCGCATTGCGAGCGTTTGACCAAGGCAAAAGTTTTAGCGTATTACACGATATAAAGAGGCGTTTCCGCGCTTGATATTCAGCGCCAGTACGGCGGGTTTATCCTCAATAACCTTACGCATATCATCCATGTCTTTGACGCGATAGCGATTGATGCCCAAAATAATATCCCCTTGCTCAAGACCCGCACGGGCAGCAGGTGAATTAGGCTTAACCTCTTCAACCAGTACTCCTTTGACTTTATCGTCGCTGTTACTTAATGATGCGCCATCGAGTGCTGGATGGAGTGATTTAGCTGCAATGTTAGACTCTTTAGCTTGTTGCAGGGTGACGTTAAAGACTTTCTCTTTGCCATCTCTTACCACGGTTAGGGTGACTTTTTTACCTGCCCCTAAGGTCGCTATTTTGGCGCGTAGCTCACTGAAGGTTCGGATCTTCTGATTGTTTAGCTTAGTGATAATATCACCCGCCTCGATGCCAGCTTGCTCGGCAGCTGAGCCCGCTACAACTTCATTAACAAAGGCGCCATGTTGCGTATCATGGCCAAAGGCTTCGGCAAGCTCTGGCGTTAGTTCTCGGCCTGTGATGCCCAATAAGCCACGGCGCACTTCACCGTATTCAAGGATTTGTGCTGTGAGGTTTTTAACCATGTTGACGGGAATAGCAAAACCGATGCCTATGTTGCCACCATTAGGGCCTAAGATTGCGGTGTTGATACCAATCAACTCACCGTTCAGGTTAAGTAGCGCGCCGCCCGAGTTACCACTGTTGATAGCGGCATCGGTTTGGATAAAGTTCTCATAGTTTTCGATGTTCAAGCCGCTGCGGCCAAGTGCGCTAACAATACCTGAGGTGACCGTTTGCCCTAAACCAAAGGGGTTACCGATCGCGATGGTAAAGTCGCCGACGCGCAGATCATCGGAATTGGCGAGTTTAATTTCGGTCAGATTTTTACCATCGATTTTTAGTAATGCAATGTCGGACTGTTGATCTTCACCAATCTTTTCAGCCAGATATTCTTTACCGTTATTGAGGGTCACTTTTATTTCATCTGCTTGATGAATAACATGGTAGTTAGTGATCACATAGCCCTTGTCGGCATCAATAATGACGCCCGAGCCAAGGCCTCGAAAAGGTTGTTTGGCGCCCTCAAGGGCATCCGGGCCAAAGAAATGACGAAATGGCTCGGGAATATTTTGTCTGGTGACTTTAGTGCCTGCAACGGAAATATTCACGACCGCAGGAGAAACCTGCTCCAATAATGGTGCTAGGCTGGGTAAATTTTGGCCGTCGACGTGGAGTGGGTGGGCAGCTTGTGCTGAAATGCTACCAAAGGCCATCGCGGTGGATAGTGCAATTGCAGTTAAAACGGAAACCGATTTTTTCATAATGCGTGCTCTCCTAAAATACGATATGTAGCGTTATACCTCAATAAAAGCTTAGACAATTAAGCTCTTTACAGATCTTTACCCTAGTTGACATTGGCTTTGCTAACACGCCAAAAACAGCGCTTTGGCGCGTAGTCTAGATGTCGCGTTTTACTTGTTCTTATCTTGTGTCTCTTGCTCCGGTTTTTGGTCGTCAGAAGTTGCATCTAGCCCCGATGGCTGAGGCTCTTTTGCTCTCGGCTCTAGTGGCTCTTGCTTTGTTTCTTCGCTGTTTTCCGGCTGCTCAGATTCGATAGAGGCTGCTTTAGTTGTTGTTGAAGCTTCCGTGGGTTCTTCGTCTTGTTGTTCTTGCTCCGGTGAACGCTCAGCTGCCAATGTGGTTGTGTCAGTTAATTGAGCCGTTTCAGGCTCGTGTTTGTTGCGCTTGAAAATAGAAATGCTGCGCGACGCTTCTTCGGCCGGCAGCAACTGCGCTGCATCGGTTGACATATGTTGGTATAAGGTTTGATATTGCTGCGCGATGCTGTCCATTAGATCCGCTGTTTTGGCAAAATGGGTTGAGACTTGCTGCTGATATTTACTTTGCTCTGCGGCTTGCTGTTTTAGTTCACTTTGGCAAGCTGAAAGTTGAGTCTGGTAATCATTAAGCTGCTGCTGTTGTTCGGTGACTTGTTGCTCAAATTTGGCGGCTTGTTTGTTGCTAGGAAAACGGCGCCCAATCATGAAACCGATAACGAGGGCGAATAAGAAAACGCTGATGATGGTTACTTCTGTCATGCTAACTCCGGCTCAATAAAGAGTATTAAAGATAATAATGGGCGCGTTGGTGACCTTGAGTCATGGTAATTGTTACCTCGCGCCATCACTTTCAAGCAATTAACCCCAGAAATTGCTGGAGCTAAATTAAACTTGAGTATATACCCAATCTACTTGAAGATGCATGTCTCAGAGCGCCACCGTGCTTTCAATACTAGGCACGCTAATGCAGGAATGTAGGTACCTTCTAAATTAGCGTAACAACGTAGTGGAGGTACGGTGGCGCTCCCAAAGGGCAAGTTTTACAGGTGTTTATGCCGCGTTATTGATTTTGATAAGGGAACAACCATTACCTGCAATCAATGCCTTGCCTAAACGCCTGTAAACTCTTGCTGAAATCAAGCATCTCCAGGTTGATTGGGTATACATTGCTATCACTTGCTGTTGCAATTTTGTGAAAGATTGGTAAAGCTTGCGGCAACAGACTCAGCTTAACCATTTAAGGATATAAATAAAGCCTGTGACGCCATTACTCAAGTACCAAAATGATTTAAAACGTGAAGATTTTTTTTACGATGCAGCCCAAGAGCAAGCAGTATTGGCGCTAGATAGGCTTTATCATGACTTATTAAAGCCGATGCCTAAGCCTGATACGAGTAGTTGGCTAAATCGTATCAAGCTTAAATTTCAAAAAACTGAGCCGATTGAACCCGTTCAAGGTTTGTATTTTTGGGGCGGGGTGGGACGAGGTAAGACTTATTTAGTTGATACCTTTTTTGATTGCTTGCCCTTCACAGAAAAAATGCGGGTGCATTTTCATCGCTTTATGCACCGAGTGCACCAAGAGTTAGGCTTGTTGAAACATCAGCCTGATCCTTTGTTAGTGATTGCTGACAAACTTGCAGCCGAAGCGCGGGTGATTTGCTTTGATGAGTTTTTCGTTTCTGACATCACTGATGCCATGTTATTGGGCACCTTGTTTGAGGCGCTATTTGAGCGCGGCGTGGTGCTGGTCGCTACGTCCAATATCATTCCCGATGAGCTTTATCGAAATGGCTTACAGCGAGAGCGGTTTATTCCTGCGATCAAGTTGATTAATCGGCATTGCCAAATCGTGAATGTGGACAGTGGCATAGATTATCGGCTGCGTACCTTGGAGCAGGCTGAGATTTATCATGCGCCACTTGACGACAAGGCCAATGAAAATCTACAGCGATATTTTCTACAACTTTCCAATGAACCGCGCCAATATGATCTTTCGATAGATATTCTCAATCGCCAGATCCCGGTCATAGCGGAAGCCGACAGCGTCTTGTTTATTGCATTTTCGGCCTTATGTGAAAGTGCGCGCAGTCAAAATGATTATATTGAGATGGCGAAAATCTATCACACTGTGCTGCTAGCCAATGTCAAGGTGATGGGTGGGGACAATGATGATGCGGCTCGTCGTTTTATTGCCATGGTAGATGAATTCTACGAGCGTCATGTGGCTCTGATTATTTCGGCCGAAGTGGAAATGGACCAGCTTTATCGTGGTGGCCGCCTAAGCTTTGAGTTTCAGCGTTGTCTGTCTCGTTTGCAAGAGATGCAAAGTAAAGAGTACTTGGCGAGAGAGCATTTAGCTTAGCTATTTGGCTAAATTAGCGACAATCTAGCCCAAATTAGCGACAAAAAAAGATGATTTCTAAAATGCTTTTCCGTATAATCCTGCGACCCCCAGTTACAATCACCAACTTTGGTGGATTTGTTGGCACCAAGTGTTCGTATTCGAAGGGGTACGAAGGTGGTATTTAATCGCTACTTTAAGTGTTAAGTAGTCATTTCGTAACATTTTTTAATTTTGGGTAAGAGTTTAATGAAAACTTTTGTTGCAAAACCAGAAAGCGTACAACGCGACTGGTATGTGGTAGATGCTGAAGGTAAAACTTTAGGTCGTTTAGCTACTGAAATCGCTTCTCGCCTACGCGGTAAGCATAAAGCAGAATACACTCCACACGTTGACACTGGTGATTACATCATCGTTGTTAACTGTGAGAAGATTGCTGTAACTGGCAATAAAGCTGCTGGTAAGATTTATCACTCTCACACTGGTTACCCAGGTGGTTTGAAATCAATCTCTTTCGAAAAGCTAATCGAAAAAGCGCCAGAGCGTGTGATTCAATCAGCTGTTAAAGGTATGTTGCCAAAAGGTCCTCTAGGCCGCGCAATGTTCCGTAAATTGAAAGTTTACGCGGGTTCTGAGCATCAACATGCAGCTCAACAACCACAAGTTTTAGACATCTAATACGGAATTCAGGCAAATGGCAAATCAATACTACGGCACTGGTCGTCGCAAAAGCGCTACTGCTCGCGTTTTCCTAAAAGCGGGTAGCGGTAACCTAACAATCAACAACCGTTCTCTTGAAGAGTTTTTCGGTCGTGAAACTTCTCGCATGGTTGTTCGTCAGCCACTAGAGTTGACTGAACTAACTGAAAAGTTCGACATCAAGGTAACTGTTAAAGGTGGTGGTACTACAGGTCAAGCTGGTGCTATCCGTCACGGTATCACACGTGCTCTAATGGAGTACGACGAGACTCTACGTAGCGAGCTACGTGCAGCTGGTTTCGTTACTCGTGATGCGCGTAAAGTTGAGCGTAAGAAAGTGGGTCTACACAAAGCACGTAAACGTCCACAATTCTCAAAACGTTAATATTTCGTTTTTCGAGAATACAAAACCCGACTTTTGTCGGGTTTTTTTTTACCTGTTGCATATCGTCTTGTTTGGCGTTGGGCACAGACATAAAGCGCAATATTTCGACAGAGTTGAACTTGTCTTGTGGTTAACTCTCAGAATTAGATGCTGAAAAAATGTTAAAGACATTATCAGCTTGTCAAATTGCGGCTATTTCTTTAGAATTCACACGATTTTTCTGTGACAAATATACCGACCCCGTAACGCAGAAATCTGCATAAAAGCTAGAATTGATTTACCGCAAGGGAAATAATAATAATCGCGGAGTCCGTAGGGAGAGTTTTTGGATGAGCAATGCGCCTGTGAATACTGGCCGACGTATGTTTCTTACTGCGACAACAGCTGTTGTCGGAGCAGTAGGGGCTGTGGGTGTCGCCGTGCCATTTATCAAATCATGGAACCCGAGTGCCAAGGCGAAAGCCGCTGGTGCACCGGTGGAAGTGGATGTAAGTAAAATTGAACCTGGTCAATTGATTCGTATTGAATGGCAAGGTAAACCGGTATGGGTGGTATCCCGTACTGAAGCTGCATTAAAAGACCTTGCAGCTCATGATGACAAATTACGAGATCCTAATTCGCAGGAGCCTCAACAGCCTGATTACGCTGCCAACCCAGAGCGTTCAATCAGACCTGAAATATTTGTTGCTGTTGGTATCTGTACCCACTTAGGTTGTTCGCCGACGTATTTACCAGATAGTTTTGGTGAATTGGTTGAAGGCGTGAAAAGTGGTTTCTTCTGTCCTTGTCACGGTTCTAAATTTGACATGGCAGGACGTGTATTCCAAAACGTACCAGCACCGTTGAACTTAGCTATACCTCCTTATCATTTTAAAGATGAGAATACTGTACTAGTAGGTGTATCAGAGGGAGATGCATAATGATTAAAGGACTAGTGACAGGTGTCATTGATTGGGTTGATGCTCGCATCCCTATGTCTGACACTTGGAATAAACATTTAGCCCAATATCCAACGCCAATTAACTTTAACTTTTGGTACTTCTTTGGTTCATTGGCCATGTTAGTACTGGTTAACCAAATCCTGACGGGTATCTGGTTAACGATGAACTACAACCCTTCGGCAGAAGGTGCGTTTGCTTCTATTGAATACATCATGCGTGATGTTGAGTATGGTTGGCTACTACGCTACATGCACTCTACTGGCGCATCTTTCTTCTTCATTGTTGTTTACCTACACATGTTCCGTGGTCTTATTTATGGTTCTTACCAAAAGCCGCGTGAGCTAATTTGGGTATTCGGCATGTTGATCTTCTTCGTACTGATGGCTGAAGCCTTCATGGGTTACTTACTACCTTGGGGACAAATGTCGTTCTGGGGTGCGCAAGTAATTATCTCATTATTTGGTGCTATTCCAATTATTGGTGATGACCTAACTCAATGGATCCGTGGTGACTTTGTTATCTCAGGTGCAACCTTAACGCGTTTCTTCGCGCTGCACGTTGTTGCGCTACCTTTAGTCTTAGTTGTGTTAGTTTTCCTACACATAGTTGCATTACATGAAGTAGGCTCTAACAACCCTGAAGGTATTGAGATTAAGAAGAAAAAGGGCAGCGTTCCAGAAAGTGAACTAAGTCCATTTAAATACCACAAGCAGTTCTCTGGTAAGAAAGATATCGTTGATGCAGCCCCATTCTTCCCATACTTTGTGGTGAAAGACGTAGTAGGTGTGGCAGTATTCCTGTTCTTCTTTGCTGCAGTGATTTTCTACTGGCCAGAAGGTGGTGGTTACTTCCTTGAGCCACCTAACTTTGAGCCGGCGAATGGTCTGAAGACACCTGAGCATATTGCGCCAGTTTGGTACTACACGCCTTTCTACGCTATCTTGCGTGCGATCCCTGATAAGCTATTAGGTGTTATCGTGTTTGGTAGTTCGGTTGCGATTTTGATTTTCTTACCTTGGATTGATCGCGGTAAGGTACGCTCTATTCGTTACCGTAGTACACTGCACAAATTAAACATAGTTCAGTTTACTATCTGTTTCATTGTATTGGGTATTCTTGGTGCATTACCGGCAACGCCGCTGTACACCTTAATCTCTCAAATATGTTCATTTGGTTATTTTGCCTTCTTTGTCTTGCTGTTTATTTACAGTAAAAACGAGAAATGTAAGCCAGTGCCAGAGAGGATCACCAAATAATGAAAAAGTTACTTATTACTTTATTTGCGCTGCTGCCGAGCCTAGTGTTCGCAGCGGGTCCAAGTATCCCTTTGGACAAAGCAGATTATGATTTAACCGATAAGGCATCACTGCAAAATGGTGCTAAGTTGTTCATGAACTACTGTTTTGGTTGTCATGCTACGGGTTATCAGCGTTATGAGCGTGTTGCTAACGATCTGGATATTCCAAATGACATCATGATGGATAATTTAGTCTTCACCGATCAAAAGATTGGTGATCTAATGCATAACGCCATGGACAAAAAAGAAGCAGCTAAATGGTTTGGTGCTGCGCCACCGGATCTAACCTTAGTTGCACGTCTACGTGGTGCTGATTGGTTATACACTTACTTACGCTCTTTTTACGCCGATCCAAGTCGTCCATTTGGTGTTAACAACAGTGTCTTTCCTGATGTAGGTATGCCACATGTGTTAGAAGAACTACAAGGGATCCCAAACCCTGTATTTGAAACCGAAATGGTTGACGGCGTAGAGCATAAGACCTTAGTTTCGATTGAAGCAGATGGCAGTGGTGAACTTAGTACAGATGAATATAACCAAGCTGTGTTAGATATGGTAAACTTCTTGGTCTATGCTGGTGAACCGATGCGTGTTGAACGTGAACGTCTAGGTGTATTCGTACTTGGATTCATCTTTATCTTCTTCATCACCGCTTACTTGCTGAAGAAAGAGTTCTGGCGCGACGTTCATCATTAATCGAGCCGAATAAAAATTGTTACTAATGGCAATGGGGTTTAGCCTCATTGCCTTTTTATGTTTGTGAGAGTTGGAGGATTAAATGGCAGTTGCTGCTAATAAACGCTCTGTGATGACCTTATTTTCTGGTTCATCTGATTTGTACAGCCATCAGGTTCGTATCGTGTTGGCTGAAAAAGGCGTCAGTGTTGAAATCACTCAGGTTGATCCCGACAATTTGCCTGCTGAATTGATGGAGCTAAATCCATACCACACAGTTCCTACTCTAATCGATCGTGAACTTGTGTTATATGAATCGCAAATTATTATGGAATACCTAGATGAGCGCTTCCCGCATCCTCCCCTTATGCCGGTTTATCCTGTTGCACGCGGCACCAGTCGTTTAATGATGCACCGCATCAAAAATGATTGGTACAGCCTAGCAGATATCATCATGACGGGAACGCCTGAGCAAGCACAAGCAGCTCGCGCTAAGCTGAAAGAGTCACTCACTACGGTAGCTCCAGTGTTTGATGAAATGGATTATTTCATGAGCGAAGAGTTCACCTTAGTTGATTGTTACATGGCTCCATTATTATGGCGTTTACCTGAATTAGGTATTGAACTAAATGGTCCTGCTATGAAGGGCATGAAAGGCTATATGATCCGTATTTTTGATCGTGAGTCGTTCCAAGCTGCGCTAACAGAAGCAGAACGTGACATTCGCGTTCTTATCTAGTTATGAGTGAAATGACCCCAAATCGCCCTTATTTACTAAGGGCATTTTACGATTGGATCTTGGATAACGAATGTACGCCTCATCTGGTCGTCGATGCGTTATTGCCACATGTTGTGGTGCCCGAGCAATTTGTTAAAGACGGTAAGATAGTGCTTAACATTGCGCCGAGTGCGGTTACTGCGTTTGATATGGATAATGAAGCGGTTAGCTTTAATGCCCGCTTTTCTGGTTCGCCATTTCAAGTCTATATCCCGATATATGCTGTAGAAGCGATTTATGCCCGTGAAAATGGTGCTGGTACCATGTTTCCGGCAGAACCTGCTTATGATGAGCAGCTAGCACAGCAGCAACCTCCTGAGCCGCCAGAGCCAACAGTGCCAGTTAAAGGCAAACCGGGTTTACGAGTCGTAAAATAAACCAAAAAAAACCGCTAGCAGCGGTTTTTTTATATTTAAACAATATCTCGAGAGAGTTATTTCTCTGGAATATACTCAAATACTTTTATGACTTGTTTAACGCCATTAACATGGCGTGCAACTTCAACGGCCTTGTTGGATTCTTTCTCCGTGACGAGACCGATTAAGAAAACTTCAGCATCTTCAGTCACGACTTTGATCCGCAGTGAAGCGATTTCAGGCGTGTCTAACAGCAGGGATTTAACCTTAGTGGTGATCCAAGAGTCAGTGCTTTGTTTACTTAAGCTAATGGGCTTACTTAATCTTATTTCACTAAATACGCGTCTAACCCCATCAATATTTTTCACCATGTTTTCAACTTGGCTTTTATATTGGCTATTAGGGGTTTGACCCACTAAGAGTACGTTGCCGTTATAAGCAATGACGGCAATACGTGAGGATTGATACAGAGGAAGATCGGCTTTGATTGCGTTATAAGCTTTAGATTCAATACTTTCGTCATTCATCTGTACAGCAACGCTGCGACCATCGCCAGCCACAGAAGCGGTTCCCGCTGCGCCAGCGACAATGACACCGGCACAACCTTGCAATAGGGTTAGGCTGCTAATTAAGCCTGCTAGTAATAACTTTTTCATGGTAATACTCAACTTCCGGTTGAAAACAAGGTTTGGTCAATTAAATCACTAATACAATTCAGTACAAACAGGTGCATTTCTTCAATGCGACAACCTTTTGGCGATGGGGTACGGATTTCAACATCGGTTTCACTCAATAGCCCCGCCATTTCACCGCCATCACCTCCAGTTAAGGTGACAATCTTCATATCGCGGCTAACTGCTGCTTCAACCGCTTTGATGACATTTCGACTGTTACCACCATGTGAGATGGCTAACAAAATATCGCCGGCTTGGGCTAAGGCTCGCACTTGTTTAGCATAGATCTCATCAAAGTGAGTATCGGTCGCGATAGCGGAGATCAGCGTCGAATCAGGGGTGATCGATATTGCTGGTAGGCTTGGTCGCTCGGTCTCAAATTTGTTCAGTAGATGAGAAGCAAAAATCTGGGCAAGTGCGGCATTGCCACCATTACCACAGACAATGATCTTATTACCGCTTAACAGGCTATGCACCATCATCAAGGCGGCTTTTTCGATGTATTCAGGTAATGCTTCTGCGGCGGCAATTTTAGTTTGAATGCTTTCGGTAAAGTTTTCTTTAATTTTATCGCGCACTGTAGCTTACTCCTGGAATGCGTTTTTCAGCCAAATTGGCTCAGCGGCTGATTCGAAGGCGATAATATCGAAACGACAATAGACTTCAAAGGGTTTTTGACTAAGGTAGTGTTTTGCTGTTTTTATGATGCGTTTTTGCTTGCTTGTTGTTACCGATGCGAGTGAACCACCAAAATCACTGGTACTTCGATAGCGAACCTCAACAAAAACAATAGTGTCGCCATCTTGCATTATCAGATCTATTTCGCCAAAGCGGCATTGATAATTTTGGGTGATGGGCTTCAAGCCAGCCGCAGTTAAAAACTGGCTGGCTTGTGCTTCATAATGATCGCCAATTTGACGCTTAATATTCAGCCTCATTGTCGAATGTGTCTTGGCTATTTCCTTCAATTTGTGTTTCAGGCTCAACCAATATTTCTTCATCAAAGCTGATCCGACTTTGCTCATCGAGTAGATTGTTTAGGCTATTATCATCAACCGATTTAGCCGTGCCGTATTGATTACTGTTTTGATCTCGACTAATCGTTTGCTCAGAGACGAGTACTCGTTCGCCGTTTTGATAAGTGGCCCACGCGAGGTAATTATCAATATTGGCATCGCCATTTAACTTTAACGCCCCAGAAAGCCCTTGTACTTGATAGTCAGGATCGGCGCGAAGTGCTGGCAATTCAGCGACCAGCTGCCATGCATCAATCCCCAGCGCATAGAAGCGTAAATCGTCGAGGCTACGATCTGGCCACAACATTTGCGCTTCGGTTAACACTGGGTTGTCTGGCTCAAGAATAATAGGTAAGTCGCTGTACAACACACCTGTTAAATCTTGCTTCTCCGAATGGTTCATATTGGCTGGGTGGCTTCTGGCACCGGAGTAAATTTGAATTGGCGGTAATCTTGGGTCAACCGTGACATCAAGAAATGGCTTAAACATGCGTAATTCAATTGGCTGTGCAACAACATAAAATGCATCGATATCTTGACGATGACGAGTTTGAGTTTCTGCATCAAACGCCACTTGTTGGCGAATACGGTTAGCGCGGTCGCGGCTCAGCTCTCCATGCATTAAACTCGGCACGAAAGATTGTAGTTGGTTACGATCGATAAAGTAGTGGATCTCTGGCTCATAACCGGTCAACTCTTGCCATTTATCACTAAAAGCCGTCGCCATGCGGGTACCAAAGCTGCCCTTAGCTGCGACCACTACCGGGTAGGTTCTGCCGTCGTTAAACATTTTTTGCGCGGTTTGTTCGGCTTCACCTTCTGGAGACAAAGAGAAGAAGAACTGCTGCGGATTTTGTGGCATACCTTCAAAACGGTTCAGAGCGAGCATAGGCAATTGAGTGTTGATGGCAACAAGGCGCTCAACATTGCTTTTCAGTAATGGACCTACGATAAAGTTACTGCCTTGGTTGATCGCATTTTGGTATAAGGTTTCTAAATCGTTGGCATTGGTGTCGTAAAAATTAACGACTGAGATTGAATTACTGTCGGTGTAAGCCTTTAACATACCATCTCGGATGGCTTGGCCTTGCACTTGATACTTACCTGTTAAAGGTAAAAATACCGCAATGTTGTCCGTTGTGATGGGCTGTACATTAAAGCCTTGTAATAAAGCCGTTGGTGCGAATGTCGCAGCGGGATGCGCCACGTACTCACTTTGCCAAAACGCAACTTGTTGCTTTAGGACGTCGGGTTGAATACTAAACTGCTTGTAAATCAAGCCTAACTCAAGCCAAGCCTTGGTGTTTGCATCAACTGCATTTTGGCTAAGCTGTTGCAGCTCGTCTTGGTTATGGATAGTAAGCAATCGCCAAATTTCATCATTATTACCTTGAATTTCTTCGGCTGAGCTTAGGTATTCTCCAAGTTGGATCAAACTCAACATGGCTGGGGTATTTTGGCCAAGATTAAGCTCGGCACGGCTTTTGGTTTTTAAATAACCCGGCCACGCTTGAGCGGTTAAATACTGGCTATCAACTAAGCGTAAAAACTCTAACGCGCGAGTAGAGTTACCTTCAATAGCAAAACTTTGCGCTTGAATCAGACTTTTTTCAGTGTGCTGTTGCGGTGACAATGGCAATTTATCTAGTTGTTGTAATACCGCAAGTGCTTGCTGGGTATGACCGCCAGCCAAAAAAGAACGAGCCGCAAGTAGTTGCCAGTTAATGTTGTTTGCACCTTGAGTTTTGGTGGCTTGCTCTAAGTAATAGTCTGAAGTGGCCGTTAAAGGAGCCATCACGGCTGGCGGCGTTAATTCACTCGCACTCTTCGATTGCTCTGTAGTTGTACAGGCACTTAATGTGAGAAGGGTCGCCAAACAAAGGCTGCTGCGTGTTACACTAAAAGACTTAAAAAAAGAGTTCAAAACCATTAGTTCATTTTTCCACTGTAAATGTGTGCATAGTTTAATCGCCTGATGTTTTTTTAACAATGACTGTGGCGCGAACAGCGGGAAATTATTCAGTATTACGATATATTGCTTCGCAAATTTGATTGCCAGCGACAAAAATCTAAACAAAACAATCACTCGGCTTTGTTGCCAAGACAGGATGAATAACACAATGTTAGAAACCGCTACCTTATTTATTGTGCCTACCCCGATTGGCAATATCAAAGACATCACAGAGCGTGCCCTTGAAGTGTTAAACCAGGTTGATCTTATTGCTGCTGAAGATACCCGCCATACCGCCAAGCTATTGAATCATTATCAAATCAGTAAACCTTGCTTTGCACTGCATGATCATAATGAGCAACAAAAGTCGGCGGCCTTGATTGCAAAAATGCAACAAGGGCAATCCATTGCGCTCGTCTCAGATGCTGGAACACCACTTATCAGTGATCCGGGTTATCATTTGGTAAATGATTGTCGTGCTGCCGGTATCAATGTAGTACCGCTTCCTGGCCCTTGCGCGGCGATCACGGCGTTAAGTGCGTCAGGCTTACCATCGGATCGCTTTTCATTTGAAGGCTTTTTGCCAGCCAAAGACAAAGCAAAGGTCGATGCATTAACCGCACTGGCGGAAGAAACACGCACCATGATTTTTTATGAATCGCCGCGCCGCGTACTGGATACGGTAGAAAAAATCATTGCTGTCATGGGGCCTGAGCGAAAAATCACCTTAGCACGAGAGCTCACTAAGACCTTTGAAACGATTCATGGCGGCCCCGCAGGTGAGGTGTTGCCTTGGCTAATGGCTGATGACAATCGACTACGCGGAGAATTTGTTTTGTTAATTGGCGGCTTTAAACCCGATCCTAACGCATTAACTCAACCCGTTGTTCAGACATTAGCCTTATTAACGAAAGAGTTACCATTAAAAAAAGCAGCCGCACTGACAGCAGAAATTCATCAAGTGAAAAAGAATGCGCTCTATAAGTGGGGGCTAGATAATTTATCGTAGGCTTATCCTTAATTGCTATTTGGTATTAGCATCGTTATAATCCGCGCCCTGAGTTGGCTAGACCGTCGTCGCTTGTTCATTTCGGTGAATAAGGGGAGGAAAGTCCGGGCTCCACAGGGCAGGGTGCCAGCTAACGGCTGGGGGGCGCGAGCCTACGACAAGTGCAGCAGAGAGAAGACCGCCTAAGCGCATAGCGCCGGTAAGGGTGAAAGGGTGCGGTAAGAGCGCACCGTACCGCTGGTAACAGTGTGTAGCAGGGTAAACTCCACCCGGAGCAAGACCAAATAGGCTTCCTTACGGTATGGCCCATATCGGAAGCGGGTAGGTTGCTTGAGCCAGTGAGTGATTGCTGGCCTAGACGAATGACGGTTCACGACAGAACCCGGCTTATCGGCCAACTCACCAAATCTAACCAGGTAGACAATTGTCTACCTGGTTTTTTTTGCCATAAAAATCAGTCTCTCAGCATTTTATGAGAATGTAAGTCTTTGTTGAGGATGAATTATTTTTAATATTTATCAAATGTTGTAAAAATTAATCATCTTCCCTACCTGTTAAATACATCTAAATCATAGGCTTCCATATTGTGCTGAGAAAATAAACAAAATAATGCGACATGGAATCAAGATCCTTACTTGCATTGGTTGAAAAGCGCCTTAAAATTAGCTTTTGTGGGAAAAAGTGTAGATTTGTGGGAATTTGACTTAGAGTAAGGACACCATCACGTGTTACGCGGTGCTCAAGGAATTAACCTTGATAGTAAAGGGCGTTTTGCCATACCAACGAAATACCGCGACTGGCTGTTTGATGAATGCCAGGGACAACTTGTGTGTACCGTCGATATCTGCAGCCCAAGTTTGTTGCTTTACCCACTGCATGAGTGGTTGGAAATAGAAAAAAAGCTCAGCAAATTGTCTAGCATGCAACCCCAAGAGCGACGCTTACAGCGACTGCTGCTCGGTTACGCCACCGACTGTGAGCTAGATAAAGCGGGTCGGATTTTGCTAACAGCACCGTTACGACAATACGCAGGGCTAGATAAAAAAATGATGTTGGTTGGCCAACTCAATAAATTTGAACTTTGGGATGAAGCGAAATGGCTAGAGCAAGTTGAGCAAGATGTGATGGCTCAGCGGCTCAATAGCGAAGCGCTTTCTGAAGGATTACAGGAATTTTCTCTTTAATGACAACAGAATTTGTCCACACCACAGTATTGCTTAATGAGGCCGTTGCTGGGTTAAATATCAAACCCGATGGCATCTATGTCGATTGCACCTTTGGTCGCGGCGGTCATTCACGCCATATCTTGTCTCAACTTGGTGAAGGCGGACGCCTCATCGCCATTGATCGCGATCCCCAAGCCATTGCGGTAGGTAATGCACTTGCCCAGCAAGATCCCCGTTTTCAAATTGTTCATGGTCCGTTTTCTGGCTTGGCGCAATATATAGAAGAGCTAGGGTTAACCGGAAAAGTGGATGGCGTTTTAATGGACTTAGGCGTTTCCTCGCCTCAGCTTGACGATGCCGAGCGCGGTTTTAGTTTTTTGCGTGATGGACCGCTTGATATGCGAATGGATCCTACTTCAGGAATTAGCGCGGCGGATTGGCTGGCCAAAGCCGATGTTGATGATATCGCTTGGGTGCTTAAAACCTTTGGTGAGGAGCGCCATGCCCGCAAAATCGCCCGCGCTATCGTGATGGATAGAGTAGAGCGTGAACCTTACACTCGCACTAAACCATTAGCAGAGATGATTGCTCGGGTTAATCCCAGTAAAGAAAAAAACAAGCATCCTGCCACTCGCACCTTTCAGGCGATTCGCATTTATATCAACAGTGAGCTGGAAGAAATCGATCGAGCATTAATGGGCTCCCTTGATGTGCTTAAGCCCGACGGGCAGCTATCGGTGATCAGCTTTCATTCATTAGAAGATCGCATGGTTAAACGCTTTATTCGCAATCAAGAAAAAGGGCCGGAAGTGCCAGCGGGGCTGCCATTAACCGAAGAGCAATTAAATCAGGGGCGCACCTTAAAATCTGTGGGTAAGGCAATTAAACCCAGCAAGGAAGAGATTGAGCAAAATCCAAGAGCGAGAAGCTCGGTATTAAGAGTCGCAAAAAGATTAGCATGATTTTTAAACCCAGTTTGTTACAAATTGTTGTTAAAGACTTGCTTAAATACAAGTTTACCTTGTTATTAGCGCTAGCTGTTGCGGCTAGCGCTTTTGCCGTTATATTAGCGACCCACGAAACGCGGTTAATGACGGCCAAACGTGAAACGCTTCGAGCGGAAAAAGACAACCTAGATATTGAGTGGCGCAATTTATTGCTAGAGCAAAACGCCTTAGTTGAACATAGCCGTATTCGGCGTATTGCCAATGAGCAATTAAACATGCATAGGGCGATAGGAGAATCTGAGCAGGTGGTTGAATTACCATGATAAAGCGTAATCCGAAAGCAAAACCTAACTTCATTAACTGGCGCTTTATGACAGTGTCGGTGGTGATTGTGTTGGTGTTTGTTTCGTTGCTAGCTCGGGCTGCCTATATTCAAATTATTGAACCAGATAGATTGCAGAAAGAAGGTGATTTACGCAGTTTACGCACGACTTCAACCCAAGTTCAGCGCGGTATTATCAGTGATCGCAATGGCGAGCCATTAGCCATTAGTGTACCGGTACAAGCGGTATGGGCCGATCCTAAGGTGATCCACGAGAAAGGCAGTTTAAGTAATACTAAGGCTTGGCATGCTTTATCGGATGTCTTGTCGGTAGAAACCGACAAGCTGATGGAGAAGGTGAAGAACCCGAAGAAACGCTTTATTTACCTTAAGCGTCAAGTGAGTCCGGCAATGGCGCAGTACGTTAATCAACTGGCCTTACCGGGGGTTTACCTCAAACCAGAATCACGCCGTTTTTATCCAACAGGTGAAATCAGCTCGCAAATTATTGGCTTCACCAATATCGATGATAAGGGCCAAGAAGGCATTGAAAAAGCATACGACGACTGGCTAACCGGTATTCCTGGCCAGCGTAAGGTGCGTAAAGATCGTCATGGTCGCGTCATTGAGGACATCGCTGTGGTTAAAGAAGCGCAGCAAGCCAAAGACATTACTTTAAGCATCGATCAACGGATCCAATCCATTGCTTATCGCGCATTGAAAAAATACGTTAAGTTAAACCGCGCCACGTCTGGCTCTGCCGTGGTGATCGATGTCACCAATGGTGAAGTGCTGGCTATGGTGAACTCGCCGTCGTTTAATCCCAATAACCGCGGTCAATATCAGAGTTTTCGAGTCCGTAATCGAGCCATTACCGATACTTTTGAGCCAGGCTCAACCGTGAAGCCTTTTGTTGTTGCTAGCGCATTGATTAATGATGTTGTTGAGGTTGATGAGATAATAGATACCTCGCCGGGTTGGATGCGAATAGGTGGTCGTCGTGTAGCCGATCATCGCAATTACGGTAAGATGGATTTAACCACTGTTTTACAAAAATCGAGCAATATCGGGGTGAGTAAATTAGCCCTTGAGCTAACGGCGCCGCGCTTGCAGCAGACCTTTGCCGATGTGGGTCTTGGCTCAGATACAGGGATCGAGCTAATAGGTGAAACCTCGGGACTGTTACCAAATCGCCGTCGCTGGTCAGATTTTGAATTAGCCACCATGTCGTTTGGTTACGCCATTACCGCTAACACCTTACAGTTAGCGCAAGCTTATGCGATTCTCGGCAGTGGCGGCGTGAGTTATCCTTTGTCGATGATCAAGCGCGACCAAGCCCCCCAAGGTGAACAAGTTTTGCCAAAAGAAACCGCGCTGCGCGTTGTGAGTATGTTGGAAAGTGTGACCCAAAAAGGCGGCACAGGTACGCAAGCTCAAGTAGAAGGTTATCGCGTAGCAGGTAAAACCGGTACCTCTCGTAAAGCCGTAGCAGGCGGTTATGGCGACGATTATGTGGCTGTATTTGCGGGTGTAGCGCCCGTTTCTAATCCACGTCTAGCCATAGCGGTTATCGTCAACGAGCCCAAAGGGGATCGTTATTACGGCGGTGATGTGGCAGCTCCCGTGTTTGCGGATGTAATGGGCGGCGCGTTGCAGTTACTAAATGTGCCTCCCGACGATAAAGCGGTGCGCTTAAGTCGTCAGCGTCCGGCTCATGACGATTCAATTCAGGAGCAATAATGATGCAATTATCTGACATTTTAGATTCGCTCGCCCCTGAACTAGGCCAAATTAGTTTGACCGGTTTATGCCTTGATAGTCGCAAGGTTAAACTCGGTGATGTGTTTGTTGCCATTAAAGGCTCGCAGCAAGATGCCGCGGCGTTTGTTCCTCAGGCACTAGCCAATGGCGCAGTGGCGGCTTTAGTTGAAACCGAGCAACCAGAGCAAGATCGCCAATATCAACTAGGGCCTAAGGGACAGGCTATTATCTCGATTTATCAGCTGTCGCAGCAGGTTTCAGCCTTGGCGGGGCATTTTTATCAACACCCTGGCGACAAGATGACCTTGGTTGGGGTGACCGGAACCAATGGTAAAAGTACGATTTGTTGTTTAATGGCTAACTGGTTGACCTTATTGGGTCAACGAGCAGGTGTGCTAGGCACCATAGGCAATGGTTTATATGGCCAGCTAGTGGCAGGCCTAAATACCACAGGAAGCCCTATCGAAATTCAGCATGAGTTGGCCAAGATGCAACAACAAGGTGCATCATGTGTGGCAATGGAAGTGTCATCCCATGGTCTAGATCAGCATCGCGTTGCGGCGCTGCCTTTTAATACCGCGATTTTTACTAACCTAACCCGAGATCACCTAGATTACCATGGCTCTATGGCTGCTTATGGCGCGGCTAAGCGACGCTTATTTGAGTTTAGTTCCTTGCAGCATAAAATTATTAACTGCGATGACGAGGTTGGCTTAGCGTGGTTAAGTGAGATGCCGGACGCAATCAGCGTTGGGTTTGGGCTACCCGCCTCGCATCAAGGTAAATTTTTACAGGTCACCTCGGTGCAATATTTAACTCATGGCCTGCAGTTCGATTTTGTGTCTAGTTGGGGTGAGGGACAAATTCAAGCGCCCTTGTATGCTCAGTTTAACGTGTTTAATTTGGCTTGCGTTTTAACCGCACTCCTTTGCCAAGGGATTGAACTTCAAGATTTGATCCAAACTGCGCCTAAGCTATCGCCAGTTGATGGGCGCATGGCTCGCTTTATTGCCGACAATAAGCCTACGGTGGTCATTGATTACGCTCATACTCCAGATGCACTCGCTCAAGCTTTACAAGGGCTGGCGCTACATTGTGATGCCAAATTGTGGGTGCTATTTGGTTGTGGTGGCGATCGCGATAAAGGTAAGCGCCCATTAATGGCGCAAGCCGCACAGCAATATGGCGATCAAGTCATTGTCGTGGATGATAACCCTCGTACTGAGCCTGCTGCTGATATTGTGGCCGACATCATGGCTGGATTTACCAGTCCAGAGCAAGTCAAAGTCATTCATGACAGAGCCACTGCTATTGCTTATGCGCTGGCAAATGCTGCGCCATCCGATGTGATTTTAGTGGCGGGTAAAGGCCATGAAACATATCAAATTATTGGTAAGCAAACGTTATATTACAGCGACCGTGATACGGTCGAATCTTTGTTGCAGGAGTAAGGCCATGTTGATTGAGCAATTACATCCTGATTTTAACTTAATGGTCATTAATAGGTTTATGACTTTGTCTATGGCTTCGTCGGTGGGTAACGCATGATCCGTTTAACTCTTAAAGAGATAGCAGCAGCGGTTGAGGGCCAAATCAGTGGTCCAATGAATGACGCTGATTTAGAAATAACCAGTGTCACTACTGACACGAGACAAATCGCGGCGGGGGACTTATTTATTGCCTTAGTGGGCGCCTCGTTTGATGGTCATGAATTTGTTGCTCAGGCGGCGCAATTGGGTGCAGCAGCTGTGATTGTCGAGCGTTTGCTGGATGTGGATGTCTCACAAATTGTGGTCGCCGATAGTCAGCATGCATTAGGAGCGCTGGGCGCGTATGTTAAGGCCAAGGTTAATCCTAAAACCGTGGCCATCACCGGCAGTAACGGCAAAACCACCACCAAAGAAATGGTGGCGGCCATTTTGGGTCTTGAAGGTAAGGTGCTGGCTACCGCGGGTAATTTTAACAATGAAATTGGCGTGCCCTTAACCTTATTACGCCTCACTTATGAACATCAATTTGCAGTGATTGAATTGGGTGCTAATCACAAGGGTGAAATTGCCTATACCAGCTCATTAACTCGTCCAGATGTTGCGCTGATAAATAACGTCATGCCGGCACACATCGAAGGTTTTGGTTCTATTCAAGGTGTCGCGCAAGCCAAAAGTGAAATTTTCTCAGGCTTAAAAGAGCACGGTGTGGCGATTGTTAACGGCGACAGCGATTTCTTAAGCTATTGGCAACAAAGAGTAAAAGAGAAGCCCTTAAAGTGGTTCTCCCGCCAAAACCAAGATGCTCATGTATTTGCAACCGACGTCGCGCTTAATGAGCAAGGTCTAGCTTCCTTTATTTTGCACGCTCCTCAAGGTCAGCAAGCTATTAGCCTGCCCGTACCGGGATTGCATAATGTATCAAATGCCTTAGCGGCAGCCAGTTTATGTTTAGAGATAGGTGTTAGCTTAGCGACTATTGCCAACGGTTTTACCCACATGCAAGCGGCCAAAGGTCGTCTAAATGTGCATCAAGTGCGTCCAGGTTTAACCTTGATTGACGACACCTATAATGCCAATTTAGCGTCGGCTCAGGCGGCGATTGATTTACTTACGCTGTATCCGGGTAAGCACATTTTTGTGGTGGGTGATATGGGCGAGTTAGGTGACCAAGCACGTGAATATCATCAAGAATTAGGCGAGTATGCGCTAGCCAAACAAGTGGATGCCGTGGCTGCCGTGGGCGTTTTGAGCTTGCATACTGCCGAAGGAGCCGCTAGTGTCGGCCATTATTTTTCTGACAAGGCACCTTTGTATGCCTGGTTAACAGAACAATTATCAAACCAAGAGCAACCCATTAGCATTTTAGTGAAAGGCTCACGCAGTGCCCATATGGAAGAAGTTGTTGCATTTATCAATCAAAATCAAAAGGCACAAGCATGTTAGTGTGGCTGGCTGAGCTATTAACGGCTCATTTTTCTTTTTTCAACGTGGTGTCATACCTGACGTTTCGTGCTGTCATGAGTATTTTAACCGCATTAGTGGTTGCCTTATGGATGGGACCTAAGTTGATCCGCCGGTTACAGCTGCTGCAAATTGGTCAGGTAGTGCGCCACGATGGTCCAGAATCTCACTTTAGTAAACGCGGCACGCCTACAATGGGCGGAGTATTAATCGTTGCTGCCATTGCTATTTCAACCTTGCTTTGGGCACGCTTAGATAACAGCTACATTTGGGTGTTACTCTTTGTGTTATTTAGCTTTGCGGCTATTGGTTTTGTGGATGATTACCGCAAGGTGATCCGTAAAAACACCGATGGCTTGATTGCCCGCTGGAAATACTTTTGGCTCTCTGCTGCGGCGATTTCAGTGGCGGCATTTTTGTATTTTACCGCTAACACGGAAGGGCAAACACAATTGGTGGTGCCTTTCTTTAAAGATGTGATGCCGCAACTTGGCCTGTTTTTTATTATCTGGACTTATTTCGTTATCGTGGGCAGCAGTAATGCTGTTAACCTCACCGATGGCCTTGATGGCCTCGCCATTATGCCAACGGTCATGGTCGCCGCGGCGTTTGGTATCATTGCCTATCTAACGGGTAACGTGAATTTCTCATCTTATTTGTTTATTCCTTACATCCCACAAGCCAGTGAGGTGTTGGTGGTTTGTATGGCGATCGTGGGTGCAGGACTTGGCTTCTTGTGGTTTAACACCTATCCAGCCCAAGTGTTTATGGGCGATGTGGGCTCGCTCTCGTTGGGTGCTTTATTAGGAACCATTGCGGTATTGGTTCGCCAAGAAATTCTTCTGGTGATAATGGGCGGGGTCTTCGTGATGGAAACCTTGTCGGTGATTTTACAAGTGGGCTCGTACAAGTTACGTCGTCAGCGTATTTTTCGCATGGCCCCGATCCACCATCATTATGAGTTAAAAGGTTGGCCTGAGCCGCGGGTTATCGTGCGGTTTTGGATCATTACTTTGGTGTTGGTTTTAGTCGGACTGGTTACGCTTAAGTTGCGTTAATTTGGAGTAGGCAAAGATTTATGTCATTGCATAACAAGCAAAAAATTGTAATTTTAGGGCTGGGAATGACCGGCCTGTCTTGCGTTGACTATTGCTTGCAATTAGGCGTTATTCCGGCGGTTGTGGATACGCGTGCCGAGCCACCAGGAAAAGATAAGTTACCTGAGCATGTACCGCTTTATGCCGGCGAAATTCCGCAAACTTTGCTTAATCAAGCCGATTTGATCATTGCCAGCCCAGGTATTGCATTGGCGTCGCCAGCATTAGCGCAAGCTGCTGCCAATGGCGTTGAGATCATCGGCGATATTGAGTTGTTTGCGCGCGCGGTGCAAAAGCCCGTTATCGCTATCACTGGCTCGAATGGAAAAAGCACAGTAACCAGTTTAGTGGGTGAGATGGCGCAGCAAGCCGGCATTAAAGTGGGTGTTGGCGGCAATATCGGCGTGCCTGCACTGTCGTTACTTGAGCAAGACTGCGATCTTTATGTGCTTGAGCTGTCTAGTTTTCAACTAGAAACTACCCATAGCCTTAAGCCTTATGTGGCCACAGTGCTCAATGTTTCTGAAGATCATATGGATCGTTATGACTCGTTTGCAGCTTATCGCCAAGCTAAGATGAGTATTTATCACAACGCCACTCATGTGTTAGTGAACCGAGATGATCCGCTGACTTTCCCTGAAACGACATCGGCCAACATTGTTTCTTTTGGTACCGATGCAGAAGATGACTATGGCTTAAAACCCAGCTCGGTTGGCTACGAGTTAACTCAGGGCGAGCAAACATTGCTTTGCAGTGATGAGTTGCGTCTTTCTGGACTACACAATCTAGCCAATGTGCTAGCTGCATTAGCCATTGCTGATCTTGCCGGAATTGAACGTGAGGCGGCAATCAATGCGGCTAAACAGTACCAAGGGCTAGCTCATCGCTGTGAATTTATAAAACAAGTGAACGGTGTGCGTTGGATCAATGATTCTAAGGCAACCAATGTTGGCGCTACCCTTGCCGCCATTGATGGTTTGGCTCCGGTTATCCAAGGTCAGTTGCATTTGATTGCTGGTGGTGATGGTAAAGGAGGTGATTTTAGCCCTCTTGCTCCGGCTTTCGCTGAGCGGATTGCCAGTGTGGTGTGTTTTGGCCAAGACAAGGCAGAAATTGCCCGTTTGCATGATAAATGTGTCATTGTCGATAACTTAGACGCCGCCGTTGCCCATTGCGCGAATCTTGCTCAAGCGGGTGATTGGGTGCTGCTGTCTCCGGCTTGTGCCAGTTTAGATATGTACCCTAACTATATGGCTCGCGGCGATCATTTCCGCCAGTTAGTGGAGGCAATGCCATGCCATTGAGCCGATTAAAAAGCTGGCTATTTCCAGCTGCCACGCAAAGCTTTTATGACCGTCAATTGGTGATATTGGCGTTGAGTCTGGTGGTAATCGGTTTAATTATGGTGGCATCGGCGTCGATTCCTGAAGGTATCGCATTGCAAAATGATCCCATGATGTTTGTTAAGCGCCATGGGGTATTTGTGGTTGCCGCTCTGATCATCGGCTCAGTCGTATTGATGCTGCCGATCAGTTTTTGGCAAGAAAACAGTGGGCGATTTTTATTGCTGGCTATCGTGATGTTGATTGCGGTGCTTATTGTTGGCCGCAGTGTGAATGGTGCGGTGCGCTGGATAGGCGTTGGCCCAATAAACATTCAACCTGCTGAGTTTGCTAAGTTTGCCCTGTTTGCTTATCTTGCTAGCTATTTGGTTAGGCGTCAGCAAGAAGTTCAAGAAACCTTAAAAGGCTTTTTTAAACCTCTGATTGTGTTGTTTGTGTTAGCCACCTTATTGCTAGCGCAGCCGGATTTAGGCTCTGTGGTGGTGATGATGGTGACCACGGTTGGCTTACTCTTTTTAGCCGGAGCTAAGTTAGGGCAATTTATTGCTATTTTGATCACTGGGGTATCGGCGGTTATTTTATTGATCGTGGTTGAACCTTATCGAATGCGCCGAGTCACTTCATTTTTAGACCCTTGGCAAGATCCCTTCGGTAGCGGTTACCAGTTAACGCAATCCTTGATGGCATTTGGTCGTGGTGGCTGGTTTGGTCAAGGCCTAGGTAACTCGGTGCAAAAGCTGGAGTACTTACCTGAGGCTCACACCGACTTTGTATTTGCCATTTTAGCGGAAGAAACCGGCTTTTTTGGTGTTATGGTAGTGTTGGGTTTACTGCTGTGGTTAGCGATGAAGGCGCTATTAATCGGTAAAAAAGCGCTGCAACACGACCAGCTTTATAGCGGTTATTTGGCGATGGCAATTGGGATCTGGTTTAGCTTTCAAACCGCGGTCAACATAGGCGCTGCGGCGGGTATTTTGCCCACTAAGGGCTTGACCTTACCATTAGTGAGTTATGGTGGCTCAAGTTTGTTAATGATGGCTTTAGCGGTAGGAATATTAGTGCGCATTGATTACGAATTCCGTCGTGATACCTGCCAAGCATTGGAGGTAAAGCATGACAGCTGAAGCCGCAGTTAAACAACAAAAAACTTTATTAGTGATGGCGGGAGGCACAGGTGGCCATGTGTTTCCGGGGATTGCCGTTGCTAAGGCCTTAGCTGAGCAAGGTTGGCAGATCCGCTGGCTGGGCACGGCGGATAGAATGGAAGCCCAGTTGGTGCCTAAACACGGCTTTTCCATTGATTTTATAGATATTGCTGGCGTGCGTGGGAATGGTTTGAAGCGCTTATTACTGGCGCCATTTCGTATCGTCAAATCTATCTTGCAGGCGCGTAAGGTATTGCGCCAACATCAACCCGATGTGGTTTTGGGGATGGGCGGTTTTGCCAGTGGACCGGGTGGCATTGCCAGTTGGCTACAAGGTATTCCCTTGGTGTTGCACGAGCAAAATGCGGCAGCGGGCATGACCAATCGAATTTTGGCCAAGTTTGCCACGCGCGTCTTGATGGCGTTTCCGGATACCTTTGCTGGTGCAGAATTAGTCGGCAATCCAGTGCGCGCCGAAGTGGTGGCACTTGCGTCTGAGCCAATTGTTGCACCCAAGGAGCCGTTAAAGGTACTCGTGGTAGGGGGCAGCTTAGGGGCCAAGGTACTCAATGAGACAGTGCCTCAAGCCATCGCCCAGTTAAGTAACAATAGCGTGCGGGTTCGTCATCAAACGGGTAAAGGCAATAGCTCTGCGGTAAGCCAAGCTTATCAGCAGCAGGGCGTGGATTTATCTCAGGTAACGGCCACCGATTTTATTGATGATATGGCCGAGGCTTATCAATGGGCCGATGTGGTGGTGTGTCGCGCTGGCGCGTTAACCGTGTCTGAGCTCGCGGTAGCGGGTGTTGCGGCGATATTTGTGCCATTACCCCATGCGGTTGATGACCATCAAACGAAAAATGCATTGAGCTTGGCAGCAGAGCAAGCCGGTATTCTGATGCCGCAATCGGCATTAACGCCAGCTGCCTTAGCCGAGCAATTAAACCAATTTATGCAGCAGCCCCAAGCCGTGGTCGCAATGGCTACCAAGGCTCGTCAATTAGGCATCACAGATGCTACGCAGCGGGTTGCAGCTATATGTAATGAATTAACAGAGAGTCGTAAATGAGCAAAGTTGAGCTAGATAAATTAAGAGCCATGATCCCTGAAATGCGCCGCGTAAAACAAATTCACTTTGTTGGCATCGGCGGGGCAGGCATGGGCGGTATTGCTGAGGTCTTGCTCCACGAGGGTTATCATATTACCGGCTCTGACATAGGTGAAAACCAAGTGGTGCAGCGTCTGCGTAACCTTGGCGCAACCATTACTATCGGTCATGATGCACAAAATATTACCGGCGCATCTGTGGTGGTGGTATCAACCGCCATTAATAAAGAAAACCCAGAAATTATCGCGGCAACCGAGTTACGTATTCCGATTGTAAGACGTGCAGAAATGTTGGCTGAGTTAATGCGCTATCGTCACGGTGTTGCGATTGCCGGCACCCACGGAAAAACCACCACCACGAGTTTGATTGCAAGCATTTATGGTGAAGCCGAGCGCGATCCAACTTTTGTTATCGGTGGTTTGTTAAACAGTGCGGGCACCAATGCCAAACTGGGAGCTAGCCGTTATTTGATTGCCGAAGCAGATGAAAGTGATGCGTCGTTTTTACATCTGCAGCCTATGGTGTCTGTGGTCACCAACATTGAAGCCGACCACATGGACACGTATCAAGGTGATTTTGAAGTTTTAAAGAATACTTTTGTTGAATTTTTGCATAATTTGCCATTTTACGGGGTGGCCGTATTGTGTATTGATGATGCGGTGGTTGAATCATTATTGCCAAGAGTCGGACGTCAATATGTCACCTATGGCTTTTCCGACCACGCTGATGTGCGCGTTTCTGATTTCGTACAAACAGCCAGCGCTTGCCACTTTAATGTGCACCGCAAGGACAAGGCGCCACTTGCCATTCATTTGAACTTACCCGGTCGTCACAATGCGTTAAATGCAGCAGCGGCGATTGCCGTCGCCAGTGAAGACAATATCGAAGATCAAGCTATTGTTACAGCGCTTGAGAAGTTTGCTGGCATAGGTCGACGCTTTGAGCATTATGGAGAATTTGATACGGGTCGTGGTAAAGCTATGTTGGTGGATGACTATGGACATCATCCAAGTGAGGTGTTGGCCACGATTAAAGCCGCTAAAGCAGGCTGGCCAGAGCGTCGTTTAGTAATGGCTTATCAGCCACACCGTTTTACCCGAACGCGTGATTTATATGAAGACTTTGCGACTGTGTTGTCGCAAGTTGACCAATTGATTCTACTAGATGTGTATGCTGCGGGTGAGCAACCTATTCCAGGCGCTGACAGTCGGGCATTATGTCGTACTATCCGTCAACGTAGTGATAAAGAGCCGATTCATGTTGCAACCGTTGCGGAATTGCCAAGTGTATTAGCAGATATTTTACAAGATGGTGATTTAGTACTGACTCAAGGTGCGGGCAATATCGGCGCGGCGGTTAAAGATCTGGCCAAATTTGAGCTAAATGTGGCCGCAATGAAGCAAGCCGCAGCCCAAGTTTAAAAAAAGACTGAATTTTTATTGAGTTTTGGATGATTTATTGGTGTTAAACACAGTAATGAGATTGAACCCAGCACAATGCTCGATATAATGCAGCGTTTGTAACATTTTTTTACGAAATGGTTGCACTCTGTTGCAGGTTAGCAGACTGAGGTCTACTAACAATTTTGAAAGGAAAAGCAGTGACGGCACGTGTCGCTAAACGAAATAGGAAAGAAAAGTCTAAGGAGCAAGCGCCAGTTAATGATGGCCATGCTCCGAGTCGAGCAGCATTTTTCGCTGGTCTGGCTTTTTTTATCTGTGTGCTGATTGGTCTGTATTGGACTGGCTTGAAGGTATCGCAATGGTTAACTGACCAAAAGCAATTACCCATGAGCGAACTGATTTTGTTAGGTGAACGCCAATATGTGAGCGATGATGAAGTGCGCCAAGTGTTACTCGCAATTCCTGAATCGCAAAACTTTTTCACTTTAGATGTGAATCAGTTGCAAGAAAATTTACAAAGTTTGCCATGGGTTTACTCAGCTTCAGTACGTAAACGCTGGCCCGATAGATTAAAAGTGTTTTTACAAGAGCAACGACCCAGTGCTTTTTGGAATGAAGTTGACCTGTTAAACATTAAAGGTGAGGTGTTCAATGCACCGCAGGATAAGATTAAAGACCCTTTAGTGTATTTGTATGGTCCAGAGCATAGCTCTAAAGAAGTGTTGGAAGTGTACCAGCAGTTGGAAAGCTTGTTGGCGTTAAATGGGTTTAGTATTGAAGCCGTTGAATTGACCCACAGATATGCGTGGAATATTCAATTAAAACAAGGTATCGAGCTAAAGCTAGGGCGTGAACAACGAGTTGATAGGGTACAAAGGTTTATTGATATTTATCCATTACTGGATGCACAAAAAGTCGCTTACGTAGATTTACGGTATGACACCGGCGTAGCGGTAGGTTGGAAACCAGAAAGAGAGCCAGATGACCAAAGCAACGGATAAAAAATTAATTGTTGGTTTAGATATAGGGAGCACTAAGGTCGCCGCGTTGATAGGTGAAGTGTTGCCCGATGGCGAACTTAATATTATCGGTACCGGAATTCATAAATCCAAAGGGATGGATAAAGGTGGCGTGAACGATCTTGACTCCGTTGTTAAATCGGTGGAGCGTGCGCTACGTGAAGCTGAGTTAATGGCCGATTGCCAGATCACGTCTGTCTATTTAGGTATTTCCGGTAAACATATTAGCTGCCAAAACGAAATTGGCATGGTGCCGATTTCCGATGAAGAAGTCACTCAAGATGACGTCGATAACGTTATTCATACCGCTAAATCGGTGCGGATCCGCGATGAACACAGGATCTTACACGTGCTCGCGCAAGAATTTGCTATCGATTACCAAGAGGGCATCAAAAATCCAGTGGGCTTGTCGGGCGTGAGGATGCAAGCCAAAGTGCATCTGATCACATGCCATAACGACATGGCAAAAAATATTGTGAAAGCGGTGGAACGATGTGATTTAAAAGTCGACCAGCTGATTTTTTCTGCGTTGGCATCGAGTTATGCGGTGTTAACCGAAGATGAAAAAGAGCTAGGCGTGTGTGTGGTGGATATTGGCGGTGGCACCATGGATTTAGCTGTATTTACTGGTGGGGCATTGCGCCACACGGCCGTGATCCCTTATGCAGGAAATGCGGTGACCAGTGATATTGCTTACGCATTCGGTACGCCTCCATCTGATGCAGAAGTGGTAAAAGTCAAATATGGCTGTGCCATGGGCTCCTTGGTAAGTCGTGAAGACACCATCGAAGTGCCAAGCGTAGGTGGGCGTCCAGCACGTAGCTTACAGCGCCAAACCTTAGCCGAGGTGATTGAGCCACGCTATAGCGAATTACTTGGCTTGGTGAAGCAAGAGCTAGATAAGTTACAAGAGAAATTGAAGAAGCAAGGGGTTAAGCACCAACTTGCAGCGGGCGTGGTACTAACAGGTGGCGCGGCGCAAATTGAAGGCTTAGTTGAAACCGCTGAGGTCACTTTTCAATCTCAGGTAAGAATAGGTAAGCCCCTTAATGTAAAAGGCTTAACGGAATATGTAGATTCACCCGTGTATTCAACTGTGGTGGGGCTATTGCAATATCAAAAAGCAAACCAGATAACGACATGGCAAGAGAAAGAGCAAAGTCATGGTATTGGCTCGATAGCAAAGCGAGTTCATAGCTGGTTTAAAGGCGAGTTTTAATTTTTTTTGCGAACAGGCAAAGCAAACGGAGAGGAAATTATGTTTGAGATAATGGACAGTCATGCTGACGAAGCTGTCATTAAAGTTGTTGGTGTAGGTGGTGGCGGCGGTAACGCTGTTGAGCATATGTTAACGCAAAATATTGAGGGTGTTGAATTTATTTCTGTTAACACCGATGCTCAAGCGCTGCGTAATTCAAATGCTGGCACCACGTTACAAATTGGCTCTGGTATTACCAAAGGCCTAGGTGCGGGTGCAAATCCTGAAGTGGGTCGTGAAGCAGCCCTTGAAGATCGCGAAGCCATTAAAGAGCTACTTGATGGCTCTGATATGGTGTTTATCGCCGCAGGTATGGGCGGTGGTACAGGTACTGGTGCTGCGCCTGTGGTCGCGAGCATCGCCAAAGAATTGGGTATTTTAACCGTTGCGGTTGTGACTAAGCCTTTTGCTTTTGAAGGTAAAAAGCGTCTTAGCTATGCCGAGCAAGGCATCGCCCAACTGGCGACCGAAGTGGACTCTTTGATTACTATTCCGAACGACAAGTTGCTTAAAGTGCTTGGTCGCGGTGTCAGCTTATTAGACGCATTTAAAGCCGCGAATAACGTGCTATTTGGTGCGGTACAAGGTATTGCTGAGCTGATTACTCGTACTGGTTTAATCAACGTCGACTTTGCGGACGTTCGTACCGTAATGAAAGAAATGGGTACTGCTATGATGGGTACCGGTGTGGCTCGCGGCGATGATCGCGCTGAAGAAGCTGCTGACGCGGCGATTTCTAGCCCATTACTTGAAGATGTCGATCTTGCGGGCGCGCGCGGTATCTTAGTGAATATCACAGCTGGTTTTGATATCACCATTGAAGAATTTGAAACGGTTGGTAACGCGGTACGTACCTTTGCATCTGAAAACGCGACGGTTGTTGTGGGTGCGGTTATCGATCCTGAAATGTCAGACGAACTTCGTGTCACCGTTGTTGCAACGGGTATTGGCGGCGAGCGTAAGCCAGACATTACATTAGTTAATCCAAAACCTGTTGTACGTGAAGCCATTGGTAACACGGCGGTGATGAACGAGCCAGCGGTTGCGCCGGCAGCGCAACAAGCACCAGCGCCCGCTCCAGCTGAAGAGCCAAAAGCTAAACCAGCTGCAGAAGCAAAATCTGAGATTGACTATTTAGATATTCCTGCTTTCCTTAGAAAGCAAGCAGACTAAATAATCATCTTATTTGGAAATTCTGTGACATGTGTTAGCATGTTAGGCCATAGTGCGTGAAAAACAGTCTGATTTCGTGTAGGTGTTTTCACATATAGCGGTCAGTTAGTAATGCTCGTAATATTAAGGTGTCACTCTCTGACAGTGTTGAAATACGGAAGACTCAATGATTAAACAAAGAACAATTAAACAAAGCGTAGAAGCAACAGGCATTGGTTTGCATTCAGGTAACAAGGTCACCATGACTTTACGTCCTGCGCCCGCCAATACTGGTATTGTTTACCGTCGTGTGGATCTTGATCCCGTGGTAAGCATTAAAGCGACTGCGCATGCCGTGCAAGAAAGCATGCTTTGTACTTGTTTAGTAAACGAGTCGGGTGAAAAAATCTCGACTGTTGAGCACCTAAGTGCAGCATTAGCAGGCCTAGGAATCGACAACATAGTGATCGATGTTGACGCACCAGAAATTCCAATTATGGATGGCAGTGCCAGCCCATTTGTGTTCTTACTGCAGTCAGCCGGTATTGAAGAATTAAGCGCAGCCAAGAAATTTATCCGCATCAAGCAGCCTGTTCGCGTAGAAGATGGGGATAAATGGGCTGAGCTGAATCCGACTAAAAAGGGATTCCGCTTAGACTTTGAAATTGACTTTGCTCATCCGGTGATTGAAGGCCAAAACCAGCATATCGTCAGTGAGTTTTCTGGCCCTTGGTTTTTGAAGCAAATCAGCCGCGCGCGTACCTTTGGTTTTATGCGTGACGTTGAGTATTTGCAGTCGAATAACTTAGCTCTGGGTGCTAGTTTAGATAACGCGATTGGTCTGGATGATTACCGCGTGCTAAACGAAGATGGTCTTCGTTACGAAGATGAATTCGTTAAGCATAAGGTGCTCGATGCTATCGGTGATTTATACTTAAGTGGTTACACCATCTTGGGTGAACTAAAAGCATATAAAACCGGCCATGCACTTAACAACAAACTGTTGTGCGCTTTATTAGCCGATGAAAATGCATGGGAAATGGTCAGCTTTGAGCAAGAAGCAGAGCAAGCCGTAACCTACTTGTCACCACTATTAGCTTAGTCTGATTGGTGGCATAAACTTAGCTATAGTCATATCTAGCTATCAAGAGCTATCACTATGAGTCATAGTTTATGGTGTTAGGTATTTTTTAAGCGATTAAATTTGGGCTTAGACTTTCGTGCTAGCCGTCATTGTCTGCACTGGCTTTTCTCTCTGTTGCCAGTGCAGCTAATCTTTCGAGTTTTTCTTTTAAACTTCCCGATGCATGTTCAGCCGCACTTAATATATAGCCCGCAGATGTGCTAGATATGACGCGTGGATTCGCTTTATAAGTGACAGTAGGGGGATTTGATGGAGTGGTTTTATGTGCTAAAGCAGGATTAATTTTTGCTTCGATGCTGACAAGGGAAGGTAAATGTTGACGCAGTTCAGACAAAATATCTGAACGCTTTTGATTAAAGCGCGTTAACCAAACAGCACTGGGCAAGGCGATGAATAGGGTTCCAGTTCTGAAATTTGCGATCTTACCATGTTTTATCTGGTGTCGTTCCAGCACGCTTTGTAGTACCCTGTCGAGCGCTGATAATTGATCAGCGCGTTCTTTTAATTTTCTGAAATTGACATCAGAGGCTAATTGAGTCAGCGCACAAGGATGATTTTTACGCATCTTAGTTAGGTCTAATCGAGTAGTATAAGCATGAGTGTAACAGTAATTTACGCCGGTCAGAAACATCGGCATAGCATAGTCATAAAACTAAAGTGGATTTGGTTTTTATTAGTACTATTTGCTTTTATCACCGCCATGGTTGGTCATCGCCTCTATGACGGCTATTCTGCCACGATAATGCAATATAAGATCGCCAGTATTACCGGTAATTTAAGCAAAGAAAATGAGCAGTTAAAACGGCTGAAACAACAATCAGATCAGCAGTTAGTGTTACTTGCCACCAAAGTGGGAGAGCTGCAGGCGCAGGTGAGCCGGTTAAATGCCTTAGGCGGTCGCTTAGCGGAACAGGCAGAACTGGAAGACGGCGAGTTTGATTTTTCCCAGCCAATGCCGATGGGCGGCCCTATCAGCGATCACGATTTAGTGTTGAGTGTTGACCTTAAAACACTCACCCAACAGATTGAAGAAGTGGCATTTGAAATAAAAAATAACGAAGAACAAATGCAACTACTTGAATCTGTGTTGATGAATCACCATATCTCTAATGACAGTATGATCCATGGCATGCCAGTTAAAGGTAAAGGCTATATCACTTCACTGTTTGGTGTGCGCAGCGACCCATTTACGGGACGAGCTCGCTATCATAAAGGGGTAGATATTGCGGGTCGCAATGGTATGCCTATTACCGCCACGGCGGCAGGCATAGTGACATGGGCTGGCACCAAAACCGGTTATGGTAAATTAGTTGAGATAAATCATGGTGATGGATTCTCGACACGGTATGCTCACGCTAAAGAGATCAATGTCTCTGAAGGGGACGTGGTGACCCGAGGACAGACCATCGCTTTAATGGGAACCACAGGTCGCTCCACAGGGCCGCATGTGCATTACGAAGTAATAAAAGATGGACAGCAGGTTAATCCCCGTAAGTATATTTACCGCAAAGCTGGCTAATACTGATTTAAAAATAACTTAACTTGCCAAGGATTGAGCAAGATTTAATAAAAACACGCGAGAGTTGATAGATGTTTAACAAAATAATAACCAAAATTATCGGCAGCAGAAACGACAGACTTCTTAAAAAACTAGGTAAAGTTGTTAAACAGATCAATGGTCTAGAAGCAGAGTTTGAAGCCTTAAGCGATGCAGAGTTAAAAGCAAAAACCCAAGAATTTAAAGAAGCATACCAGCAAGGTAAAAGCTTAGACGAACTTCTGCCAGAAGCCTTCGCTGTGGTAAGAGAAGGCTCAAAGCGTGTATTTGGCATGCGCCATTTTGACGTGCAGCTATTGGGCGGCATGATCTTACATGATAACAAGATAGCTGAAATGCGCACCGGTGAAGGTAAAACCCTGACCGCGACCTTACCTGCTTATCTCAATGCGATCACCGGCAAAGGTGTGCACGTTATTACCGTGAACGACTATCTGGCCAAGCGTGACGCCGAGTGGAACCAACGTCTATTTGAATTTCTTGGCCTAACGGTTGGCATTAACCTTTCGGGTATGAGCCCAGATGAAAAACGTGCCGCTTATGCCGCTGACATTACTTACGGTACCAACAACGAATTTGGGTTTGATTACCTACGTGACAATATGGCGTTTGAACCACAAGCGCGTACCCAGCGTGAACTTTATTACGCCATTGTCGATGAAGTGGACTCCATCTTAATTGATGAAGCGCGTACCCCTTTGATTATTTCCGGCCCAACGGAAGGTAACCAAGATCTTTACATCAAATTAGATAAGATCATTCCGCTACTTGAGAAGCAAGATAAGGAAGACACTGAAGAATACGTTGGTGAAGGTGACTACACCGTTGATGAAAAGAGCAAGCAGGTATTTTTAACCGAGCGCGGCCAAATCAAAGTTGAAGAGATTCTGCAAGAGCGTGGCATTCTCGGCGAAGACGAGTCACTGTTTTCGGCTTCAAGTATTTCAATCTTGCATCATGTTAACGCCGCATTACGTGCTCATACCTTATTTGAAAAAAATGTCGATTACATCGTCAACCCTGACAACGAGATTGTGATTGTTGATGAACACACTGGACGTACTATGCCAGGGCGTCGTTGGTCAGAAGGTTTGCATCAGGCGGTTGAAGCCAAAGAAGGTGTTAAAATTCAAAATGAGAACCAAACACTGGCTTCTATTACCTTCCAAAATTACTTCCGTTTATACGATAAGTTAGCGGGTATGACAGGTACAGCCGATACCGAAGCATTTGAATTCCAAAGTATCTATGGCTTAGAAACCGTGGTAACCCCAACTAATAAACCTATGGTTCGTAAAGACATGGGTGACTTGGTTTACCTTACGACAGCAGAAAAATACGATGCCATTATCGAAGACATCAAGGACTGTGTTGAGCGCAAGCAGCCTGTACTAGTGGGCACCGTATCCATCGAAAGCTCAGAGATTTTGTCTAATCTTTTGAACAAAGCAAAAATCAAGCACCAAGTACTTAACGCCAAATTCCATGAAAAAGAAGCTGAAATTGTGGCTCAAGCGGGTACGCCAGGAGCGGTAACCATTGCGACCAATATGGCCGGTCGTGGTACCGACATTGTACTGGGTGGCAACTTACAAATGCGCTTAGATGATGCCCAAGAGAAAGGGGCAACGCCTGAGCAGCTAGAGGCAATCAAAGCCGATTGGCAAAAAGTACATGATGCGGTACTGGAAGCGGGTGGTTTACATATTATTGGTACCGAGCGCCACGAATCACGTCGTATCGACAACCAATTACGTGGTCGTTCTGGTCGTCAAGGGGATCCGGGTTCAAGCCGTTTCTATTTATCAATGGAAGATCCGCTGATGCGCATTTTTGCTTCAGACAAGGTTTCCAATATGATGAAAAAACTCGGTATGGAGCACGGCGAAGCCATCGAGCACCCTTGGGTTTCTCGCGCCATTGAAAATGCACAGCGTAAGGTTGAAGGCCGTAACTTTGACATGCGTAAATCGCTACTTGAATTTGATGATGTTGCCAATGACCAACGTAAAGTGATTTACGAGCAACGTAACGACTTAATGGACAGTGGCGACATTTCGGAAACCATCGAAGTGATTTGGGCAGACGTGATTAACAGCACGATCGATCAATACATTCCGCCTCAATCACTTGAGGAAATGTGGCAAGTAGCTGATTTAGAAGCCCGCTTAAAGAACGACTTTGCTTTAGAGTTGCCACTGCAAAAATGGCTAGATGATGACGATAAGATGGATGAAGAGAAGCTACGTGAGCAGATCTTAGACCAATCGCGTCTGGCTTACGCTGCGAAACAAGAAGTAGTAGGTAAGGAAGTTATCCAGAACTTTGAAAAAGCGGTGATGCTGCAAACCCTTGATGGTTTATGGAAAGAGCATCTAGCGGCGATGGATCACTTGCGTCAAGGTATTCATTTACGTGGTTATGCACAGAAGAATCCGAAACAAGAGTACAAGCGCGAATCGTTTGAGCTATTCACCGAGATGCTAGAAAACCTCAAGCATGATGTGGTTGCTATCTTGGCTAAGGTGCAAGTACAAACGCAAAATGACGTTAACGCTGTAGAGGAAAAACGTCGTCGTGAAGCCCAAGCTCAAGAACAAGCGCAAGCTTATCAGCATGCCAGCGCGCAAAGCCAGCTAGCAGAAGCCGTGGCCGAAGAGCAAGCCGAGCAAGGCACAGAAACCTTTGTCCGCGACCAACCTAAAGTAGGCCGCAATGAGCCTTGTCCATGTGGCTCAGGTAAAAAATACAAACAGTGTCACGGTAAATTAAGCTAAGCCAGATTCACTAACTTGTATTAGCTTCTGTACATTGTGGGAGCCCCAGTTATGGGGCGATTTGATATTTTCGCTGAGCAAGCTCAGCTCCCACAAACTAAGGCTCCTACAGATCCCATCTCCAGCACACTTATCAATATCCGAACAATATGAAACGAATCCACGTTGCCGCAGGCATCATTATTAATTCCAACCAGCAAGTGCTGATCAGTCGCCGTTTAGCCCATCAACATCAAGGTGGTAAATGGGAGTTTCCTGGCGGTAAGGTTGAGTCGGGTGAAACGCCTGAACAAGCACTGATACGTGAGCTTGAAGAAGAAGTCGCATTGTCTATTAAGCATGCCAGCCATTACCAATCGATCAGTTTTGATTATCCAGACAAACAAGTGTTGCTCGATTTTATGCTAAGCCAAGAGTTCACGGGCGAGGCAGCAGGGCTGGAAGGTCAAGAAGTTAAATGGGTCGCAATTTCTGAGTTAGACCAATATACCTTCCCCGACGCAAATCAGCCGATAGTGGCTAAATTAATGGCTGATTTTTAATGTTGATCATTGGTTTAACGGGGGGCATTGGCAGTGGTAAATCGGCCGCCAGTGCTTGCTTTAAGCAATTGGGCATTGAAGTAGTTGATGCCGATTTAGTGGCACGTGAAGTGGTTGCGCCGGATTCCAGTTGCGCCGCATTGGCGCAAATTACGGCTCACTTTGGCCAAGGTATTTTGACCAATAAAGGTGAGCTAGATAGAGCTAAGTTACGTCAGCTGATCTTTCAAGACCCAGAAGAAAAAGCTTGGTTAAATGCGCTGCTACATCCGCTAATCCGCCAATCTATGTTGGCGCAGCTTAATGCCTGCAATGGGCCTTATGCTATCTTAGAAGCCCCTTTGTTAATTGAAAACCAGTTGCAGCAATACATCAATAAGCTCATTGTGGTTGATGTGCCTGAATCGCTGCAAGTGAGCCGCGCCATGGCGCGAGATAATAATAGCCAAGCGCAGATCCGCGCCATCATGGCAGCGCAAGTTTCTCGTCAACAGCGTCTTGAACAGGCTGATTTTGTATTAGACAACTCAGGTTCTTTGAGCGAGTTACAGCAGCAAGTCGGTGCCTTGCATCAGCAGTTGATCAGTATGACACTAAATTAATCGAGATCAGGCTCAACATTTTGTCATATAAGCGCTACACTCTGTGCTTTGTTATCAGTTCTAGGTTTTTTATCTCTAAATGGTCATTTTTGAACATCCACTAAATGAAAAAAGCAGAAGTTATCTTCGTCTTGAGTATATCTTTGAGCAAATAGCAAAAAGCCGTCATTTAGCCGCGCCTAGCGACCCCGAGGCCTTTTTTAAGGGGATCCTAGATCTGCATGAGCTAATGGAGCGCTGTGAGGTGCGTGCTGATTTAACGAAAGATTTAGAAAGGCACCTTGCCTCAGTAAATCATTGGGCCACCATTCCAGGTGTGGACCAAAGTCGTATTTCTATGCTGCAGCAGCAACTGAATCAGTTTATTTATCAGCTACCTCGATTAAGCCGGATCACCCAAACCTTAAAGGAAGATCGCTTTTTATCTTCGGTGCGCCAACGTTTTTCGATACCCGGTGGTCTGTGTAGCTTTGATTTGCCTCAGCTTTACTTCTGGCTAAACTTAACTGAAGAAGAAAAAGCGGCGGATTGTAAGCGCTGGCTAGCCGACTTTCAGCCCTTGATTGGCGCCCTGCAGCTCAATTTAAAGCTGTGTCGCGATAGCAGTCACTTTAGCTCTGTAGTGGCTAAAAATGGCTTTTACCAAGACGTAGCGGAGAATGCTGACATTATTCGGATTAAGATATCGCCGACGTTAGGATTTTACCCAACTGTGAGTGGCCACAAAACCCGCTATGCTATTCGCTTTTTGCCCCATGGTGACGAGCAAGCGCAAGATATACCGTTCCAAATCGCCAGCTGTTAAAGGTAGAGTTCATGAGTATTACTAAAGTCAATTGTCCAACCTGCCAAGCCGAGGTGTTATGGCAACCCTCATCAACATTTCGCCCATTTTGCAGCGAGCGTTGCAAGTTAATTGATTTAGGCGAATGGGCCGATGAAGAAAAGCGCATTGCAGGAGAGCCCGCATTTGCGCCAGAGAAACAAGATCCAGAAGATTTCTAGTAGGTCGTCTAGGAGCGATTTTTAAATCGCGAATAACCAGCCCTTAACGCATTGTTTCGCTGTATAAATATAGCTCCCATTTCTGTTGCGCTGATTGATTGGTCTTTTTTGTAGGACCTGAGCTTGCTCAGGGAATGAGTGATATGTTCGCCGAGCG
>NZ_JBKFDK010000008.1:0-143948 GCF_046452435.1 Motilimonas thetidivivens
TTTAAAACACTAAATGTTGAAATGCTTAGCTTGGAAAGTATGAAAAAAAGGTACACAAGCAATATTGAAAGCTTTTGGCATTTTTTTCATGCTATTGCCACATTGCCAGACAAAAAAGGTTATTCACTTTTTACTACTAATACATAGTCCGCCTTTGCCTTGTATGGCGAATTTATATGCTGTAAACAGAGGTTTAGCTGTCTGCTAAAATATTGATGGGTGTCCGGCCTTTTGTAATGCTTAACTGATTCTCGCCTAACGAACTGTTGTAAAACAGTTTTACACGTCATCTTCCGATAAAATTTGACGACAATTACGAACTGTTAGCACGCGAATTTCGTGACTTAAACTGTAGATAATACGGTAGTGACCAAAGATGATTTCGCGATAATTCGTATGGGGCATTTCAGCAACAAACCGCCCCATTTCAGGCATACTTCCAAGGAGTTCAGTTTTATCAAAAACTTCGTTTACCCACCTCTCTGCCGCAGGTGGATTATCCAAAGAAATAAACTCAGCCGCATCACCTAGTTTCTGAAGTGCTAATGGAGACCACACTACTTTCATTTCTTAATGCGGCCAAGTACTTGAGCGCGCGCATCATCATTGGAAATACCGAGACCAGAAGCTAACTGAGCTTCTGCTGTGCGCATTTCTTCCAGTAGTTCGATTTTCTCTTGCATTGCTTCATACTCAGCAACATCTAGAACAACAGCAACACCTTTACCACGTTGCGTAATAACCAATGGGCGACGAGTCTCATTGATTTGTTTGATGTATGAAGCGACACCGGCACGAAACTCAGACAAAGGCTGAATATCTTGATCGAAATGAATACGACTCATATTGAACTCTCATCAGTACAAAATAACGTACAAATAATAGTTCAACAGGCCCTTTTGAGCAAGAAGTTGATTCTGTGTTATAACGTTGCGCTCAGCCGCAGACAAAAATGGCACTTGTTATAGCTATCAGCTTAACGTCTCTAGACTACGTTTTTGGATATCTAAGCGATGTATATTTAACTTATCTGTTTTTGTAAGGGCGTTAAATCGAACATGCTTACAATCATCTTCAGCACTCTGATATATCCCTTCTGTCCAAGTAATATCACCAGGCTCATTAAATAGCTCGGTAGCTTGATTAGTTTTGATATTGAATATGGTGATCCCACATCCCGCTACAACAACCGAGCTTCCATCACATGATATTACAGCTGAATCTGGATCGCCGTAAACCCAAGCTATGCATAGATCTGCTTCTTCATACTCGATTAGGCTTTTACAAGTAGACTTATCCTTCAAATACACAGACTCGAATATGGAATAGACTTTGTAGTCTTTGCTTTCTGCAAGATATCTAATGGTCAAAATATCCTATCCGTGGCTATAACAGCTGTACTATACGGAATTCCGTTAAGATCCTGCTGAGTAGCTCGCAACACCCCATAATCCCGCATAAATAAATTATTATTACTCAGCCAGTTAATAACACCTTGCCACCCCATAACAAGCCGCACAGAGGAAAGACAAAGCGAGCATGAGTTTAGCGAGCCAAATAGGGCTGGTTAAATTTCTGACTGTACGTTTTTTGCAGTTATATATCAAAGCGTTAGACAGTCGCTGTGAACAAAGCGAGAATTTTTTGAATTATTTAGCGAGCCAAAAAGACTACATGGGGCGGAGCTGTATTTATACAGCGAAACAGCGCGTTAAGGGCTGCTTATTCGCGATTTAAAAATCGCTTCTACTGGAAATCCACATCAGTAGGAGCAGCAGTCATGCTGCGATAAACCCATCGCCACCGGAAATTGCGCATCGGTAGGAGCTGTATTTATACAGCGAAACAGCGAGTTAACGGCTGCTTATTCGCGATTTAAGAATCGCTTCTACTGGAAATAGCACATCGTTAGGAGCAGCAGTCATGCTGCGATAACCCCATCGCCCATGACTGAAGCGTCTATTTGGCTAGCTGGTCTTTCGGTGCGCCTTGGTCGCACTTGATGCAGTTAAGCCTATGCCCCAACATCTTGTTGCGACTGGCTTGGGTTAGCACCCAAGGTCGCATTTGCCACGGCGGATCGTGTCTCACATGCTGAAAATGGCCGCAGCTTAGCTTGGCAACCCAATGCGCTTCTTCATCCAAATGATAACCACAAATAGCTTGTTGCATGGTGTTTTCCTTAGCCTTGAAGCTTTCGATTCAGCCATTGCTGGGTAAGCAGGGCGGTAATGATGAGGCCAAGGCCGACCAAGGTTGAGGCATAGATAGGCTCGCCGATGATCCAGTTAAGTAAAAACAAGGAAGCAAACGGCGAGACAAAAATTAAATTGCTGATGCTGGCGGTGTGTTCGGCGTATTTCATGGCATTAAGCCAGCATACAAAGGCTAAACCCATTTCAAACACGCCAATATAGATGGCGCCCGCCCAGCCTTGCCAAGCACTGAAGTCAAATTCACCGAGATAGCAATTCACCGCGATGATAAAGGGTAAACTCAAGAGAAAGCAGCAGAGTAAGGCCACAATTGGATCGCCATGTTGGCGCGTGTTTAAGATCCAATACAGCGCCCAAAGCAAGGTGCTGGCCAGCGCTAACGCTACGCCCAGCGGGTTATTAAAGTTCAAAGCCAGTAAATCACCTTGAGTGGCAATCACTAACACCCCGCCGTAACCCAATAAGATCGCTAGGCCATCGGCCTTAGTTAGTTTTTGGCCTAATAAGGGCACGGCGAGCAAGGTAAGGCTAATTGCCCAAGTGTAATTAAGGGCTTGCGCCTGTTGGGCGGGTAATAAATCGTATGCCTGAAACAGCAGCAAGTAATAGCACAAGGGGTTTATTAATCCTAGCAGTAGCATCAGCCTGCCTTGTTGCTTAAGTAATGATACAACTTGAGGTAACTTTTTTTGCTGCCAACAAATGCCCGCCAGTAGCACTATGCTGGTCAGGCTTGCCACTAAGATCATCTGAATCGGGCTGAAATAGGCTAGGGTGACTTTAAATGCAGTGGCCACGGTTGACCACATGGCAACGGCTGCTAACGCAAAAAGCACGGACGTTTTTTGATTTTTAATGATTGGAGATGCTGACAAAATAAAAGCCCAACAATAGAACTGTGTTGGGCAGGATATCAGGCTAAATCACGCTTTGGCGACTTTTTTATCTTCTTTGCCATTTTTGTCTTTATTGCTTTGGTCAAACTCGACTACCTTGTGCTCGCCGGCATTTTTTTGTTTACGCACGCCAAAGAACTGGCCGCCTTTGTCGATGCGAATATCGGCACTAAATAATTCGCCGCTGACTATGCCTTTGTTTTCAATGTTTAAAATGTCGCAGTGGATCTCGCCTTCAATGTTGCCAGATACAAACACCTCATTGGCTTTCAGTATGCCCTTAAGAATGCCGTTGCGGCCTAAGGTAACATTGCCCTCGCAGGTTAGATTACCTTCAACCGCACCGTTGATCATCACTTCGCCCTGCAGGTTTAGATCGCCAGCTATGGAGCAATTCTCCGAAATGTAGGTTAAGCCTTCTTCTTTAGTCTTTTTAAACATGTGCTTATTTTCTTTGCTTGATTTGTGAGAGAGGCGACTAGCTTACAAAGTGAGCTAAATTTAGGCAATCGACCAAGTTTAAAAGTGAGGTATAGTTAGGGTTTTACTAATCGCTCGTTCTTGCTTTGATACTAGGTTGCCTAAATGTTGATAAAACAACTGACTAAACAAATGGCTAAAGTGATGTTATTGCTAATTTTCGCTGCTTTTTCAGTTCAAGCAGAGCCGTTAAAAGTACTGGTTGCGGCATCATTACAGCCTGCCATGACGCAACTGATCAGTCTTTATCAACAAGCTAATCCCAAGCAAGAGATAGCCTTGATAGTGGGGGCGTCATCGGCCCTAGCAAGGCAAATAGCGCAAGGTGCACCGGCAGATATTTATGTTTCGGCCAATCAGCGCTGGCTCGATTATTTAAACCAGAACACTGCTCGAGTGCAGCAGCAAGCTAGCCTAGTGGGTAACGAATTGGTGCTGGTGAGTAAAAAAGCACACCCGAACTTTAATATAACGCAGCTATCAGATTGGCAAAGTGCATTAGCGGGTCAGCGTTTAGTTCTGGCCGATCCACAGCATGTGCCAGCGGGGATTTATGCTCAGCAAGGGTTAACTTCTTTGGGGTTGTGGCAGGATTTAAATCAGCAAGTGGCCTACGGTAAACATGTGAGGGCGAGTTTGGCACTGGTAGAGCGAGGCGCCGCTCCGCTAGGTATTGTTTATGCCAGTGATGCGTACTCTTCGGATTTAGTGGAGCAAGTAGCAATATTTCCGGCTGAGTCTCACGAGGCGATTGTTTATCCTGCGGCGCGGTTATCCAATGCGCCTGAGGCGGTGATGTTTTATCAGTATTTATGGTCAGATCAGGCTAAGGCAACTTGGCAAGCGTTTGGTTTTTCTGAGCCAGCTAAACAATAACGAAGCGGGGACGGTACAAGCGTGCTATTAACAGAATTAGAAAGCCAAGCCTTATTACTTAGCCTAAAAGTGGCTGGGGTGGCGGTAATGGCAAGCTTGCCCCTTGGCTTAGTCGTGGCTTGGTTGTTATCTCGTTATCAGTTTTGGGGCAAGCGTTTGCTCGATAGTCTCGTTCACTTGCCCTTAGTGTTGCCGCCCGTGGTGACAGGGTATTTGTTATTGATCAGTTTAAGCCCGCAATCGCCCCTTGGCAGTTGGTTGCAAACCCATTTAGGCTTGAGCTTTGCTTTTAGCTGGCGCGGTGCGGCGTTGGCGGCGGCGGTGGTTGCCTTTCCATTAATGGTGCGCTCGTTGCGGCTGGCCTTTGATCATGTTGACCCCAAATTAGAGCAAGCCGCGAGAACCTTGGGGGCGGGGCCGATAAAAGTGTTTTTTACCATTACCTTGCCCTTGATTTACCCCGGTTTACTGGCCGGTGTTGTGCTGGCATTTGCCCGCAGCTTGGGTGAGTTTGGCGCTACCATTACCTTTGTTGCCAATATTCCCCACGAAACCCAAACCTTACCGTTGGCCATGTATCGTTTTATTGAAACCCCAGGCCAAGAGTTTGCCGCGGCTCGGCTATGTATTTTAGCTGTGGTGCTGGCTTTGCTGGCACTGCTTTGCTCTGAGTGGTTACTGCGGCGCGAGCAAATTAAGCGTGAGGTAGCTGCATGAGCCTAGGTTCACAATTAGTGCTGACCTGTCAAAAGCAGCTCGGTCATTGTCAATTAGCGCTCGATGTATGCCTGCCGCTACAAGGCGTGGTGGGTTTGTTTGGCCTATCGGGCGCGGGTAAAACCAGCGTAATTAACTTAATTGCCGGTTTAATAAAACCCGATGTCGGGCGGATTGAATTTAATGGCCGCGTTTTTGTCGACACCGCGCAAAAGCAGTGGCAGCAACCTGAGCGGCGACGCATTGGCTATGTGTTTCAAGATGCAAGGTTATTTCCCCATTACACGGTGCAAAAGAATCTACTGTACGGCCATAAAACGACGGCCAATAGTGAGCAAAAAATCGCTAAGGTGGTCACGCTATTAGGCATCGAGGCGTTATTAACGCGCTACCCCAGTGAGCTGTCGGGCGGCGAAAAGCAGCGTGTGGCCATCGGTCGCGCCTTGTTGTCCGAGCCTGAGTTGCTGTTAATGGATGAGCCGCTGGCATCGCTCGATGAGCCGCGCAAACAAGAGTTAATGCCTTATCTCAAGGCGTTGTCACAACAGTTTAATTTGCCGATTATTCTGGTTAGCCATAGCCTGAATGAAGTGCTGCAATTGGTTGATCATCTGGTATTAATGGAAAACGGCAAGGTGTTGCAACACGGCCCGCTGGAGCAAGTGTGGAACAGTGAGCAAATGCAACCTTGGTTGGGCGAGCGTGAGCAAAGTGTGTTGCTAAAAGCACAGGTGGCAAAGGTGAGTGATAATCACGGTATGTTGCCTTTAGCACTAGCAACAGCAGCCAATCAGCCGTCGCTGTGTTTGTGGAGCAGTGGTTATCAACTGCCCGCAGGGCAAGAGGTATTAGTTAAGATCCGCGCTGGCGATGTGGCCTTAAGCCGAGAGCGACCCACTTCAACCAGTATGCGAAACGTGTTACCCGTGACCTTAGTTGACAGCTCTCAGCAAAGTCAGCAAGTGGAATGGCGTATGGCGGTAGGCCAGCAAGTGATAAAGGCGCGGATCACCTCGTGGGCGCAGCAAGAAATGCAGCTGCAACCCGGCGAACAGGTGTATGCCTTAATCAAGGCCATCAACTTATTAGGTGTGGCTAAGTAGTTCGCAGCTGAGTGAATATTTCGCTAAAACGCGGTAAATATGTCTTTACAGTAACCGCATCGCAACCAGCACAAATACCGCGATATTACAGACAAAACCTAACATGAAAAAATAGCTACGCGGGCTGGGGTTACGCTCGGTGGCAATGGCGTAATACAGCACCATATGAATAATGCGCGCCACGGCATACAGCCAAACCCAGATCGCCAGCCAAGTGGGATCCACGCCCACAATAATGGCCAGCAGCGCAGGGGCAAACATCAAAAGGGTGTTTTCAAGTGAGTTGTGAAAAGTGCGGTGACTGCGAAATACAAAGGATCCATGGCCCAGACGTTCATCTAACAGCCCGGGGATGTATTTAGCTTGTTTGCGATGGGCAATGGTGGCGATGGTGGATTGCACTAGCACGGTAAATAAAATCAGCCAAAGCCCCCAAAAGCTAAGATGATAGGTGCCCAGCAGCGCCTCTAAAGCTGTCATAAAAAGTCCTTGTTATGAATAATAAAATTTAATAATAGCTAAGTTACGAAGTCGGCATATCATTGGTTCAGTGTGGTGTATCTCTTCCTCTTAGAGATCGCGATTTTTGTAGGACCTGAGCTTGCTCAGGGAATGGGAAATGTTCGCTTGTGGGAGCTGCAGTAATGCAGCGATTAAAAATGACCCCAAATCGCACCATGACTGGTGCTCCTGGGATTAGGGCCTGGGTAGGAGCTGTATTTATACAGCGAAACAGCGCGTTGAAGACAAATTATTCGCGATTTTTGTAGGACCTGAGCTTGCTCAGGGAATTGGAAATGTTCGCTTGTGGGAGCAGCAGTAATGCAGTGATTAAAAATGACCCCAAATCGCACCATGACTGGTGCTCCTACCCATCTTCATTTTAGGAGTTAAGTTAATGCGACAAGATATTTACCCTTGTTCATCTTTTTTACTGATCCAAGATGGCCAAGTCTTGCTGGAAAAACGCAGCGAACATAAGGCATGCGATCCAAATTTAGTCGCTATTCCCGGCGGCCATATTGAACAAGGTGAGTCACCCGAGCAAGCCTTAGTGCGCGAAATTAAAGAAGAATTGGACATCCAAGCGGGGCAATATCAGCATATCTGTTCGCTTTATCATCCTAGCGCCGAGCTACAGCTGATCCATTATTACGCCGTGCTCGCGTGGTCGGGTGAAATCAACGCGTTGGAAGCCGATGCCGTGTATTGGCGCAGCTTTGCCCAAGCCGAGCTAGAGCTGGATACTGCAGCGGATAAACTGGCTTTGGCCGAGTATTTAAGATTACAGCAAACAATTTAGCTTCTATCTAATTGATTTATTATAGATAAGTTAGTATTGGTAAGCTTATTGTTTTCGTTAACTGGTTTAAGTAATGAAAACCCTCTTTGTCTTACTACCCTTATTTGTTGCCGTGTTTTTTTCGGTCGCGGGATTTTTGCTGCATTTTAATGATTTGGGCGAGATTTCCTTTTTAAGTTCAACCGCCGAGGTGGTTGAAGTGGGCTTGATTTGGGGGATTTTTATAGGCTGCTTTTTTGTTCCTGCATTATCGAAATTCAGCAAGGCTGAGCTTCGCTCTCAGCGGCCGATAAAAATGTACGCTCTATTGTTGGTGATGGCGTTGATTTGCTTCTTTTGTAACCCTTGGTTTTTTTATCTGTCGCAGGTCGCTTAGGAAATAACTCTAACTGGCTTTATGGCTGTGGTTCGTGTTTCACTCAGATAAACTGAGAGCATAAAATTATGCTCAAGCTAACAAATTCTCTAAGTAGTCATACTTTTATTGTGGTTTTGTCGCTATAACAAGACATCTCTTTTCAATATAAGGACATGACGAAAATGGAAAATACCTTTCAACATGCAGAGCCTAACGCGCAGGGCTATTTTGGTGAGTTTGGTGGTAGCTTTATTCCTGAAGAGCTACAAAAAATCATGGACCAAATTAGCGCGGCTTATGATGAATGTAAGAATGACCCCGCCTATCGCGCCGAGCTTGCGCGTTTATACAAGCACTTTGTCGGTCGACCTAGCCCGATTTTCCACGCGCAAAATTTGTCACAGAAATACGGCACCGATATCTATCTAAAGCGCGAAGATTTAAACCACACCGGCGCTCATAAAATCAACCATTGTCTCGGCGAAGCATTGCTGGCGAAAAAAATGGGCAAGAAGAAGCTGATTGCCGAAACGGGCGCGGGTCAACATGGTGTGGCATTGGCAACGGCTGCGGCATTAGTGGGGCTGGAATGTGATATTTACATGGGTGAAGTGGATATTAAAAAAGAGCACCCGAACGTAGTGCGAATGCGCATTCTTGGTGCACGAGTGATCCCGGCGACTCATGGCCGTAAAACCCTAAAAGAAGCGGTCGATGCGGCATTTGAAGCGTATATGACCGATCCTATCACCCAAATTTATGCGATTGGCTCAGTGGTTGGGCCGCATCCGTTTCCTGCTATGGTGCGTGATTTCCAATCCATTATCGGTAATGAAGCGCGCGAGCAATTTCAACAAATGACCGGAAAATTACCAGATAACTTAGTGGCTTGTGTCGGTGGTGGTTCAAATGCCATGGGCTTGTTCAGTGCGTTTTTAGCAGATAAAGACGTTACCTTATATGGCGTTGAGCCTTCTGGCCGCAGTTTAGATCCGGGTGAGCATGCCGCTACTTTAACCTTGGGCGAACCGGGCATTATGCATGGCTTTAAGTCTTACATGCTAAAAGACAAAGAAGGTGAGCCGCAGCAGGTTTATTCCGTGGCCAGTGGCTTAGATTACCCTTCGGTTGGGCCGCAACACGCCTTCTTAAAAGAGTCTGGTCGTGCGAATTACGTTCACATCAGTGATAAAGAGGCCATTGATGCTTTTTTTGAGCTGTCACGCATGGAAGGCATTATTCCTGCTATCGAGTCGTCTCATGCCATTGCTCATGCGATCAAGCTAGCGCAGCAAGGTGAGAAGGGCTCTATCTTAGTGAACCTGTCTGGACGGGGCGATAAAGATATCGATTTTGTGGTTGAAAAATACGGCCCGGAATACGGCATTGAATCGTTACTGAGCTAGCTGGATGGGTTTACTAAGGGCACATGACAATGGCAGCCAGATCTGAGCTGCCATGATGGTTTTAGTGCTGATTCGTTTTTAAGCTATCAATGGCGCGGCTAATATTCTCACGAGCTGCGCTTTCATATTGGCTGATGAAGCTGTCTAGTTTGTAAATACTTCCCTGAGCTAAAAAATGTTCGAGGATCTCGGCTCTTTTAGCCCGGTAAATATCTTCGGGCACCATGTGATATTCTCGGCGAATATTTTGTTCAAATTCAGCATAAGTGGCTGGCGATGAGCCGAGGATCGCGAGATCTGTATCAACTATGATGTTGGCGTCGATCAAGCTGGACTTTTCATGCTGTTGGGTTGCCATGATCAGGTCAAAGATACGCTTGGCTCCGGCTTCATCATATTGATTAGTCAGCACGAATTCTTTTGCCCATAGGGCACTATCGAGTTCGTTACGGCTTGACGGAATATTGTAAATAGCGTCGTGAAACCAAATGGCCAATTCAAGCTCGGCGGACTGCTCGGCGAGAAGCTTAACCGAATCAAAATGCTTGAGCATGGCATCGATATGCTTAACCGTATGGTAGTAGCGATGTGGCTGCGAATAGGCCTTCTCAAGCGCCTGATAGCAGCCGATAGAGGGGGGGAATCCCATCGCTTGCATCAGGTTTAGCCATCTTGTTTGATTCATCGGTTTGCCTTAGCGTAAATCGTTTTACGCAGTGGGTGGCTAGAAAGATTCCACTCGGTTTCACCGTGTCTAAAAATATGAATTTCAGTCACACTAAGTTTCCCCCAACTCGGTACAACCCAAGCAGTTTAGGCTGAGGTAAAGCCTAAAATCGCGCCGATCCCGCCAGTAACAAGATGCCAGCCGGCAAAACCAGCAAGCTCCTCTAAGTCAGATGTTTTAAACTTTTCAAATGCTTGCGCTGACGTTTCGGCTTGTACCAAGTCACCGACCAGCTCAAACCCTTGCTCAACTAACTGTGCCTTTTCCTCTGAGTAGTTGGGATCGTCAATATCGAGTGGTAATACTGCATCTTGTTTTACATAGAACTGAAATGTTTTCATTTAAATCTCTAAGTTAAGCTGGAGCTGCCCATTGGGCTTTGGTTGTTATCACAAAACGACGTAACCGCTAGACTAAACCGAATGGCGGCTTATTACATTATCTAAAATCAGTAAAAAAAAAAAACAGTCAAATGTGGGTGTGTAGCTAATCATTATTGCAGGCGACTAAGTGACTAAGGAGTTAGCTCACTATAAAACAGCATAGAGAAATTCCCTCGATTGCTTTGCCGTTAAACCAAGGGAAAGTGGATTCCTCAAGATACCGCTTTGATAAGTTCGGTTCCTGCTTGATATAGCAATGAGAATAACTTTTTGTTGCAGTTTAATCCGCTTTCAGTATCAAATAATCCATATTCTCATCAAATAGTTAGCTAGTTATGCCTTATTCAGATCCCCTCAGTCAGTTTATCCAACGCCTTTCGCCGGGCGTAGAAGTGTTCGCTCAGGTTCAATTGCGTGAGCCTTGGGGGCTGGCGGAGTCGCAGCGAGATCGAGGCAGCTTTAGTTATTTGCGCAGTGGGCGTTGTATGGTTGAGGTGACTGGAGAGCCTAGTTTTCAGTTGCAACAGGGCCAAATGGTGCTGCTGCCTTATGGTGACGCCTATCGAGTTAGCAGTGAACAAGGGGTTGTGTGTCAGTCTGTGGACCAGCTTTTTGTTGATAAATCGGTCGAGCAATTAAGCCAAATGGTGATTGGTGGTGATGGAGCGCATTGCGATTTAATGTGTGGTGCCATCACGTTTGCCATGATCCAACATTGGGGAATGGATGCCAAAATGGTCAAACTGCCCAAGGTCATGGTGGTCGATATTCATCACAGTGAACGATTAAGTCGTTATGTGGAGTGGATTTACCAAGAAAATTTACACAGAACACAGGGCTATGAACTTGCTCTTAGTCATCTGCTCGACTTGATGATGTTGGAAATGATCCGCGGCTTACCGGCTCTGGATATCAACCCGAGTTGGTTATGTGCGATTAACGACAGATACTTAACACCTGCCGTGTTAGCCGTGCAACAAGACTATCAACGTGATTGGCGACTGGAAGATCTGGCTGCGGTGTCCGCCTTATCTCGTTCTGCTTTTGCCGACAGATTTAAGCGCATGACAGGCGCCACGCCACAGCAATACCTGCGCCAGTGGCGCTGCTTTATTGCTGCGCAAAAGCTGGCCGAGACCGAACTTTCTATTCAAGAAATCGCGTTTGCTTGTGGTTTTCAATCGAGTGATGTGCTGATCCGCAATTTCAAACAGTTTCATCAAGTTACCCCTAAGCAGTACCGAATCAAGCATCAACAATTAAGCGCGTCACAGCGTTCTCGTCAATAAATCGATGAATCGTCCAACAGTATCGATGGTCAGTCCTTAGTGCTTTAATCGCTGTTTTCATCTGTTATTCAGTGTTTTAAGGTGAATAAAAACAAGGGGTTTTAGATGAAGACTATCAAGAATGTGTTAGAAATGAGGGCAATTAGGCATGTCGACAAAGCAACAAAGTTGCAATGGCGGATGACTTTTTCCGAACGCAGGTATATGGCACTGCTACTGCGAGGAAATGCCTAATGATCACCCCGCTTATTATTCTAAGTTTGCTTTGTGCCCCATTACTGCTTTCCCACTTGTTAGGTAAGCGAACAAGGCAGGATAGATACCGTTATGCTAGTTATGGCATGGCCATTTGTTTCGCCTTTTTTGCTATTGGTCACTTTGTTCAAACCGCGGGCATGGCCGAAATGTTACCACCTTGGCTGCCGATGCGGGTCACTATTATTTACCTGACTGGCGTGTTCGAATTAGTGATAGCCGTAGGCTTATTGTTTGCTCGCTGGCGCAGGCTGGTCGGCCAAGTTGCTATCGCTACGTTTATCTGTTTTTTTGCTGCGAATGTCTATGCCGCGCTTAACAGTATCGGCTTAGGTGGCCATCAGTGGGGACCGATTTACCTGCTGATCCGCACCCCATTGCAGTTGATACTGATCGCGTGGACGTATTATTTCTGCGTGCGAGGCGAGTAGGGTCGTTTTGTCACAAAAGCCAAGTCGAGCCTGTGTGAGCCGCAGTCATGCAGCGATTTAACTTGCGAATAAACACCTTGTGGGAGCGGTTTTTAAACCGCGAATAACCGGCTTTCGACGCGATATTTCGCGCAATTAATTGCGCTCCGGGTGGATTTTTAAACCGCGAATCATCAGACTCGCTGCGTAACACAGGTTAATTCTTAATAATGAGCTTAATTAACCTCAATTCTGGTTAATGGAGTCGGCCAAAGAATAGCGTATGAATAAGTAGCAAAACTTCGTTTTCAGGGATGAAAACGCAGAGCGTATAGGGATATATTTACCGCGTTTTTGCGGATTATTCATACGATATGGCTATCCAAAGCTCAGCTTAATCAAAACCCTGCGCTCGATACTCAATTATTCCCCTAATTTGCGTTTTCATTTCATCAGAAAGGCGCTCGAACTGCTCAGGTGCGACGAGCTTAGCTTCACACATCAGCATCAGTTGGGTAAATGCTTGGCTTCGAGAGTGGCCATCAAAGGTACGCATAATAAACGCCTGCGCCTCGTTAGTCTTCTCGCGCATGAACTCAAACCTGTCGACAGCAGATGCTGATTTATCCGTGATCCTCTCAATCACCCCGTTTAACGCTTGGTCGCAATACTGCTCAAATGCTTGGCTTTTGATTTCGCAAAAGATGTTCCAGTCTGATTGTTTGATGTTCATGTTGGTTTCTCAACGGTGTGTGTTAGTTAATAAGTGCAGGGCATTAATTTTGGCCGCCAAAAGTGGTGTGTGTCCCAATATTCCGTTGCTTATACAAATGATTTGGTAACTCTGATAGTGCCACAGTTACAGTTCTTTTTTGCATTTACTGCAATGTGATTTGGGAAGATGCCAACCCGAGTAATGCACCGTTTTGTAGATGACAGGCTCACCACATGAGCTGCATTTCAATCGGATCAGATAAAAACAAAAATAGGCAAAATAACCAATACTGAGCCAATAGGTGATAGATATTTTTTCCAAGCCATTTGCAAAAGAGGCATCCGAGCCCAAAATAACATGCAACAGCCAAAGAATGACCATCAAGGCTAAGCGAAGATAAAACCCTGTTACAATCTTTGGCATAGGTTAGCCCCTATATGGTGGGCGCCCCATTGTTTGCCCAGAGCCTCGTAGCTCACGTTTTAAACCAAGAAACTCATTTTAGGAATAAGGTCATAATAATCTAGCGTTTTTAGAACTAAATAAATGATAAGAAGTGCCGTGGATATGTAGGAAAGTGTGTTGTTCCTTTTTGTTGCCTTAAAGGTTTTAAATGCGTTTGTTGAGTTATCTGCTGAACAATCTCTCCAACAGGTATAAAGCCTTGCGACAAGAGTTGTTTTTGTTCTTCTTCAAAGTTTGCGCTGTCCGTGTTAAGGTTTATTGTCGTATCTTGCTTGACAAAAAATTGAAATTTTTTCACTTAAACTCCAAGATAAGTTTGGCGATATTGCCATAAGTTGTGGTAACTGCTCTAGTTACAACTACTTTTGCGAAATTTGAGGGTACCAACGACGGCTTCTAGCGTAAGCGTGTCATTAACCAAACTGATTATTTTGGGTTTCTTGGGGCCGCCGAGTAATAAAAAACCATCTTTGATTTCCCATAGGTCACTTCCTGTGATGCCAATGGGGGTTTTATAGCTATATTCGCCATTTTCTAAGAACGTGTACTCGTCGTTAGATTCCATTGGCTTACCTGAGATCACCACTTCGTAATAACACCAAGTGCCAACGATATCTGCTTTTGTAACCTTGGTATCAGCGGCAAGACAGGATGCTGATAGGAGTAGTAAAGCTATTGAGGTTAAAATATTGCTCATTTTTTGCGCTCTTTATTTTTCAATTAGATAGTTGTTCTGATGATAATCGCGTATCCAACGCTTCTTGGTGAGTTCACAAGCGAACACATAGCATCAGTTTGTTGATTTTTTTGTGATTATATCTTAATGAATTAAGAGTGTGATAGTGAAATAATGTGACTTTTCATTTATTTGCCGTGCTCAAATGGTTATATCGTGCAATGACTCATGAGCTCTATGCATCAACAGATCCTAATTAATTGAACTTGCTTGATGTAAATACCGATGTGCTGCTTACCAATTTATTCCTCAAAGAAGTTAAACCGTGGCATTTGTGTTCTGGTGGATAATTCGCTATAACCTTGGCCCTCGATTGGCAAAGAATGACAGACACAATGAAAACTTCCTCGTCCCATAAACCACGTCCTATGATTGACCTCTTTGAATAATAGGACAGTCATGAATAATAGGACCGTCACTTTTAAATTGGCTTTAAACAGGGCCTGCTTTAAGAGCGAAGAGTTGGGTGGTCCGACTTATTGCCACCTAGTTGGCTAATACGCACATTTTGAGTTATGTTGCCGGTGGTGTTCGCGCTGGATGCGCGCGTTTTGTCATTTTAGGAGCCTGCTTTGAAGCAATGTTTACGTTTTATCCAGTCGTACTGGCTGTGGCTGTCCGCCATTATTCTTGTGCTGATTTCGGTGTTGTCTCTTTATCCCATCGCTAGCCTGCCGCCTGTGCCAGGGACGGATAAAACCCATCATTTTATTGCCTATGCTTTGCTCGCCTTTCCTGTGGCATTGATGCGGCCGCGCAGGTGGTTACTGTTAGTGTTGGGTTATTTGGTTTACAGTGGCTTAATTGAAATAATTCAGCCTTATGTTAATCGCTATGGTGAGTGGTTGGATTTGGCTGCCAATGGGTTAGGGTTAGTGATAGGTGTCTTGCTTGCATCTCTTGCGCGATGTTTGTTAACCAAACTCTAGTTGTCTTTTTAACATTAAGGAAATTCCATGATCACAGGTGCTTGCCACTGTCAGTCGGTTAAATATGAAATTCATGGTGACATTAAAAAAATCGTGAATTGCCACTGTCAATTATGTCGCGGCATGAATGGCGCTGCTTTTTCTACCTATGCGGTGGCTTTGCAGTCGGATTTTAAACTGGTAGCGGGCGAGCTGGCTCATTTTAATGTGACGGACAATGCGACTAAGCATTTTTGTCCTACCTGTGGCACAGCTATTTTCAATCGTAATGCGAAGTTAGCGGGTTTAAATATGCTTTATTTCGGCACCATCCAAGCGGCCACAGCCATGAAGCCAGATGTGAATGTCTTTTGTGAGTCAAAGCTTGACTGGTTAGCGCAAGTGCTTGATGCACCTTGTTTTGAGCAAGGCATAGCTTAACGGTGCGGCATTAAAATTGGGTGCCGTGCTGTGCGAGATCCGGCAATAGAAACCGAATAAGCGCACGGCAATAATTGTGTTATGGTGGATAATTCGTTATAACCTTGGCTCCTTATTGGCAAAGAATGACAGCAACCATGAAAACTTCCTCGTCCCATAAACCGCGTCCTATGATTGACCTCTTGGTCAGTATCATTATTCCTTCTTTTATCTTGATGAAAATGAGTGGTGATGAAAAATTAGGCGCCACGGGCGGCTTGATTGTGGCCTTGGCTTTTCCGCTAGGGTGGGGTCTGTTTGAGTTAATCAAGTACCGTAAATTCAATTTTATTGCGTTACTTGGCTTAGCTAGCGTGGCGCTAACCGGTGGTATTGGCTTGTTTGAGTTAGACACTAAATGGTTGGCGATTAAAGAAGCCGCGATCCCTGCGGTGATAGGAACGGCAGTGTTAATTTCTGCCTTTACGCCTTATCCATTAGTGCGAGCCTTGTTGTTCAATCCCGACGTGATGGATGTTGAGAAGATCAAGCAAAAGCTGGAAGAGCACCACAGTACGGCGGCGTTTGAAAAGCGTTTGCTAAAGGCGACGTATTTGGTGTCGGCTTCTTTTGCTTTCTCGGCGGTGATGAATTATGTGTTGGCCAAATGGTTGGTGACGAGTCCTGCTGGCACCCCTGCATTTAATGAAGAGTTGGGTCAGTTAACCTTATACAGTTATCCCATGATCGCCTTGCCGTCGATGCTGATGATGCTAGGTATCTTTTATTATTTATGGCGCACGATACGCGATCTAACGGGGCTGACGTTAGAAGAAGTGATGTCTCCCAAAAAGTAATATGCACATCAGGTCGCTTTGAGCGGCCTTTTTTTTGCGCTGAAGAGGGGGCTGGTTGTTAGTTTATTCGCCGAGCGAGCTCGGCTGCCACAGGTTGGGGTTAACTATTGCGCTGCTTAAAGTAGTAGCAAATTAGCTGGTAGAAACGCTCAACGTGAGCGGGCTTGTCACCTTGATAAGCATGTAGAAAATAAAACTGCCACGCGCGGCCTTGGTAGTTAGGCAGCACTTGGATCAGCTGTTGATTGGCTAGTTGTTGCTGCGCTAAAAAAGCGGGAAACAGAGCGATGCCCATGTCATTAAGTAGCATTTCTAATACCGTGCTTAGGGTGTTGGTTTTAGCTGCATGATCTAAATTAAGGGTGTGTGCTTGCTTGGTGCTGACTTCAAATAATTGGATCTGTTGCTGTTGCCACGGTGTGGCTAGGTATTGATGCTGGCTAAGCTGGTTTAGTTCAGTGATCTTATTATGTTGTTGTAAATAGCGCGGCGAGGCACAAAAAATTTCTGCTACTTTGCCGATGGGGAGGGCGCGATACTGGCTGTCGCGCAGATTACCGCCAAAAATAGCCGCATCCAGATTGTACTCTCTTAAATCTTGCCATTTCCCGGTAATCACTAACTCAGGTTTCAGTTTTGGGTAGGCTAGGCATAGCTGCTTGAGCGCTGGAATTACGATGTGCTGTTCAAAAAAAGGCGGTACGGCGATTTTAAAGCAGCCGCTTGGCTCGGTTTTAACTTGGTCTAATTCCTTGAGGGTTTGACTTAGGTGCGCGCTAAGCAATTCACTGCGGCTTAACAGACTTTGGCCTACGGCGGTCAAGGCAACGCCGCGGGTATTGCGGGCCAATAATTGCTGGCCGATTTCTTGCTCTAGGCGCTTTATTTGTTGGCTGATGGCCGATTTACTCATACCCAGTTTTTTCGCCGCTGCCGAAAAAGAGCGTTTGTTGGCGACTTCTACAAAAATAAGCAACAGCGGCGCTAGCTTGATAGTGTTCATTATTTTAAACAATCAGTTAATTTTTTGGTTATTGTTGATTTTTGTCTGGTTTTTTATACTAAGTCAATCGATTAGATGAGCTAGTCGAGATGTTTAGCAAAATAGGAGATAGACAATGACAGCTTTAGTGATCGTGGATTCAACGCCACTTGATGCGCAGTTAATGGCGCAATATCGTGAACAAGCCGCGGCTAGTTTAGTGCCTTTTGGCGGTGAGTTTATGAGTAAGGGCGAGCTGCAAGTGCTGCATGGTGAAACGGGTTTTAGCCACAAGGCGGTGCTGCGTTTTGACTCGCACGAATTGGCAAAAGCTTGGTATTACAGTGAGGCTTACCAGGCATTAACAGGTTTGCGTAATCAGGCCATGCGCAGTCAGTTTCATTTGATTTGATAGCAGGAGCTCTTTGCTAAATCGCCGAGCTCGCCTCCCATCTACATGGGGGCGAGTTTGGATATTTATCGCCGCATGACTGCGGCTCCTACTGGGTCTATTGCTTAGTGACCCGCAGAAAGTAGATCTGGGTTGATCACTAGGTTGCGAACACCGTGCGCATGATCTTCGTTGAAGTCGTTGCTTTCTAACCATTTAGCAACGGTTGCTATGTTCACTTTGGCCACTTGTGGGCGCACACTCCAAGTCACTTGGAACGGTGAGCCTTTTTCATTGTAGCTTGGACCTGTGGTTGAGCCCGCGTATTGAATTGGCGTGCCTGTGTTGGTTGGGATGTTAAGGGCTTGGTAGACGCCGTTTTGCTCGGCGTATTCGGTTAGCTTAACAAAGTCTAGCGCCTTGCTGTCATTAACCAATACAAACACTTGGGTTTCAACGCGCAGTTGTGGGTTGCCGATGGCATCACTTAAACATGAGCCTAGCGTTGGGCCCGGTTTCACTTGGGCGCTTGAGTGCACGTAGTGCAATTCAATGGTATCGCCCGATTTTAGCTTATTGTGCTCGCCTTTCCCCACTTCTTGCGCAAATGGAGCAAGTTCAGCTTCGGTTAACTTGCCACTGTAAACGTAACCACTTTCGTAGCCTTTGCCATCGCCGTTACCTGCATATTTGGTAAATTCACCGCCTTTGTGCTCGGCATTTTTGTGAAAGTGAATATTACACAGGTTCATGGCTGTGTAAGCTGGCGCAGCAGAGAAAATACGCTTGTTGTTACCCGCTAAGGTATCGATGTCGCGTGGTGATTGTGGACCGAACCCCTTTCCTTGGGTATTTTCGGCAAGAGCAGCGCGTTGCTGTGCAATCACGTTATCGTCGACGCTGTGATCGCTGGCGGCTTGGCTAGCAAGGGGGAAAAGAGCAATGCTAGTGCAAAGCGCGAGTAGTGTTTTGGTCATAATGTTCTTCCAATTAACAAATGCCTAACGGCACGATGTGATAACGTCGCGCCAATAGAGTGGTATGCCAGTAGGCTCTATTGAGCCTGTAATGCTTGCTGGTCAATACTAAGGAGGCGCAAGAATAGAGGATTTCACTTGCTAAAATTGTGATGTATGTCATCTTTTTATAGCCAGCAATATTAAGTTAAGTTAATGAATTAACTTTGATTTTATGAATTGCAAGATGAAAGATTTTGGCAAAACAACCCAACCTGGGTTATGATTTCTGTATCTACATACAGTGGTCTTTAGTATGAAAACCCTGCCCGAAAAATATTATCTTAGCCACTTTTTTGAGCTGGTGCGTTTTATTGAATCAACCAGCCAGCATTTGCTAACGGTGCAGCAACAACAGCAATTTGCGCAGGTGAAAGGGTTAACCGAGCCCGCCTTGTGTTTACTGGTGCGTATTGTGAATCGTAAAAGTCGCTTTGTGCAGTGGGCACAATTAGATTATGTCGAAATACCCGATCGTGATGCTGCCATTGCTGAGCTAAAGGCACTGCAATTAGTCTCGTCAGCTGCATCCGCCCCTTTATCGGATTTACTACCTGAGCTGAATAAAGCCCAGCTACAAACCATTTGCATGAGTGCAAATGCGCCAGTTACTCCTCCAGCTTCGGCCAAAAAACAACTGTGGTATCAATGCGCTTTAGAACATAGCGGTGTTGTTGATACGACTCAGCATGAGCTTTGTCTGGCTTATTTGCACTCCGACTTTCGGACGTTATTCGAGTACTGTTTATTTCTTTATTTTGGCCACCTAGGTGGCACCTTAGCGCAATTTGCAATGCGTGATCTGGGTGTATTGAAAACGATGGCTAGTTCGTCAGCTCCCCGCTTAAATGCCCATTTTGATCGGCTGGCTGAGGCACAATCTGGCTACCACTACAGCCAACAGCTTAGGTTGTTAAAACAATGGGATGAAGCGGCAAAATGGCAAGCCGCTGAAGGGCTGCTGAGTGCAGAAAAAGTGACACCTGTAGGTAGCTATGCCAACGATAAGTTTGATTTGCTCAGCTATAAACTGGGTTTGCAATTACTCGAGCGCGACCCAGCACAAGGGCTGGCCTTGCTGGCGTTAAGTGGGCATGCCTCGGCGCAAGAAAAGCGCATTCGTATTTTATACCAACAGGGCGAATTGGAACTGTGTCAGCAGTTATTAAATGCTATTTTGGATGACGCTAGCGATGAGCACCTGGTGTTTTTTGCGCAAGATTTCTTACGCTTGAAGTTCTCAGCACAGCGTACCTCAATCTTAACCGAGATGTTACGCAATGCCGCGCCAGCCATAGCCTTAGATGAGGCTTTTGTTGGCTCACCAGAGCAAGGGGTGATTGATTATTATCAGCGCCAAGGTATTACCGCCATTTACGGCGAGAACCAGATTTGGCGAGCCTTATTTTGTTTAACTTTCTGGCCCGAACTTTATCAAGACGAGAAAAGCCAGCTCAGCAATGAATTTTCCTTACTGCCGAAAACCATCAAAGACAATGCCTTTTATGCCACCTTTCGCACTGAAATAGAAACTCGACTCGCTCACCTGCAAACACCTGCTGCGTTCAAGGCTTGGTTGGTACAGCAAGTGGCGCAACATTATGGTAAGCCTAACGGTTTTATGTTTTGGTACGACGATTTATTGCAAGATCTGGCGCTGTTGGTTGACCATGCGCCAAGCTATGCCTTGATCAGTCATTTACGATTAATGAGCCAGCAATATTTAAGCGTAAAGGATGGCTACCCTGACTTAATCGGCGTCAAGGACGGTCAGTTGTTTGCGCAAGAAATCAAAGCGCCCGGTGATAGCTTGCGTCGCAATCAGTGGATCAGGATCCAGCAATTAAGCCAAGCAGGCTTAGCGGTATCGATTCAGCCTGTTGAGTGGCAACTCGATCCGCAGCAGCCTTATGTGATTGTTGATGTGGAAACCACAGGGGGCCATAAAGATTATGATCGCATTACCGAAATTGCCATGGTGAAGGTGGTTGGCGGTAAGGTGGTGGATCAGTTCACTAGCTTAGTGGATCCATTGCGCCATATCCCGCAGCGCATTACCGCGCTGACCGGAATCAGCAATCAAATGGTGGCCGACGCGCCCGAGTTTGCGCAAGTGGCGAAAACGGTTGATAAATTTAGCCAAGGTGCCATTTTTGTTGCCCACAACGTGAATTTTGATATGGGCATGGTGAAAGCCGAATTTACTCGCTGTGGGTTAGCTTATCATCGCGCTAAATTATGTACCGTAGTGTTAGCGCGCAAGTGGTTACCCGGTTATGACTCTTATTCCTTAGCCAATATTTGCGCGGCGCGCGGGATTAATTTACAAGGCCATCACCGTGCTTTAAATGATGCCCTCGCCACGGCCGAGCTGTTTATTGAAATTAACAACCTACGTCACGCTGATAGTGCAGATTAAAGGCCTATTTCACGCACCATAATAAAGGCGATCCCGACCATTTGTAACAACAGGGCGATGTTTTTCATGGTGGCTGCTTGTTGTCGTAGCTGTTGCTCTTGCTCGTTCAGCTCGAGGTTAGCGAGATATAAGTTGTTTACCTTGTCTCTGTCTTGTTGCTGTTGTTGATCAAGCGCTGCGTTGATTTCAGTTAACTGGCTAAGGGATATTTCAGGTAAGGGTTGGCGCAGGTAGTAATAGATTTGCTGATTTAGTGCATTGGCTATATTGGCATCGAGATCACCTTGATTTAGCAAGCTTAATAACAGCTCTCGTTTTCTTTCGAGGTCGGATGCGTGTTGCCAGCGTAGTTGGCTAAGGCGGTTGTTTTGTTGCTGCTTATGCTGAAGTAAGCTGATTTCGTTTTGGTAGTTTTCAACAACGACATGACTCATTAATGCTGCTCCCAGATTCATGGCTAGGCCAAGCGTTAACCAAAACCAAGCTTTTCTTAACCAGTTTGTTAGCGAGAATTGCATCTTTCCTCCGTGCCATGGTTAGGTGACGTCACTTAAGTTTTAGTATGGTTGCATTTCTATTGTTCGACTGAGGTATGTCAGATTATTTAGTGGGTATAGTTTATTTTTCCATGATTGAAGGGCATGAAAGCAGGTGTGCATCGTGGCCGAAGCGCGCAATTATTGCTATAACCAGATAAGAGCAAACAAGAAATAAGCGAACAGTGCTTAGGAGTCATTATGTCGATAGGACACCAACAACAAGCGCAGTCTGGCCGCTTTTATACCGAGCCTGATGGTCCAAATAGTGCTGAGATGACCTACACCCGTGAGGGAGAGGTGATTTATGTCAACAGTACCTTAGTGCCTGAGCAATTCCGAGGGCAGGGAATTGCAATGCAATTGATGGAAGCCATGGTGGCCTTTGCGGCACTTGAGGGGTTACAAGTTGTGCCGCGATGTAGCTATGTGGAGGTGATGTTTAGGCGCCACCCACAGTGGCAACCTTTATTGCACCAGCCGTTGGCATAGCCAACGGCTTGACTGGGTTAAGCAAACATCATCCGCCACCACAGTCCGGGTAGGCTGGTGAAGCCGGTGGTGTAATGTACGATTTGATTATCTTTTACCACCATAATGGTGGGCGTGACCGCTATGTTCCACATTTGGCTAAGTTGACCGCTGGGATCGTTGATAACGTGAAACTGATATTCATGATGTTGGGTATATTGGTTTAGCCTCGCATCATCCCCAGAGCGAATGGCTACACTCAGGGTCGGGTTGTGATTGGCGATGCTATTCACCGCTGGCGTCACGTAATTACACACCTGACACCAAGTTGCCCAAAAGTAGACCAATACGGCTTGGTCTTTACTTAGCTCGGCCAAGTTTACGTTTTCGCCTTGGATGCTGGTGGCGGTTAATGGCGGCAGGTTTTGTTTATCCAAATGACGGCCGCGCCACCAATCCATGGCCATGGTGATGACAGTCAGCATGATGATTAGGTAAAGGGCCTGCTTGGCCCACTTGATTAATTTCGTCTTGGCCATGGCTTATTCCTGCATCGCCAGCGCTTTTTCTACCCCAGCATGTAACTGCTCATAATCCACTAAGCCCGGTACAATTTGGTCGGCGAATACTAGGCTTGGCGTGCCGCGTAGTCCTAATGCCTGCATCAGGTTCATGTTGTTATTGATGATGGTTTGGATGTTGGTATCTGCTTTGCCTAGCCATTGCTCAGTGCCGGTGGCTTTGGCTGCTTGGGCTATGCTAGCGCTGTCTAGGCGGCTTGGTTTAGCCATTAACAGCTTTTTCAGGGGGAGGTACTTTTCCGGCTCATGTTGCCACACGGTTTGGGCAAATCGTACTGCTTCTTTAGAGCTTTCGCCCAGTAATGGCACCATTTTTACGCGAATTTGCAGCTCTGGAAAAGCCTCAACCAACTTGGTTAGATGGGGCTCGATACGTTTACAGTAAGGGCAGTTAAAATCGGTGAAGTAAGTCATCACTAATTTAGGCTCTGCTGCGCCAAACCAAGGGTCGTTGGGGTTGGCAAAGATGGCCTGCGCTTGGCCTTTAAGAAAATCTTGTTGGGCATTTTGTGCTTGCGTTTCTTCATAATCTTGCAGCGCATTGATGGCTTCTTTGAGGATACTAGGATCGTCAACTAGCGCTTGTTTGATCAAGGTTTTAAGTTCCTCGCGCTGGGCATCGCTAAAGCTTGATGAGTCTGCATACACCAGTGGACTTACTAGCGGAGTAGCCAGTAATAAAGCACTAATTGATAGACGGGTTAGAGAGTTCATGGCTAGTTCCTATTGAGTTAACGGAGTACCAGCGCGATTGATGGCATCGAGTACATCATCGCTGCTGAGGATCACAGATAAAGGGATGCCTTGTGGCGCATTAGGGCCAAAGACAATATTAAAAGGGATGCCGTAGCGGCCATATTGTTCTAAAAAGTCACTGATATGAGGCGCTGGCTTAGTCCAATCCCCCTTCATTAAATAAATATGGGGTTGTTGTAATGCATCATAGACCGGCTGCTGCAAAATAACGCCCACCTTGTTGGCCTTACAGGTAATACACCAGTCGGCGGTGACATCAACAAACACGGTATTGCCTTGGGCAACTTGTTGCGCGATATCTTGCTGCTCAAGCATATGCCAAGCGAGATCAGGATTAAGTGGCGAGGCCCAATGTTCACTGGTTAATGCGGCGACAATGCCAATCAAACCTAGGCCGAGAAAGCTGATGCTAATACCGATGAGTGCGATTTTAGCGCCAAATTTACGTTTGACTAATACGCAAATAGCGATGGCCAGTGCGCCGTAAATTACCCATAACCAAGGTCCAATAAAGCTAGATAACAAGCTCAGTAGCCAAACCGTGGTGGCCAGCAACATCAAGGCGAACACCAACTTGATATGGTTCATCCAACGGCCGGGGCGGGGGAGATAATGGGCCAATTGCGGCAGTGCTGCGATTAATAACCAAGGTAATGCCATGCCAATACCGAGCGCGGTAAAAATGACAAACAAGCTGGTATTGTCTGCGGCCAGTGCAAAAGCAACGGCGGTGCCTAAAAAGGGCGCGCTACAGGGAGTGGCAAGTAAGGTAGCAAACATGCCTTGCAAATAATGTCCGCCATAATGCTGGCCCCCAGTGGTGGCTAATTTAGTTTGTAGTGAGCTAGGCAGTTGGATTGAAAATAAGCCCAGCATGTTAAGGGCAAACAAGCCGGTGACGACAACCATAAAGCCGATAAACCAAGGCTGTTGAAATTGAATGCCCCAGCCGATGGTTTGCCCACTTAGTTTTAGTAGCCAAACCGCGCCCGCTAATAACCAAAATGAGCTGATGATACCCAGCGCCGACGCGATAAATTGCAGTCGGGTTTGCCGCTGGGTTTGCGCTTTAGCGGTGAGTATAGAGCTAAGTTTCATGCCCAAAACGGGAAGTACACAAGGCATCACATTTAAAATCAGGCCGCCGGCTAAGGCCAACAGTAGCATACTGAGCCAACTAAACTCCGCGCTAGAGCTGGCTTGGTAATCGGCTAAAGCAAACTGACCCGCTTGGACTGTGCCTGTGACCTCAAGGGCGAGGGGCGGTTGGCTGTGTTCATCGAGTAACACCAGCTTGATGACTTGCTGATCGAGATTAACTTCGCCGAGCCAGCCCGAAACGTTAATCAAACCGCGCAGTTCGCCTTGGCTAAGTTGCAAGGGTTCAATCTTGAAATAGGTGTCTGCGTCGCCAACGACAAAAATTTCGCTGCGGTCGGACAAGCTAATGGCTTGGCTGGGCAATTCAATACTAAAGGCAAGCTGCTGGCTGTCTTGTTGCCAGAGCAAGTGTGTTAGTTGGGCGAGCTTAGGATCTTGAATTGGCACTAATGCCATGGCCTTGCTGTAGGCATACATGGTCTGACTGTTGAGGTTCAACTCGCTAGGATTAAAGTCCAGTTCTAATTGATAGTCGGTGAGCACGCACACCGTGGTGCAGCTGGGTAAGGTTAAGGTGCCATTTAACTGACTGGGTGCATCAAATTGGCTCACTTTAATATGCAGCGGAAAGGTGACTGCTTCTTGATAGCCCAAGGTTTCTAGCCCTAAGGTTTTAAAACGCTGCGGTGCGGGCCAAAGCCACTCGACGCTATCCACATTGGTGGAATCTTGCCAATCGGCGCTGGGGGCAATTCCGCCTTCGCCCGGTGACTGCCAATAGGTTTTCCAATCATCTGCTAACTTGACTTGCAGCACTGCGGCGACGGTTTGGGTTGTTGCATCGGCTTGACCCGTTAGTGCCAATTGTACTTGTAGCGGCGGATGTTGAGGATTGGTTAACCAACCTGTGCTGGTGGCATTGGCCAAGCTTGGTAGCAGGCTTAGGGTTAAGCTGAGCAGCCAAATGAGTCGAACGATCAAGTTATAAGCTCCGTAAATCACAATATCATTGAAGTAGACCGTGCGGATGCTTATTTCTTTCATGATGTTAAAAAAATGATCGCGCAGTTGGTTAAGGATTTGTATTACTGCGCGCAACCAATTACAAGCGAATTGCCTGAAACTTACTTAGTTTTACATTTGCCAAAGTGACCTAGCTCTGTTCTGCTAGCCATCGTTTAATCTGGTTGGCTTGCTGGGTTAGTTCGGCTAATGCTGCTTCGCTGGCAAATTGGGCTTGTTTCGAGCCGGCCAGCTCAAGTTGTTTGTTTAAGTCCGAAAAGGCGGTGAAACCAAAATTGGCACTAGCGGATTTCATGCTATGAACTTCACGAATATAGGCCTGTAGGTCATTGTCTTGGATCTGTTTAGGCAGGTTCGCCTGTTGCTCGTCAAGGCTGGTGACAAAGGCCTCGATTAACATATTAAAGTTTTGTCCCATTGCCTTTTTAAGGTTGTCAAAGGCGTTTCGATCAATAAATTGACTCTCAGGTAGTGCTGAATTGTTCGACTCCATGATTGGCTCCTTGTCGTTAGCGGGCGGCGTGGCTAGCTCTGGAAAAATTTCAGCGGGCGAAGTTGCTGTCTCGTTAATCCCTGCTTGAACCTGTGTGTTGGCTTGTGGTGCTAGCCAGTGCTGCAAAATACGTATTAGGGCTTGTTGTTCAAAAGGTTTAGCCAGAAAATCATTCATGCCAACATCAAAGCAACGAGTTCTATCGGCATCTAGGGCGTTGGCGGTTAAGGCGATGATTGGGATGGGTTTGCCACGTTCTTCGGCGCGGATCCGGGTGGTGGCTTGATAGCCATCCAATACCGGCATTTGACAGTCCATTAGGATCAGATCGTAACCGCCTTGACGCCACTTTTCGAGGGCTTGTTGGCCGTTGTTGGCGATATCGAAAGCTAGGCCTAGTTGCTCTAGCATGGCGCTCGCCACAAGTTGATTGGTGACCACATCTTCGGCTAATAGAATATGGCCTTGCAGTTGTTGCGCTAGGGGCTCGTTATCGTGTTGTGGCGTTGGTGCTTGTTCCGATTGGCATTTTAATAAGTTGTCGATGACCGGATACAAAATAGTGCGGATAATCGGTTTGCTTAATATCTTGGTGGCGCCAGCTTGTTTGAGTTTTTCATGGTCTTGCAATTGGCAGGAAGAAGACAGCACCAAAATTGGCAAGGCTTGGTATTTCGCTATGCTTCGAGTTTGTTGGATGAAACTCGCACCGTCTAGCTCAGGCATGTGGTAGTCGGTGATTAACAGTTGGTAGTCGGTATCTTGTTGTTCTAGGTGAGCCAGTGCCGAAAGTGGATTGTCAATTAAGGTTAAATCCAATTCCAGTGGTGCCAACATACGTTCAAGAATACCAAGATTCAGCGGGTTATCATCAACCACTAAGACCTTGGCTCTGTCGATGGTAAAGCTAGGTTTAAGATCGATAGTTTGATGCAACCCCAAGGGTAAATGCAGGGTAAAACAAGAGCCTTGGCCTAGTTCGCTGCGCAATGAAATACTGCCGCCCATCAGTTCACAAAGTTGCTTACAAATCGCTAAGCCTAAACCTGTTCCGCCATATTTTCGCGTGGTTGAAGAGTCGGCTTGAGTGAATGAGGAAAACAAGTGAGGCTGAATATGACTGGGTATGCCGATGCCTGTGTCTGCAACCGAAATAGCAAACATATTGTGGCCAAACTGGTCTTGCTCTGTGGCTACATTGACTGTGATATGACCTTGGTCGGTAAACTTGATGGCATTACCAATTAAGTTGATAAGAAGTTGGCGAATGCGGTAAGCATCGCCGATCACCATGCTGGGACAATCAAGGCTGTAATCTAGAATGAGTTCAAGCCCTTTTTCGTCTGCTTGCAGAGATAGGGACTGGCAGGTTTCATAACATTCTTTTTCTAAATCAAAGGGCATGTAGTCTAAGTTTAGTTGGCCAGCTTCGATTTTAGAAAAGTCTAAAATGTCATTGATGATGATTAATAACGAGGCACCTGATTGGTAAAGGATGTCGGCATATTCTTTTTGTTGTGGCGTTAGGCCTGAGTTTTGCAGCAGCTGCGCCATGCCCAGCACGCCGTTCATCGGGGTGCGTATTTCATGGCTCATGGCCGCTAAGAATTCACTTTTCGCTTTGGTGCTGGCTTCGGCTTTTTCATTTGCCACTTCTAATTCTTGTGTTCGTGAAAGGATTTTTTCATCTAAGCTTTGCTTTTCTTGCTCAAGCAAATGGCGCGAGTGTTCTAGATTGTGCGCTAAGTGATTAAGGGTGTGGCCCAGATGGCCGAGTTCGTCTTTACCGAGATCGGGTAATTGGTAGCTAAAGTTACCTTGATCAAGTTGCTCGGTGCCTTGCTGTAAGATCTCAATGCGACGAAACAGTTGGCGTTTGAGGCCCCAATATAGTCCCACTAACAACAGCAGTGTCATGAGGAAAACGACAGAGAACAGTAAGGTTTGCGATTTGTCTATGGTGGCATTGAGCTGAGCCTTATCATGAATGATATACATGACCATGTCCTGATCTGCCACCTTCATGCTTTTGCCTATCACCCGAACCTTTTCGCTAGGATTAAACGGGCTGCCTTCTTGGCTCGGATCCGAGCTGACAATGATGATGTTGTTGCTGTCTGTTATCAAGGCATTAAGAATGGGGGTACCATGGTTTTGTTGTTCTTGAGTGAGCTCTAGCAAGGTATTTTCACTGGCAGTTTGCCAATCAAAAGACAACACTACCCAGCCGAGCAAATCGCCCTCTTGCTGGACAGGGGCAACTATCCACTGATGAAGCTTTTGCTCTTGAAGTAAAGGATCTATGTTTGGCTGACTTAATTGCGCTTGCGCGTTAGACAAGCCCGGAAAAAGTGGGTGGTTGTTACTGGTTTTGCCAAGCCAAGTGAAGGTGTTGAGTAACCTGCCTTGGCTGTTGCGATTGCTTGCCGCAAGAATATCGGCATCCAAATCAAGCACCAAGATGTAGGAAAGATAAGGATAGAGTGCGACGATATTGTTTAATTGGTTAGCGATATCTTGAGGTTGGTGGCGCTGCAGCACGTCATGAATGTCTGGATTTTGTGCAGTTACCGTCGCATTGTGAATCAAAAATTCCGCGCGATCATGAAACCGGCTTTCTGTCATCGTGAGGTAACTGTGCAGCAACTGTTGTAATTGCTCATCATCGACCTTTTTTACATTTTGAATAATATAAAAGCCGAGAGTCAGCATAACACCCAATACTATGGTGCTAATTAGCAACAGTAATTTTGATACTAAGGACATAAACACCCAATTAACTAAAGGGAATCAGATGCGTATCTAGTAAGAAAAATCTGATTTAATAAACAGTTAGAATCAGTGTAGTTGAGATTATTATGGCTGTGAAAGCGGTAAGAAATAATTCAGAAATATCTTTGAAGCAGCTCACTTGTCATGATTACATTTTGCTGGAAATTGAATTCGCCCCTTATCCCCATAAGTACGAATTCGTTGTATATCATGAACAAGCAAGCTTTTAGTTGGATGCTCAGAGAGACCGTAAAACTCTCTTCTTTGTACAAAAATTAGTTTAGCCGAAATAAGCTGAACATAAGCTGTATTTTTCTCAGTCTTTCTTAATGCTTTATTGTTAACTTTTTGTATTTTAATGAAATTTAATTTTTACATTAACTATATTTCATACAGTCTTCATGGTTTAGAAAGATCAACCGTAGCGGCTTAGGTCTGCTGTTGGGTTTGGTTGATATATTGAGTGTGCTTTTCGTCCTTGCTAAGTTCCTGCTAAGTTCCTGCTAAGTCCCTTGCTAAGTGCTGGAGTGACAGCGCCCCATCAAGTAAACTAGCGCTCCAGTTAGGATTTTAAGGATGCACCATGACGGAGCAGGTTGACAAAACGATGCATGACGAAACCACCCATTTTGGGTATCAAACTGTTGCCAAAGCAGAAAAAGTTGAAAAAGTTGCAGAAGTGTTTCATTCGGTGGCAACAAAATACGATGTGATGAATGATTTTATGTCATTTGGCATACATCGTATTTGGAAACGTTTTGCGATTGATTGCTCTGGTATTCGTCCCGGCCAAAAAGTGTTAGATCTGGCGGGAGGAACCGGAGATTTAACCGCTAAGTTCTCCCGCGTGGTTGGTGCTCAAGGTCATGTTGTACTTGCTGATATTAATGACTCTATGTTGAAAGTGGGACGCGCTAAGCTGCGCGACCTTGGCATTGAAGGTAATGTTGAATACGTGCAAGCGAACGCAGAAGCCCTGCCTTTCCCTGACAATCATTTTGATTTAATCACCATTGCCTTTGGCTTACGCAATGTGACCGACAAAGACAAGGCGATCCGCTCTATGTTTCGGGTGTTAAAACCCGGTGGTCGCTTATTAGTGTTGGAGTTTTCTAAAACCGAACAACCTATGCTGAGTAAGCTGTATGACTTTTACTCGTTCAACATCTTACCGGCCATGGGCAAAGTTGTAGCTAATGATGCGGAAAGCTACCGCTACTTGGCAGAAAGCATTCGTATGCATCCCGATCAAGACACCTTGAAAGGGATGATGGAAGAGGCCGGTTTTGAGGGCGTTGAGTACTACAATATGACAGGTGGCATTGTCGCATTGCATCGTGGTTATAAATTCTAGGAGTCGGATATGCCTTTATTGAATCTTATTAGCGCTGGTGTAGAAACTGGCATCAATTCGCTGCAACAATGGGATCGACAAGGGCAATTAAGACGCAAGAAATTAGCTGGCAAAGTTTTCTCCATCGAATTAAAAGAGTTACCTAAACCTTTTTATTTTGTCATTAGTGCACAGCAAGTCGACGTGCTAGGGGAATTTGAAGGCACTCCCGATGTACTGGTGAAGTTGTCGATCACGGCATTAGATGAGCTTAAGGACAGTGCTAAAACGACCAGCTTGATCAAACAAGACAAGCTAGAAGTGGAAGGTGATATTCAATTATTACAGCAATTTGCGCAGCTACTCACCGAAATGGAAATTGATTGGGAAGATGAACTATCCCGTTATCTTGGTGATGTGTTGGCACATAAGCTTTGTTACAGCCTTGGCCAAGTAAAACAGCTTGCTGGGCGCCAATTGTGTCGCATTCAGCGTAATGTTGCTGAGGTGATCACCGAAGAATATCGGTTAGCACCTAGCCCATTAGAGGTGGCCTATTTTTGTGACCAAGTTGGCCAGCTAGAGCAACGAAGCGAACAGGTGTTGGCAAGATTAGACAAGTTAGTAGAGCAAGTGGCGAAATGATGAAATTTACCGAGTTTGGCCGCTTGTACGCCATTACTAAAACCTTTTTAAACTACGGTTTAGATGAATTGGTTCCTTACGAGCATCTGCCCATGGGCAGCCGCTTGGCGCGTAAAGCGTTATTTTGGCTGGGTAACGAGCATCAAGATAAGCCGTTGCCCGAGCGCTGTCGCTTAGCGCTGCAGGCGCTGGGTCCGGTTTACATTAAGCTGGGGCAAATGCTGTCAACACGGCGCGATTTATTGCCACCGGAATACGCCGAGCAATTGGCATTGCTACAAGATCAAGTTGAGCCCTTCTGTGGTGAGATTGCTGTGGCGCAAATCGAGCGCCACCTAGGTGCTAAGGTAGAAGCGTTATTTGACAATTTTGATGCGACCCCTTTGGCATCCGCCTCCATTGCTCAAGTGCATACCGCTACCTTAAAACAAGATGCGCGTGAAGTCGTGATCAAGGTGATCCGACCGGGTATCGACAAAGTCATTAAAGCCGACATCCAGTTAATGAAACTGTTAGCTCAAGTGCTCGCCAAATATGCACCTGAAGCAGATCGTTTGCGTCCGGTTGAAGTGGTTGAAGAATACGAAAAAACCATCATAGATGAGTTGGATCTGATGCGTGAAGGCGCAAATGCGATCCAGCTAAGGCGCAACTTCGAAGGCTCTAAAGAGCTGTATGTGCCAGAAATTTATAGTGATTATTGCACCCATCGGGTGTTAGTGATGGAGCGTATTTACGGTATTCCGGTATCGGACATAGCTGCGCTTGAAGCGCAAGGCACTAACATGAAGTTATTGGCTGAACGCGGCGTTGAAACCTTTTTTGCCCAAGTCTTTCGCGATAGCTTTTTCCATGCCGATATGCACCCCGGTAATGTGTTTGTGTCGCGCGAGCATCCCGAAGATCCGATGTGGATAGGTATCGACTGCGGCATCGTCGGCACCTTAAATAAAGAAGATCAGCGCTATTTAGCGGAAAACTTCTTGGCCTTTTTCAATCGTGATTATCGCAAAGTGGCGCAGTTGCATGTTGATTCGGGTTGGGTGCCAATGGATACCAAGGTCGAAGAGTTTGAGTTTGCTATTCGCGCCGTGTGTGAGCCGATTTTTGAAAAGCCATTGGCGCAAATTTCTTTTGGCCACGTATTACTTAACCTGTTTAACACCGCGCGTCGCTTTAATATGAAGGTCCAGCCGCAATTGGTATTACTGCAAAAAACCTTGTTGTATATAGAAGGCTTAGGACGCCAGCTTTATCCACAATTAGATTTGTGGAAAACCGCTAAGCCGTTTCTTGAAAATTGGATGATGCAGCAAGTGGGACCAAAGGCGGTGGTGAATGCGGTTAAAGATAAAGCGCCCTTTTGGGCTGAAAAGCTACCTGAATTTCCAGAATTGATTTACGATGGCTTAAAACAATTTAGAACGCAGCAACAACAGCTTACCCAAATGCAGTTAGCATTCCAGCAACACAGTCGCAATATGGCGAAAAGCCGTTTTTGGGTGATCATTGGGGGGGCCTTACTTGTTGGAGGCGCCGTGCTCTATGGTGAGCAAGATGGTTTAGCCAAAGTGTCAGCTGTGCTGGGCGGGTTAGCCTGTTTAAAAGCGTATTGGCATACCTCAAAAGGGTAAGCTCAATAATAAATTGCGTCGGGTTAAGCATTTTGTCATGCAGTGGCCTTATACTTAATAGAATTAACTAAACAATTAGCATATAAATAGGATGACATTATGGGTGGTATTAGCATTTGGCAATTACTGATTATTGCAGCGATTGTAATTTTACTTTTTGGTACTAAAAAGTTACGCGGCATGGGCGGTGACTTGGGCGGCGCGATCAAGGGCTTCAAAAAAGCCATGAGCGAGAATGATGAAACGAGTGCTAACGAAACCAAAAACTTGGCTGATCCTGCACAGAAAAAGCAAGCCGACTTAGCTGCCAACGACGAGAAAAATAAGCAAAAAGAGCAGGGTTAACCTGCTATGTTTGATATTGGTTTTTGGGAGATAGTATTAATCTCAGTGATCGGCCTCGTTGTGTTAGGGCCCGAGCGATTACCTGTTGCTATTCGCACCGTTATGGGTTGGGTTCGAACCGTAAAGGGAACCGCGAATGCGATGAAAGATGAGTTATCGCAAGAGCTAAAAATCCATGAGATGCATGAAAACTTACGCAAAGCCGAGCAACAAGGCTTAGAGGGATTATCGCCCGAATTACATCAGTCGGTAGAAAGCCTAAAGCAAGCGGCACAATCGGTTACTCGCCCTTACGGCGAAACGTCTAATGAGGCAAATACCGCTAGCCCGGTTGAGTCATCTAAGGTTGCTACTCCCGCATCTGCGGAGCCACCTACGTCAACACCATCATCTGAAGAATCCGCTACTTCGTCAGTTGCGAGCCAGGAAAAAAAGTAAATGTCAGAGCCTCTCCCTGAGCATTCTGCTGCGCCTTTAATTAGTCACCTAATGGAATTAAGAAATCGTTTGCTGCGTGCGGTTATTGCTGTGGCAGTGATTTTTTCCGCTTTGGTGTACTTTGCTAACGATATTTATCACTTTATTGCTGAGCCATTAACCAGTCATCTACCCGCCGGTGCGAGTATGATAGCGACCGATGTGGCAACGCCTTTCTTCACACCAATTAAGCTGGTTATCGTACTAAGTATCTTTGTGGCCATGCCCTATTTGCTCTATCAAGCTTGGGGTTTTATTGCGCCCGGTTTATACCAGCATGAAAAGAAACTGATTGCGCCCTTGGTCTTCTTTAGCGCTTTACTCTTTTATGGCGGTATCGCTTTTGCCTACTACGTGGTGTTCCCGTTAGTGTTTCAGTTTTTTACCTCGGTTGCGCCTGAGGGCGTCACCATAGCAACGGATATCAGTAGTTACCTAGACTTTGTATTAAAGTTGTTTTTTGCCTTTGGCCTAGCGTTTGAAATTCCCATTGCCACGCTATTATTGTGTTGGACGGGTGCGACCACCCCCGAGAAATTAAAAGCGAAGCGGCCTTATATAGTGGTGGCCGCGTTTGTTATTGGCATGCTACTAACGCCGCCGGATATCATTTCGCAAACCATGCTCGCGATCCCTATGTTATTGCTGTTTGAAGTTGGTTTATTGTTCTCACGCTTTTATGTCAAAAAGAGCGAAGATGAGCCAGAGGTGACAGACTAGATGATAGATATCGGCATTAACCTCACCAATGCCCGCTTTGATAAAGACCGCGCCGAGGTGATTGCCGCTGCGCAGCAAGCGGGCGTGACCGCCATGATAGTGACGGGAACCAGTTTACAAGAAAGCCAGCAAGCGGCTCAACTTGCGGCGCAATACCCTGATTATTTGTATGCGACGGCTGGGGTGCATCCTCATGATGCGAAATCAGTGGATCAAGATACCTGGCCAGCCCTGCGCGAGTTATGGGCTCTGCCACAAGTGAAAGCCGTGGGTGAGTGTGGCCTTGATTATAACCGTGACTTTTCACCGCGCCCGATCCAAGACAAGGTCTTTGCAGCACAATTAGAACAGGCGGTAGAGCTGCAACTGCCAGTATTTTTGCATGAGCGCGACGCCAGTGCCCGCTTCATTGAAATTCTTAAACCTTATCGTGACCAGCTTCCAGCCGCTGTGCTGCACTGCTTTACCGGCACGCAGGAAGAGTTGCACGCCTATTTAGATTTAGATTTGCACATCGGCATCACCGGTTGGATCTGCGACGAGCGCCGCGGCCTGCATCTGCATGACGCGGTTAAAGTTATCCCAGATAACCGCCTAATGATAGAAACCGACAGTCCTTATCTTGTACCAAGAAGCTTGCGACCTAAGCCTAAATCCAGCCGTAACCTGCCACAATATTTACCCCACATTGCGCAAACCATCGCCGATATCAAAGGCCAACCCTTAGCAGAGTTGATTGCCAATACCGCTCGCACCAGCCGAGCATTTTTTGCGCTTTAACGGGTAAGCCGCATTTTTGCCGATATCCAGTCGTAACCTGCCGCGATATTTACCCTGTATCGCCGCTCAAACCATCGCTGATATCAAAGGCCAACCCTTGGCAGAGTTGATTGCCAATACCACTCGCACCAGCCGAGCGTTTTTTGCGCTTTAACGGGTGAGCCGCATTCTAAGGTGAAATCCAGTTGTAACCTGCGGCGATATTTAACCTGAGTTTTGGATAAACTATATCGTATGAATAATCCGCAAAAACGCGGTGAATATGTCCCTATACGCTCTGCGTTTTCATCCCTGAAAACGAAGTTTTGCTACTTTTCATACGATATTTATTGGCTGGTTCCAATTGCCAATACCACTCGCATCAGCCGAGCATTTTTTGCGCTTTAATGTTTAATCAGCGTCCCTTGCCAAGCTTGTTGACATTGTGGTTGACCGTTTTTATTAATGGGGGTTTGGATCATCCATTGTAGCGGTGCGACCACGGGACTGGTGATAAAGCGGATGGTGGTGCCGATAAGGCCGCCGGGGGCGATACCAGCCTTAAAATCTTCTATTTTTCCTTTTACTTGAACCGGTGTTTGTAGAGCAAATATTTGCGCTTTTTTCGCTCTAGGTGTGATTTTAATCTCGATATCGCGACTGTTTAAATCAAGCTCCGCTTCGGCGAAGGCTTGCATACGGGTACTGTCGAGTAATACCACTTCCTGCTTTAAATGACCTTGTTTAAGGTTAAAGCGGCCCACCAAACAATTAACCTCAGCATGGGATTCATCGGTGACTTTAGGCAATAAAGCGCTCACTAGACTGACTGCCCACAGATCAAAAATATCGGCTTTAAAGGACTCAGGATTGATAGCAAAGCGTAAGTGGCCATCGGCTGTATTGAGTAGTTGGTTTAGTTTAGGTGCAGATCCTTGGACATTAAGGTCGAGACTAAAGTCGCCTTTAATATGACTGTCAGGTTTAATGCGATTCGCTAACACGCCATAATCTAGCTTGTCTATTTTAGCGTCTATCCAGCTGTTATATAGACCATTGTCAAAGTTAAGACCGGATTTGATCAACACATTGCCACCCGGTATTTCCAGCCGTAATTGTTCTAATTCGGCAGTCCCGTCGTTTAAGCTGAAATCAAGTTGGCCCTGTCCTAAGTTGTCTTCACCTGAAAGTACCTTGTCTACCTTAATGTTGACCTTAGCATCGAGACGTTGAAACGTGGCGGGTGAAATTGGCGCCGATTTGGTTGTTTCGCTGGTGTTTGGCTGTTTACTCGACGAAGCAAATAGCGCCCAGTTTTGATCGCGAAAATCATTGAGTTGGATCTGCGGCGAATGCAGCGATAAATCGAAGTCAGGTTTGCCGGTTTTGCTGTTAGCCAGCAGTGCCATTTGGCCAGACAAATGGCTGTTCGAAAGTTGCAACTTCAGTTGGTCTAGATAGTAGCCGACCTCATCGGTGTGAAATTTCGCACTAAGGTGAACTGGGCCAAAGTGCGGCAAGCTGATAGGCACTAAAGGTTGTATTTCAGCCAAACTGGGACTGTCTAATTGTAATGCTAGTTGGAGTTTATCCGTTGTAACAGGGAAAGACACCTGACTACTGGCTTTCAGTTTGATTTGATTCAGTTGGGCGGTTAAATCGATTGGGATGGGTTGTGTTGACTGATAGCTCGCCCTTAATGAAGGCGCGCGAAGCGAAAGCTGCAGGGGTTGCTTAAGTAGTTTGCCTTGCAGTGTGAGTTGGCTAGCTTTGTCCCTAGCCATGCTAAAGCTGCCTTTGGTTAGCTCTATCTCTGCTGCTTGCCCTTGGTGTTTACTCGGGAGTCGCCAGCGCCCCCCTTCCACCAAAGCATTTAACTTGGCCGACAATAACATGGCTTGAATGCTATCGCCTTTGACGTGGCTGCTAAGGGAAAGTTTGTCGACGTTCAGATCAAGCTCATTACTCAGCTCCAATAAGCGAGCTATTTCGCCGACATCGGTTTGTTGGCTGATCAGCTTAAAGCTGGCTTGTGGCGGAAAGTGGCGCAAATCGACACTGATATCACCGTTAAATCGATTACTTCCTAACGTAACGCCAAAGGGAGCTTGTTTGAGCCAGCCATCGCGAATATTGCCGTTAAGTTGGATGTCGTTGAAGGTTAAGGTTTGGTTATTTAGCCGATCTATTTTGAGTTGCAAGTCGGCATCCATGATTTTAATTTCGCTAGGTAGAATCGGTGCCGACAGGGTGATCCCCGTTTGTTGAGTCACGGTTTTGGGGCGTTGGCTACCAAGGCGGCTTAGTTGAGCTATATTGATCTGCTCGAAATGACTGCTGAGCTTAACGTAAGCGTTATCTTTACCGGGCTGCCAGTATAGGTTGGCACGGCCTTGAGTTTGACCCAGTTTAAGGGAGTCCAAGCTGAGCTCAAAATGGTCGGCAACGCCATTGAGTTGGCCGGCTAAGTAAACGCTGTCTTGGCTGTTGGGATCGCTGGCAAACCAGCTGGCGAGTGCGCCAAACTGTTTGATGTGGGCGTTTAGTGTTAGCTGGCTACCGTCTAGTTGCCCTAGTTTTTGAATGCCCCCTTTGAGGGATAATTGGCTGTGGGGAGCCGTGATGTCAAGTGAGACTTGCCAAGGGTCACCTTGGGCTAGCTGTTGGGTTGGCTCTCCATGGCCTTGGATTTGCACCGGAACGCCCAGTAATTGACCATTAACGGCTAGGGTTGAGGCAATACGCGCGCCAGAAATAAACTCGGCGCTGTCGACCGAGAAGTGCACTGGGTTTGGGCTACCATATTGCAAATGAGCTTGCTTGAGTTGGTAATTTAATTGTGCATTTTGTACTAGGCTAAGCAGGTTGTGGCCATCACTGGTGACTTTTAACACCGATGACTCGACCTGACCTTTGATGGTCGAAACGCCAATAAAAAGATTAGCAAAGTCACCGATTTCGGCATTTTTGGCCTTTAGGTTTACCTTGGCCTTGATGGTGTCGGTTGCTTGCAAGGTAATGCGGCCGCTAAACGGAACTTTAGCTACGGTGACTTTGGCCGGAACGGTGAATTTTCCCTGCTTTAAGCGCACCTTAAGTTTGGCATCTTTGATACTGGTGGCAAGTCCAGTTAACTCATCGAGGGAGAAACTGACGTTCCCTTCTAGTAACGAAAAATAGTAACGTAAGCGATTGAGTAAGACTCGTTGCTCTTGTTGGGCTTGTTGATCTACTTTGGCCTTACTGGGGCTGGCTGGGTTGGTCTTGTTGACGGGCGCATTTGTAGGTGAGCTAGCCGGTGTCTTTGCTTGCAAATCAGTTGATGAATCAGTTGATACATCAGCTGAATTATCTAGCCAATGGCTGAGGTCTATGGTGTCGGCGTGCAATTGACCATTGATGATGGGGAGATCATTTTGCCAATCGATATTGGCTTCGCCGTTTAAGCGGGTGCCTCCGAGACGCATCTCGGTAACCATGAGTTCGGCTTGTTTGGTGGTTCTACTCAAATCTGCGCTAAGCGAGAATGGCAGCAAGGGTTTAATATTGGCGTCTAATAAAGGCGCCAGATATCTATCATCATCTAAGGTTAAACTGAGGTGGCCTTGGGCGTGCTGAGACAGACGATCATATATGCCATGAAATTTGCTCGTGATGCCTGCAACTTCAATAGTGAGTTGATATGGGCTTTGTGGTGATTGAAGATCGGCTGACAGTGTTATCTGATAAGGCAGAGCGGCAAAGCTGCCTGTCGCATCAAGGCGAATATCTTGCGGTTGATTTCCCACAAAGTTCAGTTGTTCAAGGCGATAATCTATAAAAGAGTCAGCATCTCTTTGATGGTTGATGGTGACATCATTAATGGTGATGTGCCCGAGCTGGGCTATACGCCAATCAGCAGGGGCGGTTGAAGCCTCATCTGTAGGCTGCGTGTTGGCTGGTTGGGTGTTGGCTGGTTGAGAGTTGAGCAACCCTTGCCAGTTATTATTCTGCTCATCGCCAAACAGATTCACGGTGAGTCCTGCCACCTTAATGGTGTTGAAGTGAATTTGTTTTGATAGCAAAGGCGTAAGAGCGAGGGCAATTTCGGCTTGTTCCAGAATAGCCAGCTGATTTGGGTAGGGACTAGGATTTGCTATGCTGACTTGATTGACGGTGAGATGGGGGGTTAAGGACAGTTGCAGTAAGGTATCGCCTTGAATACTGATTGGGTTTGCTAGGTGTTGGTTAATGATGGCCGCTAGATTAGGGTTAAAGCGGGATAGATTGATGGTCGGCTGAACTAGCCAGATAAAGGACAACAGCAACGCAAACAGTATGATTATCACTGAGCATGTCAGTCTCAACCAACGCCATCCCTTTCGCTGATTATTGGCAGTCGTGTTTGAGTTGGCTTGGTCTGACATCAATGCTTAGCTCTGAATTAGATTGGTTATCTAAGCATAGATAATTGTGCCGCTAGCGTCACCGAAATAAGTCTGATTCTTTGACTTAACTACTTAATCTTTAAAGTGGTTTTAGCCACGGTATAAGATTTTGATGAGGTGAAAACCAAATTTGGTTTTAACTGGGCCGTGTACCTTGTACAGCTCTTCTTTAAAGACGACGTCATCAAATTGCTTAACCATGCTGCCCTTGCGAAATTCGCCAAGATAGCCACCTTTTTTACCTGATGGGCAGATGGAATGTTGCTTGGCGAGTTTGGCGAAATCAGCGCCTTTTTCCAGTTGTTTTTTGATCTGTTCGCACTTGTCACGTTGTTTGACAAGGATATGGACTGCACTGGCTTTCATTCTAAATCCTAAGGTTGGCTAAGCAAGGAGTATGAAGGCGCTTATAATACCTTAGAGTGCGAAGGAGAAAAAGCTCACCGAAGGGGATAAGGGTAGGGTGAGCTTTGAGAATGGCCCAGCTCAAATTTGGCTAAGCTGGGCAGGGCACGATGGCTTAGTCAAGTTCAAGCTCAAAAGTGAAAAATTCACTGGTGCCGTCATCGTTATCACTGACCAAGGCGCCAGAAATTTCTTCTTCATCACTTTCAACAATCGCGATGGATTCTACCTTAGTGATCAAAGGTTGGCCTTGTTTGTCGAGTAACGGCACAGATGCGCCAGTTAGGTCGATATTTTGTGACGGATCTTTGAATGAATCCAGAGGGATCAGGCCGATAAAGCTGCCCAAGATTTCACCGTCATTGTAGGCATCGCCGGTCGCTTCTACAGAAGCGGTATAAACCAATGATTTGCCTTCTACCCAGAACTCACCACCCGATAGACCCGCTTCAAATCCGGCTACTGTTGGTAAGGTCACAGTATAGGTTGCTAGTTCGGTTACTTGGTCAATTTCACCGACCATGTAATTAACCAACTCGGCTTTATCTAGCATGAAAATGAGGTTGCCGCCTGAGTTACCACGGTTAAAGATAAAGGCTTTATCTTTAGCGATAGCAAGCCCTTCAATATTGAGTTCTTCATCACCACTAAAGCCACCTGCTTGATAAAGCTGGGCATAAAGAGGAGCTAATGAGCGCTCAATTTGTTGCTTGGTATTTTTTGAAATCAGGTAACCCCATTCACGCACTTCCGCCTTACTGCCTGAGCCTAATACTAGGAACCAGTCTTTAAGGTCGTGTTCAACCATGGCCATGGCTTCGTAATCCGGTTTTACCGCTTTAACAATGCGGCCGTCATCTGTCATTGGGTAGTCTTTGATCAGATGCTTTTTCTTAATATCAAACTTTTGGTTTAGCTTAAATAGCCAAGGTGAGTCATCACCTACTGCGTAGAGCGCCTTGCCGTAGGCCACTAGGCCAGAAGCAGAAGAAAGTTCGGTATTTAATACCGATGGGCCGAGCTCGAGATCAAGAGAAACTTGATCCATGTCTTTGGCGTTGGCTTGTACCATGGCACCCGCCGCGAGCATCGCAACAACAATCTTGTTTAGCATTACAACTCCTTGTTTTTAAAATAAAGCATCCGTGAGATTGATCAAATATTACATTTTTATGACAACATGAATGCAGGTGCGAATGTATCTTTGCTAGCACTCATCGGTCAATTTTATTCTGTTGAGAATGGGATCAAATTCAACTAATGATTTGTGCTTAGAAAAGGCTTTCAGCTAAGGCGTAACTAATTGATTTAAATGTTTAGTTATGGAGTTGGGGAGGGTTGCATCGTCATCATATGCCACTATGAGCGGATCCTTAGTGAGCGTTTATGAACGCTTGTTTAGAAGTAAGGCAGTAGCAATGCATCTTTTTGATAGGCATCTTGATGAAAGCTGACGTCGGTGAGTTCGTTGTGGATGCTTGACGTTGCGGCTGTTACCGTCCAATAAAGTAAAAACACATCAATAGGGCGTTGCATGTGCACTCTGGTGCGCTGCTGGCTGTTAACGACTTGCTCGATGCGTTGAGGAGACCATTGAGGCATTGGCTTGAGCAAAAGCTCTGCTAATTTTAAGGGGGTTTCGACGCGAACACAGCCATGACTAAAGTTACGCTGGCTACGGCTAAACAGATGCTTATCGGGTGTATCGTGTAAGAAAATACTGTATTGATTTGGAAAGATAAATTTCACTTGGCCTAGGGCATTTTGTGGCCCCGGTTGCTGCTGTAAAAAGAAGGGGAAATTACGGCCGTTATAGTTTGTCCATTCGCTATCGGCTAGCGCAACACGCTGTCCTTGCTTATCCAATACGTGAAAATTTTGTTGTGATAAATAGCTGGGGTCCTGAGCTATTTTAGGCCACATTTCTCGGACAATACTGCGTGGCACCGACCAGGTGGGGTTAAATTCTAAGTAGGCTAAAGTAGCGCTAAATGCTGGCGTAGCGTGACGTTTTTTGCCAACGATAACCTTGGTTTTCCAAACGGCACTATGCTCGCGATACAAGCCTAGCTGGTAACCAGCAAGGTTAACCAGAATGTATTCATCTTGTTGCAGGTGAGAAGATAACCAGCGCATCCGTTCTAGGTTTATCTTGATTAACTTAACTCGGGTTGCATAGTCGATGTTAAGTGCTGCTAGCGTGGCGGGGCCGATGATGCCATCGGGCTCTAGGCCATGTTGACGCTGAAAAGCTTGGATCGGCTTGATAAGTTCGTTGCCGTAATAGGGTGGAGTAACGTTGGCAGACACATTAATCAAGTGTTGTTGATTTGGCGCTAAGTGGTTCAACTCTCTAAGCCTTTGCTCTATTAATGGAATAGAGGGGCTTGGCATGCTGGGCTTGAGGGATTTCACGTTGAGGATAATGGGCTCAAATGAGGACTGCTGGGCTAAGGCTTGATAGTGGCCAAGTGCCATTTTTAGGGCGCGATATAATTCATGATTAGGCTCTTGTTGCAAGAACAACTCAACCAAGGCTTTAGTTGATATGTGGCTGAGCAGTTGGGCGCTAAATGCCGCTATATCAGGTGCTGGCGTTGGCGGCCAGTGTGGCTCAAAATCCAGCGGGTTAAGCTTGCCTTGACGAAGCTGTAAAGCCAATTTGATAACGGCGGCCGACATTAAAATGTCGAGATCTATTTGGTTTGAAATGCCAAGCTGCTCAAGAGTGCGAAGCCCATCAAGCTGCTGCTCTAAGGTTTCAAGGTAGTAATCGTCAGGGTTTAAACCGTTTTGCTCCGCGTAGTAAAGGGTTGGGATAATTTGAGTTGGGTTATCCCATTGGCTCCAAATGAGCTGAAATTGGTGTTGGCGGTATAGCTCTAGCAAAAAAGGAACATGAGTGAGCTTGTTGCCCATGAGGTAAGGGGTACTACCGAGTGTGATGAGTTTTTGCTCGAGTAGGCGATTGGGCTGATCCGATGGGGTCAAAGTAGCCAAGGCATAAAAGGAAGTTAGCCATAGGGTTAGGAGATAAGTCATTAAGATAGCGCGCTTCATATGTTCCCTATCAAGGTTAAGAGCTCCAAATCTAATTTGAACCTAAAGTAAGCTGGCTATTTTTCGATAAAGGGCGATGGCCTGTTGTTCGGTTAATGATCCTTGCGATTGGCTTTGTCCAGTGGAAGCGCTGACCTTGACCGAGTCAGTTTGGTTCTGATTTTGCTCGGCAAGTTGCTCGGCTTGCCTAGATAGCTTTAAGTACTCTTGTTGTGGTGGCACAAGAGGAACGCTAGCCTGTTTGATGGCCATTGAAGTTGGGCTCTGTGCAGGAGAGCTGGTCAGGTTTTGAGTTGGTTCAATCTGCATGGTTGCTCCCTCCTTCTCATTAGTATAGAACGAAAAGGAGGATCCAGAAATAATCTCAAACAACGCAAGACGCCAGAAACGTTTAGGTGCTAGAAGCGATAGTGCAGCTGGAACATAGGGCCATGGTAATTAAATTTAACTTTAAGATGGGAGCGATCACCTTTGAATTTGGCATCAACATCATAGTAGGCGTATTTAACGCTGGCGCTAAGATTGTCATTAACTAAGTATTCAACACCGCCATTCAGGTCAATCAAACTGCCATCTAGCTGATCTACCGAAAGATAAAAATATTGCGCTTGCCCTAACACAGCCCAATTGGGGGTGATGAGATAGCGGCCTTTAAGACCCACATCGGGAAGCGGCGCGGTGGTGTCCTTAAAAGCATTCGTATTGGGTAAAATAGGCGTCCCAGCGCAAGAATCATTTACACAAGCACCCATTTCGCCATTAAGGCCGATTTCAATCCACATAATGTGCATGCCTAATGTAGCGGCAAGATCCCATTTATCATCTTGATAAAATGAGTAACCATAGCCCAGGGTAGCTATGTCGATATTTAGGGTGGTTTTAATGCGGGCGCCGGCTTGAATGATGTAGGTCGTATCACCGCCAAGATCGGTCTCAAACGGTTCAGTGACTCGTTCTTGTGTGGCGCTGCGATGAAGACGCTTCCAATCAAAATAGACACTGTGTTTGTCGTTGAACTGATAATTGAGGTTGGCATAAGGTAGCCACTTTTCTTCACTTAACTTGAGATCTTTTTCAAAATCCAAGCCAAAATCTTTATCTCCTAATGGTGACTTAACATCCATAGTGGTGTTTGAGGTGGTGTAAAATCCGCCTAAGGACAGGCTCCATTCTCCGGCGAGAGCTGTTGAGCTATGAGCTAAGCAAAGCGCAGCAGCCCCAATAAGTATTTTTGTTTTCATCGGCTTCCCTAATGATGATTGACTATAGCGGATTTACAGTCTTGAATTTTTAGTGTCTCATGCTGCGCTATGCTAGCACTCTGTGACTTGTTTTCCGTTATTAATTAACTTGATTAAAGGTGAGAAGCAAGCGCAAATGTACCTAATTTGGCCTGCGTAAAGCTAATCGTGAAGTCAAATTGACTTATAGGTAATTAGTTTGCATATTGTTTTCTTTTTGATGAATTATCCATGATATGAGCATATCAAAACAGGGCATTTCCGTGTTTCAAGGGGCGGGGATGTTGTTAGCCACTTTACTCGGCTCTGGGGTGTTGTTAGTGCCCGCCATTGTCGCCTCTTATGCGGGCGTTTATTCCTTGTTGGCTTGGGCGTTAATGGCGCTCGCTGTGTTGCCTATTGTGTTTACCTTTGCTGCGTTAGGGCGTGCTCATGCAAACCAAGGGGGAACCGCGCATTTTGTACAGTTGGCATTTGGCCATCGCGCTGCCGCTAGTTTGGCTTGGCTATATGTTTCTATTGCTCCCATTGGCCCTCCTGTGGTGCTGATCACCGGCGCGGCCTATTTTGCGCAGTTGTTTAATATACCTATGGTGATGGCATTGTGGCTTGAGTTACTCATGTTAGGGGCCATTTTTGTGCTTAATGTTTTAAGGTTGACCACTTCGGTGCGCTTGCAAACTTGGCTGAGTTACGGTGTGACGGCCATCATTATCCTAGTTTGTGTGGTAGCGCTTAGTAAAACTGAGGCTAGGTTGCCGCAAGGGCAGTTGCAGTGGGGAGCGATCGGGCAGTCGATGGCGGCCATTTTTTGGTGCTTTGTTGGGATTGAGGCTATTTGCCATGTTGCCAACGAATTTAGACACCCTAAGCAAGACTTTCCTCGTGCCGTGGTGCTGGGTGTGGTCATGGCGGCGGCCATCTATGTGGTATTAAGTATCGCGGTGTTGCAATACGGCGCTTATGGCGATGATGCCACTAATTTACTTTCCGTTATTCAAATTGCGCAGACTGCGTTAGGTCCTTTAGGGGCAAAATTGATTGCGTTGGTGGGATTTGTGGCGTGTTTTTGTGCGGTTAATTTATATGTTTTAAGTTTTGCTCGAATGCTGGCGAGCATGGCCGAGAAAGGTCAAGTGGCAACATGTCTAGCAAAGCAAAATCGCAATCAAAGTCCCATGCTTGCGGTGTTGATTGTAACACTCGCCATCGCCTTGGTATTGGTTCTACGGCATTGCTTTAATTGGTCTTTTGCTCATTTACTGGCATATGCCAACGCGGTTTTTGTGTTGATTTATTTAGCCGCAGGATTGTCTGCCATCAAACTATTGCCGGGCAAACAGCGCTATTTAGCTTGGTTTACGGCGCTGTTTTGCAGCTTAATTGCACTGTTCATGGCTACGGATACGCTTTACGGGGTGGCCGTTTTTGTCTTTGCCTTTGCGGTTTACAGTGTGAAGCAGCAAAAGGAGTTGCCAGAGCAAGCCTAGCGTTATCGACGATGCGAGAGTGCAGATTATTGCAGTGAATTATGATAACTTGCAGGTCACTTTACCCTATTCATTTTAAGGAGAAACAGCGTGTCGATTAATTTTGTAGGTGGTTTTCCGCGCCGTCGTCCTCGCCGTGTACGCAAGCATGATTTTTCTCGTCGTTTGGTGGCCGAACATACGCTAACCGTGAATGATTTGATTTACCCTATGTTTGTTGTTGAGGGCAATAACCGCTGTGAGCCGGTTGAATCTATGCCGGGGGTAAACCGAGTTTCAATTGATTTGTTATTAGAAGAAGCAAAGCAGCTGGTGGCGCTTGGTGTGCCAGCGGTGGCGCTATTTCCGGTGATCCCTGCCGCGTTAAAAAGTGAAATGGCAGAAGAGGCCTATCATGAAAAAGGCCTAGCGCAAAAAGCGGTGCGAGCACTAAAAGCGGTTTATCCAGAGCTTGGCGTGATCACGGATGTTGCGTTAGATCCGTTCACCGTGCATGGTCAAGATGGCATCATAGATGAGGATGGCTACGTGCTTAACGATGTCACTACCGAGGTGTTAATCAAGCAAGCCTTGTCGCATGCCGCTGCCGGTGCAGATGTTGTTGCGCCTTCAGACATGATGGATGGTCGTATCGGTGCGATCCGCGATGCCCTAGAGGAAGCGGGGTTTGTTAATACACAAATCATGGCTTACAGCGCTAAATATGCGTCTCATTATTACGGGCCGTTTCGTGATGCGGTCGGCAGTGCGGGTAATTTGAAAGGCGCGAATAAGTCGACTTATCAAATGGATCCTGCCAACACCAATGAAGCTCTGCAAGAAGTGGCGATGGATCTTCAAGAAGGTGCTGACATGGTGATGGTCAAACCGGGTATGCCCTATCTTGATGTGGTGCAGCGGGTTAAAGCCGAATTTGGCGTGCCTACTTTTGCTTATCAGGTAAGTGGTGAGTATGCGATGCATAAGGCCGCCATTGCTAATGGTTGGTTGAAAGAGCGGGAATGTGTGTTGGAATCCTTATTATGCTTTAAACGGGCTGGCGCTGACGGTATTTTGACCTATTTTGCTAAAGATGTTGCCACTTGGCTTAACGAAGCAAAGCAGGTTAATGAGTAATATTTTTTGTCTATGAATCTCGATCAGGTCGAAATATTTTGCCAAGTGGCTGAATCCGGTTCGATTGCACAAGCGGCGCGGTTACTGGGTAGTAACCGTACGCGCTTGAGTATGGCGATTAAAAGCTTGGAAAATGACCTTGGGGTCGACTTGTTCGTGCGCTCTGGCAATCGCTTGGAGTTGAGTGAAGCAGGCAAAACAATCTTGCGCGATTGTGAGAACTTGGTGTCAACCGCCGATCGCATCCGTAATATGTGCCAAGCCAAGGAAGAAACTTTCGCCGCCGAAATCTGGATTGCGCGAGATGACTCTTTGCCGGGGGATTTTTGGCGCGATACCTCATTGCAGTTAAGCAAAAAGTATCCCGCTACTTCGTTTAGTCTGGTGCAAGCTTCCAGTGGCGACTTGGCGTCAATGATTGAACTTAAGCAGGTAGATTATGCCTTTGGCATCGACTATGTGCTTGATGATATGCCCAGTTTGAAATACCAGCGTTTGGGTAAGATCCGCATGATGTCAGTGTGTCGATCCGAGCATAAGCTGGCTAAAATGCGGCGGGTAGAAGACTTCGATTTACGCCGTGAACTGCAAGTGTGTTTGGCCTATTTGAACCTAAAAGAAAACCCCGAATTAGCGCCGATGGCGAGCCGCTTTATCGGCTTTAACAGCTTTGAGCATATGCTGGATGCCATCTTACGCGAATCGGCTTGGGGAGTGTTGCCCGAGCCATTAATTAAATCCTACCTGCGTGAAGAAAAGCTGGCGGTGATCCGCCACTCCTACGGTTTAGTGCAAGAAGAGTTTTGTTTGTTAACGCCTGATTATTCACATAATCACCCCGCGATGGAATGGTTAGCCGAGCGGGTAACCGAATATCTGTTCTCTTATTAACTCTGTGTTGTGGGAGACCCAGTGACTTGTGGCTGCCCCAGTGATGGGGCGACTTAGTCGGCCTATTTATCGCTGCATGACACCAACTCCCACAGCTGACTGCAGCCTCTACAGTGATTACTTAATTGTCTATTTTTTAGTCGTTCATTGCCTTGCGTCGAACAGGGTTCAAAAAAGCTTTCGCTGAGCGTCAAAATTGTTGACGCTCAAGATTGTGTGTAAGTATTTGTTTTATAAAGATTAAATGAGCTCGCTTCGGTTTGTTATTCCTTTGTCATCTTTCTTCTTTTGATCATTCTTCGTTTTGCGCAGACACTCTTAGCATCTTATGGTTTTGGGGGATTTATGAGTAACAGCGCAAATAAAGAGCGAAGTTTGCTGATTTTATCGGCATGGTTGGCGGCTTTTTTTGCAATCATGTCTATTGTTTTCGGCTTAATGCTGGGGTCTTTGGTTATCGCATTTGATGGCTTCTATTCTCTGGTGAGTGTTGCTTTGACATTATTGTCGGTTTTGGCAGTCAGAATAGTTGACGCTCCTCGCGATCATGTGTTCCCTTTTGGTCGAGCGATTATTGAACCTTTGGTCTTGATCGTGAAAGGCAGTGTTATTTTTCTCCTATGTGGTTACGCTTTTTATGGCGCAATCGTGTCCTTATTTGACGGTGGACGCATCATAGATGTGAACATCTCGTTGTTGATTGGTGTGATTAACACCGTTGGCTGTTTTGTTATTTTCACTTACTTAACGCGAGCAGCGAAAGGCTCTGACTCGAGCCTGTTGCAGGCTGAAAATGCACAGTGGAAAATGGACGGTTACTTAAGTTTAGCGGTATTGATTGGCTTTGTGATTTCGGCTTTATTGCAGTCTTCTCCTTTTGCTGATTGGGCTCGCTACGCTGACCCTGTGATGATGCTGTTGGTGAGCTGTTACTTCTTACGGATGCCGATTGATATGGTGTCGCAAGCGGTGCGTGAAATCTTACACATGAAGGCCGATGAAAGCTTAGAGCAACAGGTTGATAAATGTGTGCACAGCTTAGACGGTAAAAGTCCGGTGCAGTTTCGTTTAGCTGGTTTGACTAAGGTCGGTCGAGAGTTACATATCCAATTAGAATTGGACAATCAAAAAACGCAGCCGGGTTTGCAGTTACAACACATCCAAATGGCGCAGTTAGCTCTTGAAAAGGAATTAAATAGATTGCCGTTTCGAGCGCAATTAAATCTTGCGTTGACCTGATTTGATAGCGTCGCTTCCGGTGGGCAATAACTCCCCCACCGGATTTGCTTTTAATTACTTTCTGTAACCCTTAGTAACAAGCCCGCTTTTTCTTGATATTCAATTTCTTGCATTAACTCAGCAGCGCGTAAAGCATGGCTTTCCAGCCAGCCATTGGGAAGCGTTAAGCTAAGGGTATCGCCTTGTTGCTTGAGGTCCAGCTCAGGAATAGAGCCTTTATTGCGACGCATACAAAGAATAATGGCTAGGCGCAATAAACGACATAACTGCACCGCTTGTTCTACTTCGATGGCATTTTGCTGGCTAAACATATCTAGCTGCAGCTTGCCTCTTTGATTGAATAACAAAGTGGCGAGCAGTTGTTTCTGCGCTGGGGTATAGCCAGGTAAATCTATGTTGTCGATAATATAGGCTGCGTGCTGTGGTGCCTTTTTATATTCAATACAGAGACCTATCTCATATAAAGTGGCCGCGCTGGTGAGCATGGTCAGACAGATTTCATCCTGCTGCGCTTCGCTTACTAAAGTTTGATACAGCAAGCTAGCGGTGCTGCGCACATGAATAGCTTGCTTTTGGTCTAATTGGTAGCGACTAATTAAGCTTCTTAGCGTGCGCTCTTGTACGCCGGGATATTTGGACTCTCCCAACATCGAATATATCAACCCTTCGCGTAAGGCGCCGCCGGCTAGGGTCATGGCATCTATCTCAAAGAATTCAAATATGGCGATTAAGATAGCTAGCCCGCTTGGAAACACAGCTAGCCGTTCGCTTGATAGACCCTGTAACTCCAGCGCATTAATGTTGCCGCAATCTATGCTTTGTTGCTTTAACTCGAGTAGCTTGTCTAGGGTAACTTGCTCGCTCAATCCTTGGGCTTTGAGGATGTTTTGCAGTGACTGGACTGTGCCTGATGCGCCCAAGCAGGTTTGCCAGCCTAGGCTCAGGTATTCTTGGCCTATGGGTTTAAGCTTGGCTTTGGCGGCGTTAATGGCAGCATCAAAGTTATCGTGAGTGAGTGCCTGATCTTTGAAATAGTGTTTAAGCCAAGTGACACAACCCATATCTAGGCTGTTGAGTAATAACGCCTCGGCCGACTTACCGATAACAAGCTCGGTACTGGCACCACCGATATCAATTACTAAGCGATTGCCTTCGCCGCAACTGGTTTGGGCAACGCCATAATAGATGGTTTCGGCTTCTTCAAGCCCAGAAATAATGTTGATCTTGTTTTGTAGGATTTGCTCAGCCTGTTCGATAAACACATCGACATTCTTGGCCAGCCTTAAGGTGGCGGTGCCCACAATGCGTACGTTTTCGGCTGGGACATCTTGTAGTTGCTCGGCGAAGAGACTAAGGCATTGCCAACCTCGAACCATGGCTTCGTGACTTAGCATTAAGTTATCGTCTAAGCCATCGGCAAGGCGTACCTTGCGTTTCACTTTGGCAATGGTGCGAATGGCGTCTTCAACTTCACGTACCACTAGCATGTGAAAGCTATTAGAGCCGAGATCTATGGCTGCGTAGAGGGGGGATTTGCTGCTCACTTTGCTCACCTACAAAAAAGGCTGGCTTAACAACTAAGCCAGCAGTTGGTAAACCAAAGTTGATACTTGGCTTACCTTATGTTCGTCTGTGCTGATTTTGCTTTCTGTTGTGCGATTTGTCTCTAAATTTTTGTGAATTAGGTGACTTCGCTTTATGAATACGTAGCGGCGGGGGTAAGTCATCAAGCAGGGCATCTTCATCAAACTCGCTGACAGGGATTTCTGCTTTGATGTATTCCTCTATCGCAGGGAGGTTAAAAATGTATTCTTCACAGGCAAGGCTAATTGCAATCCCTTTTTCACCAGCACGGCCAGTTCGCCCAATACGGTGCACATAGTCTTCTGCATCATCCGGTAAATCATAATTGAAGACATGGGTAACGGATGGAATATGCAAACCGCGAGCGGCGACGTCGGTTGCCACTAAAAAGTCCAGTTCACCTTTGGTGAATTGTTCGAGAATTTTTAGGCGTTTTTTCTGCGGCACATCACCCGTTAGCAAGCCGGCACGATGACCATCGGCGGCAAGTTGTCCCCAAACCAACTCACATTTGTGTTTGGTGTTGGCAAAAACAATGGCTTTATCCGGCCATTCTTCTTCGACTAGGGTCATGAATAAACGCATTTTGTGATCATTTGACGGGCGGAATAATTCCTGTTTAATCCGCGTACCTGTCATTTGCTCAGCTTCCACTTGAACGTGGATAGGGTCGTTCATATGCTCAAAGGCGAGCTCTTGCACGCGAAATGACAGCGTGGCAGAGAACAACATATTGAGGCGTTGTTTAGCCTCAGGCATGCGCCGGAACAAGTAACGTATGTCTTTAATAAACCCAAGATCAAACATGCGATCGGCTTCATCCAATACCACACATTGGATGGAGTTCAACGAGAAAGCACCTTGTTTGAAGTAATCAATAATTCGGCCTGTGGTGCCAATCAGCACGTCAACACCCGCTTCAAGTTGCTGTCGTTGGCTTTCATAACCTTCGCCACCGTACACAAGCCCCAAGCTAAGCTGACAGCTTTTAGCTATGGTGACCGCGTCGTTGTGGATCTGGATAGCAAGCTCACGTGTCGGCGCCATAATAATCGCACGCGGTTGATTTTGCTTGCGACCCTCTGGAGCTGGGTTTTCTAATAGGTGATGGAAAACGGCCGATAAAAAGGCGATGGTTTTACCCGTTCCGGTTTGTGCTTGGCCAGCAATATCTTTGCCATCCAGCACAACAGGAAGCGTAAGCGCCTGAATCGGAGTACAATTGTGGAAGCCCTTGGCTTCTAATCCAGAAATGACTTCAGCACGTAATGGAAAGTCTGAAAATTTCTGTTCTGTTAAGTGTGTTTTGCTCATATTCGTTAGCATATCAGGTAAAGCTTGCAATAAGAAACAGGATCTATTCAAATAAGGCAACTCTTTATGGATAAAAATCCATCAGAAGCTAAATTTTTTTGGAGTAAAAAATGAGTGACAAAATAGTTCAGCTAACAGATGCAGGCTTTGATGCGGATGTTGTTAATGCCAGTGGACCGGTATTGGTTGATTTTTGGGCAGAGTGGTGTGGCCCATGTAAAATGATTGCACCGATCTTAGACGAAATCGCAGCTGAGTATGAAGGCAGATTGACGGTGGGTAAATTAAACATCGATCAAAACAACGAAACTCCACCTAAGTTTGGTATTCGTGGCATTCCAACACTATTGCTATTCAAAGATGGCGCAGTGGCAGCGACTAAAGTTGGCGCACTATCAAAAACTCAACTAAAAGAGTTTCTTGACGCAAACATCTAATTAGTGAAATTGCAGATAACGGTCAAGCATATTTGTAGTGACAATATGCTGGCCGTTTTTTGACCTATTTTGTGACCGAGTTTAATTGTTTTTGGTGAATTAGTAGACGCCTTGGCGAATTAGTGCTAATTTACTTAGCGACAACCAATTTCCAAACAGCTATTCCTATATAACCTGTTTATTTACTGTTATTTAACCCCTTAATTCAAGTTTCTCACATTGAAAACCCCACAACTATGAATCTTACCGACCTTAAACATACCCCCGTTCCTGAGTTAATTAAACTTGGTGAATCTATGGGGCTAGAAAACCTAGCTCGCTTGCGTAAACAAGACATTATCTTTTCGATCCTCAAAGCTCATGCTAAAAGCGGTGAAGATATTTTTGGCGATGGTGTGTTAGAAATCCTTCAAGATGGCTTTGGTTTCTTACGTAGCGCAGATAGCTCTTATCTCGCTGGCCCAGATGATATTTATGTATCGCCAAGTCAAATTCGCCGTTTCAACCTACGCACAGGTGACACGGTTTCAGGCAAAATCAGACCTCCAAAAGAAGGTGAGCGTTACTTTGCTTTGTTGAAAATCAACCAAGTGAACTACGATAAGCCTGAAAATTCACGCAACAAAGTGCTATTTGAAAACTTAACGCCAATTCACCCGAATGAGCGTTTACGTATGGAGCGTGCCAACGGCAGTACCGAAGACATTACTGCACGTATTCTTGATTTGGCTTCGCCGATAGGTAAAGGACAACGTGGTCTAGTGGTTGCACCGCCAAAAGCGGGTAAAACCATGTTGCTACAAAACATAGCTCAAAGCATTGCCTTCAACCATCCTGATGCGGTACTGATGGTGCTGTTGATTGATGAACGTCCAGAAGAAGTAACCGAAATGCAGCGTCTAGTGCGCGGTGAAGTGGTTGCGTCTACCTTTGATGAACCAGCTAGCCGTCACGTTCAAGTAGCTGAAATGGTTATTGAAAAAGCGAAGCGTCTGGTTGAACATAAGAAAGATGTGATCATCTTACTAGACTCGATTACCCGTCTAGCACGTGCTTACAACACGGTGATCCCAAGTTCAGGTAAAGTATTGACCGGTGGTGTTGATGCAAACGCATTGCATCGTCCTAAGCGCTTCTTTGGCGCAGCGCGTAAAGTTGAAGAAGGTGGTAGCTTAACCATTATCGCAACGGCGCTGATCGATACCGGCTCGAAAATGGATGAAGTTATCTACGAAGAGTTTAAAGGTACCGGTAACTTAGAGTTACATCTAAATCGTAAGATTGCTGAAAAACGTGTTTATCCTGCAATCGACATTACCCGCAGTGGTACTCGTCGTGAAGAGTTGTTAACCACAGCTGACGAGCTACAGAAGATGTGGATATTGCGGAAAATCATCCACCCTATGGGTGAGATCGACGCAATGGAATTCCTCATTGATAAACTGTCTATGACCAAATCTAACGATGAGTTTTTTGATGCGATGAAGCGTCAAAAATCGTAATTGATTGGTGAGGGAGGTCTTTGTGACCTCCCTTTTAAATTAGCTCGCCAAATCTTTCCCCAGTTTGTATTTCTGCTAAATTAAGCGCACACTAAGGTGGTAAATGCCGAATTAGGATGTGTTTTAATGGCCTTCGCCAAAGTTGCTTTCGCCAAATGGACCTGGTCGATTGTTTGGTTGTTTAGCTTGCCAATTTTTGCCCAGACAGCATTATTTAATGATAATCATGGTGATACCTTCATCATTGACGGTTCGCGCGTGGCTGCTATCGAACGCAGCACCCATCTAAAAGACAGATTTAGTTCACTCGTACCACTGCTAGAGCAAGGCGAAGTAGAGCAAGTTGCCAACAACTTAGAAAGCTTGCCGCGCGAACAATATGAATACCTCTTGGTGTTGGTAAGTAAGCAAGCCATGGCGATGGATCATATTGATGATAAGCTACGGCATTGGTTAGTCGAGTTATCCCAATCTCGCCCTCATGTGCTCGTTGAGCAGCAAAATGATGATTTTGTCGTCAGTGAGCCGGCTTTTGATTATCCTGCGTTGGCGCGTGCCGCTTTACGTGGTTGGCGGGTTAACAACCAACACCTGACATATCATCGCCAACTTAGCCAAGGGCAGTTAGACGTTAAAGCCATATTTAATAGTCATAACCCGTATATAGATGACCAACAAGAGTCATTAGTCAAAGTGCTGCCAATGCAAAATCCAAAACGCTTGCAATGGTTAGAGCGAGAACTCGATGATCCCAACATATTTTTCCCTGACAACCTAGTGATAGCCAATATGGCCATGCTTAATGGCAGTGAGGATCTGTACCGCCGTTTATGGCTGCGACCGGTTGATCAACACAGTATGAAAGCGGCATGGTGGGTTAAGCAAAACTACCCTGCTGAACAGGCCTTTGAGTTGCTATGGATTGCCGCGCAAAACCAAGAATTAACCGAGCATGCATGGCAGCTAATGGCGGAATTAAAGCCGATGCCAAAACAAGCCGAAACCTATTTAGTGGCGGCTTTAGACAGTGAAGAAATGGGTGAAGTGGCAGCTCAAGTACTGGCACAGCTCACGGATCATAATATTCTGTCGCGTTTGGTTATCTTGGTGACGGAAGGGGATCCGGCGAAAACGGATACCCAAAATGCCTGGCTTAGTTTGTTCTTAAACACCTCACCGGAAGCGAAACGTTTAATTAAGCAATTGTTTGAACTAGATGACATCCGCAAAAACTACGGTCCGGTACCACAGCGTTAATTTGTTTTTAAGCCATTTCTTTCTATTTAGCGTATTCTCATCGCGTTGGGTTTAGCCCTTCGCAAATTCTGAAATATTCTTAGCTTGGTATATACCCAATCAACCTGGAGATGCTTGATTTCAGCAAGAATTTACAGACGTTTAGACAAGGCATTGATTGCAGGTAATGGCTTCCCCTTATCAAAATCAATAACGCGGCATAAACGGCTGTAAAACTTGCCCTTTGGGAGCGCCACCGTGTTTCCACTACGTTCTTACGCTAATTTAGAAGGCGCTTACATTCCTGCATTAGCGTGCCTAGTATTGAAAACACGGTGGGGCTCTGAAACATACATCTTCAAGTTGATTGGGTATATACTAGCTGCCTTCACAGCACAGGGCTTTCGCACATGAAGTATAAAGATTTACGAGATTTTATTGCTCTGCTGGAGCAGCGCGGTTTGTTGAAACGGATCTCTCAACCTATCGATCCGAATCTAGAAATGACGGAAATTGCTGACCGCACTTTAAAAGGCGGTGGTCCGGCATTGTTGTTTGAAAACCCGATCGGTTATGACATGCCCGTGTTGGCCAATTTATTCGGTACTACCGAGCGTGTGGCGCTGGGCATGGGGCAAAATGATGTGTCTGCATTGCGCGATGTGGGCACTTGGCTGTCATATTTGAAAGAGCCTGAGCCACCGAAAGGGTTAAAGGAGCTATGGGAAAAAATCCCCATCTTCAAGCAAGTGCTGAATATGCCGGTAAAGAAGCTATCAAAAGCGCCGTGTCAGCAAATTGTGCTTAGCGGTGATGATGTTGATTTAACTAAGATCCCGGTGATGCGATGCTGGCCGGGTGATGTTGCACCCTTGGTGACTTGGGGACTGACAATTACCCGTGGGCCAAATAAGAAACGCCAAAACTTAGGTATTTATCGCCAACAGGTGCTGGGTAAAAACAAACTTATCATGCGTTGGCTATCCCACCGTGGTGGCGCGTTGGATTTTCGTGATTTTCAGCAACAAAACCCTGGCCAACCCTATCCGGTTTCTGTTGCCTTAGGCGCGGATCCGGCGACCATTCTTGGTGCTGTCACGCCGGTGCCCGATACCTTAAGTGAATATGCTTTTGCTGGCCTATTGCGTGGCGGTCGTACCGAAGTAGTCAAAAGTATTTCCAATGATTTAGAAGTCCCCGCCAGTGCTGAGATAGTGTTGGAAGGCTTTTTATACCCAGATGAAATGGCACCTGAAGGGCCTTATGGCGATCACACGGGTTACTATAATGAGGTCGATGAATTTCCCGTGTTCACCGTGACGCATGTGACCATGCGCGAAAATCCGATTTATCACAGTACTTATACCGGGCGTCCACCGGATGAGCCGGCTATTTTAGGGGTGGCATTAAACGAAGTGTTTGTGCCGATCATTCAAAAACAGTTCCCTGAAATTGTTGATTTTTACTTGCCGCCTGAAGGCTGCTCTTATCGTATGGCGGTGGTGACGATTAAGAAACAATATCCAGGCCACGCTAAGCGTGTGATGCTGGGAGTTTGGTCTTTCTTACGCCAATTTATGTACACCAAGTTTGTGATTGTTTGTGACGACGACGTTAACGCGCGCGACTGGAATGACGTTATTTGGGCGATCACCACGCGTATGGATCCATCGCGCGACACAACCTTGATCGATCATACGCCAATCGATTACCTCGACTTTGCTTCACCCGTTTCTGGCTTAGGTTCAAAAATGGGCCTAGATGCCACCAACAAGTGGCCAGGTGAAACCAATCGAGAGTGGGGCGAGCCGATCGTGATGGATCCCGACGTGACTAAACGCATCGACGCGATTTGGCACGAGTTGGGGATTGATACTCCGCTTAAGCGCTAAGCTAAATAGTTAAATAATTGAATATAATGTTAAATGTTTAAAGCCAGATTACTACCTGATGGGGTAGAATTTGATATCAATGAAAACGAAACGATTTTGGCTGCGGCGATTCGTCAACAGATCCCGTTTCCTTATCGTTGTCGCAGCGGTGGCTGTCAAAGCTGCTTATGCCAGCGTATTCACGGCGAGGTGGAATACGGTGCCATGGAGCCTTGGTTAACGCAACAAGAGCAAGACCAAGGTTGGACTTATGCGTGCTTAGCTAAGCCATTATCGGATTTGGAAATAAAGCGGTAAGCTTTAGGAAAGGTTATGAAATCATATAGTTGTAAATTAGTTGAACTCTCTCAATTCACGGATTTTGTGTACAAGTTAGTGCTGAAACCTGATCAACGCGCAGAGTTTCTTGCCGGCCAGTATTTAACCGTTGTGATGGGGGAAAAAGACAAACGACCTTTTTCTATTGCCAATAGCCCAACCTCAGATGTTATCGAGCTGCATATAGGCGCTTCTGAGCATAACCCTTATGCAATGGAAGTGATTGAAAAAGTGAAAGCAACGGGCGAGCTGACGGTAGAAATTGCTGCGGGTAAAGCGTTCTACCGTGAAGAATCAAAGCGTCCAGCAATCTTAATTGCAGGAGGCACGGGCTTTTCATACGTTAAATCTATTTTGGATTACAGCCTAACCACGGCAAACAAACAGCCGATTTTTATTTACTGGGGTGTTAAACAGCCGGAGCATCTTTATGCGCATCAAGCGTTAGTTGAGCTGGCTAAACAGCATTCGCATCTCACTTATATCCCAGTGGTTGAAGAAGGCTCAGTTGAAGGCGGTAAAACAGGGCTGGTTCACAAGGCGGTGCTGAGTGATTTTGTCAGCCTAGAAGGCTACGATGTTTACATTGCTGGCCGTTTTGAGATGTCGGGCGCTGCCCGCGAAGATTTTAGAGCCCAAGGTATTGAAGAAGCTCACCTATATGGTGATGCCTTTGAATTTATTAAGTAGCCTGAGTTTGGGATAAGCCTATCGTATGAATATTCCGCAAAAACGCGCTGAATATGTCCGTATACGCTCTGCGTTTTCATCCCTGAAAACGAAGTTTTGCTACTGATTCATACGATATTCATTGGCTGGCTCCATTAACCAGAATTGAGATTAAGTAGTGTAAACTCGCCGCTTAACTCTCATTCTAATTAGTTGAAAATAATATTTATGGGGCATGTGCAAGCATGCTCCTAATTATTCCTGATTATTCGTAATTGTCCCAAATTGCTACTTGTTGCCTCCCTGTCAAACTATCTCATTCCTTCTGCTTATTTAATTTCGTCGCGGTTTAGTTATTTTGACTTAACCTTTATACCTGTTTGCTTTATAAACCCTCACCTTTGTTTATAACTAATTAATTAATAGCGGTTTTTTGTTGTAATCTGGCTGAAACAAAAAGTAAACTTAATGGTAATAAATAATCATTAGCATTAGCTAAATTTTAAAACTATAGCAATTAGGGAAAATAATGAAATTTAAGGGCATTAATACACTGTTAATCAGCAGCATGGCATTGGCTTACCAAGGCTTAGCTGTGGCTGGTAGCGACACTTCTGCTGTTCAAGCTCCGATTCCAACATTAATCGCACGTCATGCAACGGGTGTGTTTGATGAAAGTGCGGCTGAGATTGTTAGCTTTAACAAGCGAACCAAGCAAATTTTTGTGGTGAATGCCAAAAGTGGCGCAATCGATGTGCTAGATGGCAGAAAACTGAAAGCCAAAGTAAAAGTAAATGACCCTCTAAATCTCAACAACTTACCTAAACTAACCACGTTAGACGTGAGAAAAGACGTGGCTGATCCTTTAGTCGGGGCGGCAAACAGTGTTTCGGTTTCGGGTGATCTGTTAGCGGTTGCAATCGAAGCGGGTGACGGCAAGGGCAACAAGCGTCAGGGACGTGGTTACGCTGCATTTTATAAGATAGCGAAGAACGGCAAAATTACCTTTATCAAGGCGGTAAAAGTAGGCTATCTGCCTGATATGATCACTTTTACTCCTGACGGTAACACGGTATTAGTGGCCAATGAAGGTGAGCCATCGGGCGACTACAATGTTGATCCAGAAGGCTCTATTAGCCTGATAAAAATTAATCAAGGCCAACCAAGTGAAGCCATTGAACTGAGCTTTAGTGATTTCAACCAAGGCGGTGCACGCGCGGATGAAGTGCCTGCTGATTTACGTGTGTTTGGTAAGAGCATGGCGGGCGTGGCATCAACCCTGTCGCAAGACGTTGAGCCTGAATACATCACAGTGACAGCCGATAGCAGCACAGCTTTTGTATCGTTACAAGAAAACAATGGTGTTGCCGTGGTTGATGTGGCCAATGGCAAGATCAAACAGCTGATTGCATTGGGCTACAAAGATCACAGCAAGGTAGAGAATGCCCTAGATTTAAATGATCGTGACAATATTGATGGGATTGATGGTCTAGTGCTGGCGAATGGCAAGGCTAAGATTAATATTCGTCCTTGGCAAAATGTGGTGGGCATGTATCAGCCAGATTCTATCGCTAGCTACAGTGTTGATGGTCAGCACTACTTTGTAACGGCTAATGAAGGTGATGCACGTGAATACTTCTTTGATGCCACAGAAGCCGAATGTAATGAGCAAGGCGGATTAGCTTGGGATGAAGATGATGGCTGTTTAGCCTTCAATGAAGAATATCGTGTTGAAGATTTAGTTGATAGCGAAAAATTCAGCAGCGCACTCAATGATAAGACGGGTGAAGAGCAATTAGGTCGATTAAAAATTACCAATACCTTAGGTAAAAATGCTAACGGCGAATATGAAACCCTTTATGCATATGGCGCACGCTCTTTCTCCATTTGGTCTGAATCAGGCGAGTTAGTGTTTGATTCTGGCAGTGATTTTGAACGTATCACAGCGCAGCGCGTAAAAGAAAACTTCAATGCCAGCAATGATCGTCCACAGCAAGATAAGAAAAACGATCGTTCTAGCGCGAAAGGCCCAGAGCCAGAAGCGTTAGCCATCGGTGAGATCGACGGTCGTACTTACGCCTTTATCGGCCTAGAGCGTGTTGGCGGATTTATGATGTACGATGTGACTGTACCAGCAGCGGCAAAATTTGTTAGCTACACAATTAACCGTGATTTTAGCAAGGATCCAGCCAATGAAGCCGCGGGTGATGTAGGACCAGAAGGGATGTTATTTGTAAATCAAAAAGACAGCCCAACAGGCTATCCATTGCTTATTATTGGTAACGAAGTCAGTGGTTCAACCTCGGTTTACCAATTAAAGTAAACTTAACTAAGTGACAGAAAAGTAACAGGGTTGCTCCTGTCTTGGCGAAGCCATCCGTTTGGATGGCTTTTTTTGTGGTATTTATTTGACTCTTTATCGTTAGCTCAAGTCCCGTTTATCTTCTATACCTAAAACACGACTTCACAAATGGACGTGTGTTACTTATCTTGCTTGTATCGCTTCTAGTGCAGGGGGTTAAGTAAACAGTACCAAAGGTTCTGCTATGGCAACTCTGACATTCAATGGCCAGACATTTCCGCTCGATACCAGTAAATCATTACTTGATAACTTACTTGCTGCAGGCATAAAAATACCTTACTCATGTAAAACGGGTTTATGCCAAAGCTGTATTTTACAAAAAGTAGCTGGTGATATAGATGAAGAAGCCCAGCAAGGGCTTCGCGAAACCTTAGCGCTGCAAGATTACTATAAAATGTGCACCGCTTTTTGTGATACTGATGTTGCCTTAACCACAGGAAAGCGAGCTGATTATTTGGGGAGAGGGGTGATTACAGCGAAGCGGATGCTTAATGACAAAGTATGCGTGTTGGAGCTAGAGCCTGCCAACCCTATCTACTACCATGCGGGGCAGTTCCTTAATTTTCGCCGTGACGATGGTGAAACGCGCAGTTATTCCATTGCTAGCTTGCCAGTGCGAGGCGGCGCCTTAGAGTTTCATATTGAGCGCATGAAAAATGGCGTATTAAGTAACTGGCTAATTGATGAAGCCAAGGTAGGTGACTGTATTGACATTCAAGGCCCTTACGGACGGGCATTTTACACCCATACCCCCAGCAACATGAATTTGCTACTGATAGCCAATGACTGTGCGCTTGCACCTGCTTTAGGTGTGGTTCGAGATGCCCTAGACTCAGGTTTTGCGGGAAACATTTACCTGTACCATGGTAGTAAGACCTTAGCGGGGTTGTACTTTCATGATCAGTTGTTGAGTATGGATGAGGCGTTTGATAATTTTCACTATCGCCCTTGTTTAGATGACCAGAGCCAAATTAGGGAAGATTTACCGGCTCAGTATTTTCAGGGCAATATGGCCGAGTTGGCATTGGCTCGGTTTAGCTCTTTAGCGGCATTTAAGGTTTATTTGTTTGGTGATCCTGCCATGGTCAGAAAAACCAAAGAAGCTGTCATTGAGCGAGGGGGAAAGGTCAATAATGTGTTTATTGACCCCTTTGATTACCGCGATTTAAGAAGAGTTAAGCGATCATCTGCCGCTTAACTCTTTAGTCCCTTAGTAGCGAATACGATCTAAGCGAGGATCAAATTGGCTATCGCTTATGCTGCGACTATTAGGATTAATCGATGAGCAATAACCTATTAACGGTAATGTGGTTGGAGAGCCCAAGGTACTGAAGAAGGAATCGATTTCAAGTAACTCGGTACCACTGATGTTAGCTAGCGCTTTTCTCGCTACGGCTTGGGCGCGAGGGCGCACTTCACTTGCCGCAAGTCGGTTGCGTTGCCCCCAGCCAACGATGTAGTCATCACATTTGGTATAGGTCTCTGGAACCTCAAGATACACCACATCACGATCTATGTTGTAGTGGTACTTCATCATGGTTTCTTCGAACAACATGGCAAAATCTTCATAGCCGGTATAGTAAGCATACTGATCATTTGCCCCTTCGCCCTCCAACATTGCGCCTACATCGGCGGCGGTGTAAGCCTTTTGTTCTGCCGTTGGTGTTTCACCTCCATACAGTGCTTGAGATAGGGACTTCATGTTTTTGTTGGTTAAGGCAAAAGTGCTAGTGAATACTTGTTCGTTCATCACTGGAATAGTGCGGCTATTATAGATATCAGATAGCCGTGTGTCGGAGGGAGTCAAGGTATCAAGGAAGGTATGATGATAAGCATCTCGAGCATGGGCTAATTCATGAAACAGCAAGCTTGCTAATACCGGCACGGTAGCAGCTAGGCTACGCTCGGTTTGATCATTTAAGGTGCCCGGCGGAAATGCTCTGGCATTATCTTTAACAAAGCGCTGTGTGGCTTCAAATTGAAATTGGCGGGCGTATTCGGCTCGCTGGTCTTCATCTTTATTGATGGTGGCTTTTTCTGAGTTAGTTAGCCAAATAAAATCGGGATCGATGTAGATTGCTCCCGAGTAAGGGCTAAAAAAAGCGGGGCGGATGTCTTTACTTATCACCACTGCGCGGACACTTTGAAATAAGGGCAGCATGGTGTTGGGCATATTACTCTGTTTGAGCATATCTTCGAAGCGCTTTGCCATCCACTGATCAGATACCACCACGCGGTTCATTATATCTTCTACCGTGGGGTTAGGATTCGCTTGGTAGATGAAGTTAAGCTCATTTAGGGAGCACGCGTTATTGGCCTGTAAGCCGAGTACACATGGGATCAGCTTATCGGCATAGGGGCTATTGCTACGCGCTAAAACCAAACTATCAGCTGGCACTTCAGGAGGATTGCTACCGCCGCCATCATCGGGTTTGCCGGACAAATCAAGGGAGCCGCCGCCACAGCCATTAAGGAGTAAAAGCGCGGCTAACACACCGCATCGTAAAACTGACATTGCCCAACATTCCTTTGAAAATGAGATAGAATTTTACATTTTCAGGATATTTGATTAGCTGTCAACTAAAGGTCATCACTAGCAGGGCGAATGGCATGGTTAATAGTAAAAACAGTGAGCCGCCCGACAAACTAAAGCGAGCGGCTTATAGGTTTAACAACCTGGGCCACATTCCATACACATCTGGGTCATTTCTGGCCCTAGGTGTAATTTGGCGTTGAGGTCACGCAATGCGGTACGAACGCCTTCTTCAATCACCGGATGATAAAAAGGCATATCCAGCATTTGCGCTACGGTCATTTTGTTTTGGTGCGCCCAAGCCAACAGGTGCGCTAAATGTTCCGCATTGGGGCCGGTCATTTCTGCACCTAGGAAGCGGCCAGTGCCGTTTTCGCCATAAACTTTTAGTAGTCCTTTATTGACTAACATGACGCGACTACGGCCTTGGTTTTCAAAACTTACTTCGCCGATGGCAAAACATCCACAGCCACCTAGACGGCGTTCAATATCACGGTAGCTTTCACCTAACATGGCAATTTGTGGGTCACTGAATACTGCCGCGATCGGAGTGCGACGTAGGCCTGCTCGAATGTCGGGATAAATGCCCGCATTGTGACCCGCAATTTTTCCTTGATCGGCCGCTTCATGAAGCAACGGAATTTGGTTGCTTGAATCGCCCGCGATAAAAATATTCGGGATCGACGTTTGCATAGTGAACTTATCTGCAACAGGCACGCCCTTATCATCAAGTTGGATGTCGAGTTGCTCAAGGCCAATTTTATCGACATTAGGGCGACGGCCAGTGGCAGCTACCAAGTAATCAACTAAGGCTTGTTGCTCATTACCTTGTTTATCTGTGTATTGAATCAGTACTTTATCACCTTGGCGCTCGCCCTTACTGACCTTAGCATCGGCATCTAAATAGAATTCCTCGGCAAAGGTTTGATAGGCGTAAGCCATCACATCAGGGTCAGTTAGTGGACCCACTTGACCCCCAACGCCAAACATCAAAACTTTTACGCCTAGGCGATGCAAGGTTTGGCCTAGTTCAAGGCCAATAACACCGGGGCCAAATACCGCAATGGACTCAGGTAAGTCATCCCAGTCGAAGATGTCATCGTTGACCACAAGGCGATCGCCTAACTCATTCCAAGGAGCAGGCCAGCTAGGACGAGAGCCCGTGGCGATAACGATGCGCTTGGCTTGGATCTGCAGATCTTCGCCCACTTGCAGGGTGTTCGCATCGATAAATTTTGCATAACCCGAAATCTTATCTTCACTTGGTATGCCATCAACGGACTCAAGCACAAAGCCAACAAAGCGATCGCGTTCGGCTTTCACTCGAGCCATGACTTGCTTGCCATTGATTTGTGGTTTGCCAAGATGCACACCAAAAGCGGCTGATTTTTTATATTGATGCGCGTTTTCTGCTGCCGCAATGAGTAGTTTACTTGGCATACAACCGACGCGAGCACAGGTTGTGCCGAACGGACCGCCCTCAATGATGGCGACAGAGTTTGTGGTTTCTTTTGCTGCTCGGTAAGCGGCTAAGCCTGCTGTGCCACCGCCAATAATCGCTACGTCTAATTGTTTCACTTTCATAACAACCTCATTAAGGGAGAAATTCACTTGCCTGATCTTACGTTGCCAACATCAGGTAAATAAACTTGATTACAGTCAACTTGATGGGAGGTTAAGGGCAAATGGCTTGCCCTTAACCTGTTGAGTATTAAGCGAAGTACGCGGTTAAGTCATCGCTGCCGCCAATGTGCTTACCACCAATGAATACCTGAGGTACCGTGGTGCGTCCGCTAATGGCACGAAGACTTACGCTGGTTGCATCTTGGCCTAATACGATTTCTTCGTAAGCTAAGCCCTTTTCTTTTAGCAATGCTTTAGCCTTAGCACAGAAAGGACAACCTGGCTTAGTGATAATGCTAATGGCTTCAGGCGCTTTCGCATTTGGGTTAATGTAATTTAGCATGGTATCTGCATCGGACACCTTGAACGGGTCGCCTGGCTCATTTGGCTCGATGAACATTTTTTCGATAACGCCATCTTTTACCAGCATAGAGTAGCGCCAGCTGCGTTTGCCAAAGCCTAGGTCGTCTTTGTCTACTAGCATGCCCATGCCTGCGCTAAATTCGCCGTTACCATCAGGAATAACACGAATGTTGTCAGCTTCTTGGTCTGCCAGCCATGCGTTCATTACAAACGTATCGTTAACACTGATACAAACGATTTCATCCACGCCATTTTGTTTCAATACGCCAGCTAGTTCGTTGTAGCGAGGTAGATGGGTCGATGAACAAGTTGGTGTAAACGCACCTGGAAGTGCAAATACTGCCACGGTTTTACCTTTGAAAATTTCATCTGTAGTGACATCAACCCAAGCATCGTTAGCACGAGTATGGAATGTAACTTGAGGTACTGATTTGCCTTCTCTATTTTCTAACATTTTATTTTCCTTATTTTTTGCAAAAGGTTTGTCGTTTCAATGGGGTCATTATGGTAGAAAATAACGTAATCTTAAAATGGTTTAGATCAATACTACTGATAGTCTAAAGCTATTGATTTTTGCTTTTTGATAGCTCTAATCTTTTTTGTTTGCTAGTAGCACACAGTTACGGTTGTGCTCTTTAGCTTGATAAAGCGCATCATCTGCCTGTTGGTAAATGGCTTCTTGGTCTGTTTCTTGGTCTGGAGTAACAATGTTGACACCAATAGAAATGGTGATGGTATCGTAGGGTTGATTACGGATATGGGTAATATTCAGGGCTTCTATGGCTTCTTTTAATCGATAGGCTGTATCTAACACGTCGTTATCAATCGCCGCGCCAGAGATGATCACGCCAAATTCTTCGCCGCCAAGCCTGAAAACGTAGTCACAAGCGCGGTTTAATTTACTTTGTAAGGCTTTAGCAATATCAATCAATACTTGATCACCTTTGGGGTGGCCGTAGGTATCGTTAAAGGCTTTAAAGTGGTCGACATCGATCAGCATAAAGCCAAACAATTTGCCATCACGCTTGGCGCGAGCCAGTTCCTTGGGAAATATTTCATTGAAATGGCGGCGGTTAAATAGCCCTGTTAATTCATCAATTCGGGTGATGTTTTCAATGCGTTTTTTATCGGTAATATCTTGCTGGATGACACTAAAACCAACGACTTTCTGACCGCGCTTGATCGGGGATAAATAGGTTTCGGTATTGAGCAATTTGCCATTCTTTTTGACATAACTAAACTCGCCCTGCCAATTTTGACATTGATTAATGGCCTGATAGAAGGCGGAATCTATCTCATCATTATTCGCGTCGAGGTAGAGTAAACGGAAATCACTGTTGATCAGTTTGTATTTGGCGATACCTATGGTTTGGCAGAAGGCATCACTGGCATCGATAATGGTTTGATCAAGATCGATTTTCAGGTTCAGGACATGGTGGTCGATAATGTCCAAATAGCTGTTTATTTTTCTGTTCAAACTGCTTAGCTTGCGATTCCAATAAATGAATAAGCTTAGCAGTACTAAAATGGACAAAGCCATCGGCCAAAGTTTGCGATAATCACCTTCATGTAAATACTTAATGTTGATCCAGCGGTTAAAGATTTCATCATGCTCTGTAGGCTTAATATCTCGGGTAGCCGCATCAAAAATTTGCCGCATTAATGGCTCATCACTACGGGTAGCGACCCCCACCGACCATTCTAAACCGGTAGCACCGTTTATTTTTACATTGGTAATTTTGCCTTTTTGGATCACGTGGCTAGCTGATGCAACCGTGCCTAAAAATGCAAACAGCTCGCCGCTGGACACCTTTTCAATGCCTTTTTCAACATTACTGACTTCTTTTATATTGGCATTAGGGTATTGCTGTTTAACCATCTCAACTAATGAATAACCTGCCACGATGCCAATTGGCTTGCCTTCAATTTGGCCTAAGTTACCAATGAAGTAGGGAAGCTCTCGCGTGATCACGACCACGGGTAGTTTCATAAACGGCTCGCCAAAATCAAGGTACTCTTCTCGGCTTGGCGTTTTGGCTGCGGCTGAAATAATATCGCATTCGCGCAGCTTGGCTTTTGATAGGGTTTGGGTCCAGCTTCTTGTTGGTATTAGCTTAAATTCTTTACCCAGCTTTTGTTCGTACAATTTCATGGTATCGGCAACAATCCCTTGATGTTGCTGTTTATCATCTATCCATTCAAAAGGAGCCCAATCGGGGTCAACACACATGGTTATCCATGGCTTATGGCTCAGAAAAGCTTGTTGTTCCAAATTAAAAATGGTGTTGATGGTGTCAATGTTCAGGCCCTCTTTTAGGCTACTTTCAATCAACTGTTCATTGTGTTGTTGTTGATCTAGGCTGAGCCATTGTTTTCTTAAAGCGATGTGCTCTTCGGGAGCGATGCTGGTAAGCGCTTTATTGATAATGCTAGTTAACAGCGGATCTTTATGGCCGATACCGATACTGAAATGGTTTTTGAATGGGGTAAAACCGTGCATTCTAAGGTTAGCTAAGCCTTGCTCTTGGATATGATATAAGCTGACAAATAAGGTGCCGAGCGTGGCGTCAACTTGGCCCTTGGCTGTCGCTTCCAGTGCGCTGGTGACATCATCAAATAGTTTGATTTTGATATCAGGATAGCTCACTCTCACTTCTGTTTCATCACTGTAACCCGCCACCAGTGCTAAGGTTTTTCCCGATAGCTGCTCTAGGGTGTAATAGGGGGTTTGCTGTTGGCTGAGAATGGCCACCGGTGAGCTTAAAAATGGCTGACTGAAATTCAGAAAAGATTGGCGCTCAGGCGTGTTAATTATGCCGGATATCAGGTCGCATTGTCCGTGCTGCGCTTTGTCTATGGTTTCTTGCCAACTTGAGGTTGGATTCAGCGATAGGTTTAATCGTAAACGTTTGGCAATCACGCCTAAGTAATCGGCGAACAAACCTTTGTGCTGGCCATTGCTGTCGATTTGATCATAAGGCATCCAGTCTGGATCAACACATAAGCTTAAGCTGTCTAATTTTTGCAGGTAATCTTGTTCAACTTGGGTCAAATTTAAACTGTTGGCTTGATTGATGCGATTGAATTCGCCTAGCCATTTTTGGCGCAGGGGGATCAGCTCACTCTCTCTGATTTGCGCGATGGCCTTATTGATGATGCTTTGCATTAATGGCCAATCGTCACGTACTGCGATATGTAACAAATCAGATTGCTTGTCGTCCATTTCAACACTGCCTGTCACCGATAGATTACCCATCAGGTGTTTCTCCATTAGGAAATTGACGGTGGCGAGGTTATCGATATACGCATCGGCTTGATCGGTTGCTACCGCGCGTAATGCCGCCAGCGGGGAAGCAACATTGAGCTGTTTGATATTGGGATAATGCTGAGTTAAAAACTTAGTTACGTGGTAGCCAGCGACAACAGCGATGGTTTTGTCTTGTAAGGCAGCGAGATGAGATAAATGCTTGTTTTGTTGGTTACTTACGATGACATTGTGCATCTCAAAGTAAGGCGTTGAAAAAATTAAGAATTTCTCTCGTTCTGGAATTTTCGCAATGGAATGCATTAAATCCAGTTCTTTTGCTTTGGCTTGTTCTAACAACTGGAACCAACTGTAGCCATTGACATAGCTAAACTTAACGCCGATTTTGTCCGCGATTAGGTTTAGATAATCAATAGAATAGCCAGCAGGCTCACCTTTATCTAAGAAATCCAAAGGAGGCCAATCGGTCTCATTTGATACCCGAATGACGGGATGCTCGGTTAAAAAGGCTTCTTCTTCTGCGGTGAGCACTAAATCATTAGCCACACTAGGCTGGTTCACTAAAAAACAGCAAACGAGCAAGGTGAGAACGAAAGAAATGCGCGAGCCAATCAAAAACTAATGCCTTAGATGTAAAGTAAATGTGAATAAGCTTAAATTATTAAATATCATGCCCAGAAATGATATAGCCTAGCTTCACAGTTTATAATGACAGCGATATTAACTGCCTTACCAAAGCAAGGGCTTTTTTGGAGATAAACATGCTAAAAATTGCGATAAATGGATTTGGTCGTATTGGTCGCAGCGTATTACGGGCTATCTACGAAAATGATTATGCCGGGCAGATCCAAGTAGTTGCAATTAATGAACTCGCTACCCCTAAAGCGATGGCGCACTTGTTGCAGTATGATTCAAGCCATGGTCGCTTTAAGCCCGCCGTGCATTTTGATCAGCAGCATCTCTACATTGAACAAGATCGTATTGCCATTTTTCATCAAGGCGAGATTGAAATGCTACCTTGGCATGACTTAGCGGTGGACATAGTGTTGGATTGCACAGGTAAATACGGTAGTCGTGATGATGGTTTGAAGCACCTCCAAGCTGGCGCGGGTAAGGTGCTGTTTTCTCACCCCGGCAGTGCCGATTTAGATCACACCATTATTTATGGCGTAAACCATCAAACCTTAACCCAAGCCCATCAAATTGTGTCTAACGGCTCGTGTACGACTAACTGTATTGTGCCTGTTATTCATCTTTTAAATCAGGAGTTTGGCATTGAATCTGGCACAATCACGACAATCCATTCGGCGATGAACGATCAGCAAGTGATTGATGCTTATCATCAAGATTTGCGTTTGGCACGTGCAGCTAGCACCTCTATCATTCCGGTTAATACCAAACTGGCGCGAGGCATTGAGCGCATCATGCCCGAGTTTGCCAACAAATTTGAAGCCATTGCCGTCAGAGTTCCCACCATTAATGTGACGGCAATGGATTTAAGTGTCAGCCTAAAAACCCAAGTTGATGTTGCTACCGTTAATGCGTTACTAAAACAGCAAACCCAAACTTACTATCAAGGCATAGTCGATTACAGCGAAGCAGAGCTGGTTTCCGTCGACTTCAATCATGATCCCCACAGCGCCATCATTGACGCCAGTCAAACCCGAGTAAGTAATGGTAACCTATTGAAAACATTGGTTTGGTGTGACAACGAATGGGGCTTTGCCAATCGCATGCTCGATACGGCACTGGCGATGCACTTTGCGCCTTTGGCTGTAAATGAAACCATACAGTGACATAGATAAACTAGCCCTGAAAAGCCATCTACTAAGGCACAATATTTATTGAATATAAATAGTGCCTGTCTTGTTAGTCTATTCAATACTCGATAGGGGTTGGTACCAAGGCGAGCGCATGAGTGTACAAAATGCAATCAACCAAGGGAACAAAGTGGAATTTTCTTATACGAAACGCCGTGAAATCATCCTGGCGGCAGATATTCGTTTAAGAAAACACCACTAAACGCTCAAAAAGCATTCATGCGTTTGCCCTGGGGTTGGTACAGGTTGCTCTTGTGGTAATAATAAACAATCGCGAATGGCATATTGAAGGAGTCAGAATTGTTTACTAGGCCGAGAGAAAAAATAATTGCGGATGCGCTGTCTGAAATAAACACTAACTACTGGGATAGAGCTTTCAAAGTGGGTCTTGAGTTAGTTCCATTTGGTATTCGTGAAGCTGAGTTAATGATTTCTGATTCTGAGCTATTCGCTGAGAAAGAACTTGTGCAGGATGTTTCGGTTAGCAATCTACCATTTTCGACGACGAGGGGCCTTTTACGAGCTGAAGAGTGGCAGCACAGGGCAGGTAAGCGGCGCACCCAAGGTCAATATTTATAGAGAGGCAAGTTAATGACACTACACCCCCATCACTACATCGCTATCAAGGCGCAACTGGGACAGACCATTACCAGTGAAACGAAAAAACGCGATTTCAACGAGAAGATTCAAGATTGGCAAGTGGCTTATCAAACCTATACTGGTACCGCCACCGGCAGCTGGTCGATTGACTTTAGAGGTGTGCAATACCTATTGGGTATCGGTCAGTTACTGGATGCGCCGCAGGCCATGCGCCAGCGCGCGTTAATCAATCTAGAGCAAATGGCGTATAACCCCATCTGCATGGTGGCCCATGTTGGCCAGCCCGTTACCGTGACCCTTGAGCACCGTCAGTTTTCCGGCGTAGCTGAAAGCGACGATACCTTAATGTTTAATGATTGGTTGAATGCATTTTCACTGGCGCTGATTTTACGTAACACCGAGCATATGCAAGTATTACATGGCCTAGATGAAGGCGTGTTTGCCAAAAATACCGCTGTATTAGGGCCTCGAGATTTTTATTGTGCGTTTATGCGGTTACTCAAAGGGCTGTTTACCCCAGGGGCAGATTTGGCCCGCCTGCTAGGGGATATGATTACCTATTCGGCGCCGAATTACTTTTATAGTGAAGAGAGTGCCAACGCAGCTTATCACCTATTTTTACCTGTGGTGGAATTACTTGGCGTGGTGCTAAGCAGTGAGCGTGAAACGCGGTATCAAGACGCTTATACCAAGGCGCTGGAAGCCCATAGGGCGTGGTTCACGCGCACTGATATGGATCACTTTTATCCCGAGGGTTGGATCTCACTGCCCATTACTGCCATTGCTTCTTATTGTTACCACCAATATGGCCTGTTGCCGGAATTTGAAACGGACTACACCCCACTGTGGATGATCAAAGGGGAATTTATGCCCGAGTCGGAGCTACCGCCACTGGCCAGCTTTAGTGAAGCATGAGCTAATTATTAGGTAACAATATTTATAGTGGAAATACCGGACAGCCATCTAAATAACCAAGCTATTTGATGGCGCAAAAAGCCAGCGAAAAAGGCTAGATCTGCTTTAAAGATTCGCTGCTGATTCATTAATGGATGCAAGGGTAGGCTAAAATGCTATTCGAAATCCGTAGCTCTGACTGGATGTGTAATTTTTAGGTGTGATCAATCCTGCCTGTTAAGCAAGTTACGCAGTTTGTTTGTGCAGCTGGAAAAAATTTATCCAAATCCACTCAGTCGGTTACATGCTGCTTGCCCACGGGTCCAGCTGTGGCCTGCTCGGATGCTATGTGCTGTGAGGTGCTCCCAGCTGCCTGCAGCGCTGCCAAAACTACGGCTAAAGTGGGAAAATAGGGGGCATCCATTATTCTCTCGATAGCAATGGCTACGTTGAAAAATTTGGGGCTTTTTTCATACAGTTTTGTTGCCAGTCTTTGCGGCTCTTGGCTTATGGAACCCGCAGTAGGTAGGTAAAGAACCATCGTTAGACCATACGCCTCGGTACAAGGTTTTCGTATATCAACACATCGCTCGCAAATAGCCCATTAAGCTTGCTTCGTTCAACAACTCCGCAAGCATGATGAATCGTCAGCTAAGCAAGAGGGTAAAACTGTAATAAAATGACAGCTTCATTATTTCGTTAAGCGCTTGGTTTCGTTATGTCACGCTATGGTTACATTTTATGTCACGGTATGGTTGCATGATTTTCGCAACCTATTGATCTTGCATCTTGGCTTATGACGCAGTTTGGTTTTAATTACATTGGCTGTAACTGAAACCATACAGTGACATAGATAAACTAGCCCTGAAACGCCATCGACTACAAGGTGGTGGGTAAGTTCAGAGGCCTCTACAGTTGCAAGTGGTCGCTATCAGGAATATTTCGAGCGGCAGGAGCAAGGAGAGTATTGACGTTTTGCGCCGCTGGGCATTGCTGGGCCATTAAGTTTGTCTTGAGGATTGCCGCAAATGATCTAACAGCGATCTATTCTGTGGTTATTGTGTGCTTTAGTTCTTTTAATGTTTATTGTTATTAATTTAAGCGTCTTATTCTTGTCATAAAGCGGTTTTAGTATCGCCACTCTAATACTTATTTCATCATTTTTCATAGGAAAACCCATGATACCGATGCACGTGGCAAAAAAATCTGTTCTAGCGCTTTCATTAACCCTAGCGAGTTACGCAAGTTTTGCGCAAACACCCGTAAAGAATGTCATCTTAATGATAGGTGACGGCATGGGGCCTGGCCAAATGGGTTTACTTGAAGAATATGCCCGTAAAGCGCCTAACTCTATCTACCAAGGCCGTGATACGGCGTTAACAACCCTTATTGATAAGGGCGTGCTGGGCATGTCTTTACATAGTCCAGCCGATGCTTTGGTGGTTGACTCTGCATGTTCAGCTTCTCACCTTGCTTCTGGTGTTGATGCGCCTTCTGAAGCGCTTGGCTTGGATATTGATGGCAACCCGGTTGAAAGCGTTTTAGAAATTGCCAAAAAAATGGGTAAAGCCACAGGCCTCGTGTCTGATACGCGTTTAACTCACGCAACCCCTGCGGCTTTTGCGTCGCACCAACCCCATCGTTCATACGAAAATGAAATTGCAGAAGAGATGCTTGAAACGGGCGTTGATGTGATGTTGTCGGGGGGCTTACGTTATTGGATCCCTAAATCGGCTAATGATAAAGGCGAGTTGTATCAGCAGTTGGTTAAGCAAACAGGTGGTGATATTAAAATTAAGTCTAAGCGTAACGATGAAAAAAACCTATTAACTCAAGCCGCGTCAGCAGGTTATAGCGTTGTTCATACTCGTCAGGCTTTAGCGGCGGCGCAAGGGGATAAAGTGCTTGGCCTATTTGCTTATTCAGGCATGCAAGATGGTATTGAATACAGCAATAGTAAAAACGATCCGAAGCGCTCAATGCCGGGGTTGAAAGAAATGACCCAAAAAGCGCTGGATGTACTTGCTCAAGATCCAGATGGTTTTTTCTTGATGGTTGAAGGTGGGCAAATTGACTGGGCTGGACATAATAATGACGCCGGCACCATGTTACATGAAATGCTTAAATTTGATGAAACAGTGCAGTATGTGTATGACTGGGTGAAAGATCGCAACGATACTCTAGTGGTGGTAACGGCAGACCACGAAACCGGTGGTTTTGGCTTTAGTTATTCACGTGCAGGTATCGTTCAACCAGCAAATCGTTCGGGTAGCGCATTTAAAGATCATGCATACCAGCCTAACTTTAACTTTGGTGGTCTAGCTATTCTAGATAAGTTATACGCGCAAAAAACCAGCTTCGCGAACATGCTGATTGAGTTTGATGATGGCGCTGATAAGCAGCCACAAACACTACAAAAAATCGTTAATGCAAACAGCGAGTTTGATATTACATTAGAGCAAGCTAAGGCTATTTTGGAGACTGAACCGAATCACTTTCATGACCCTAAGCATAAGTACCTAAGTGCAAAAACCTTTCCTAAGGTAGATGATTTTGAAGCTTTCTATGTTTACGGAGAAGAAATTCGCAGCGATCTAATTGGTCGTGCGATGGGTGAAGAGCAAAATATTGTTTGGGGTACGGGTACACATACGGATACGCCAGTTGCTGTTATTGCCTACGGTCCAGACGCTGTCACCGCATCGTTTTCACAGCTTTCACACCACACTGATGTGGGCCAGCTGTTAATTAAAGCCGTGAAAGGTAGCTAATAAAAATCCGCTTACCGGTAAATGAACCGAACGGAATAAAGTCATCGCATGCTAAACCCTGTACAGGCGATGCTTAAGCCGGAGTTGGCATGAAAAATACCGACCCCGGCTTGTTAAAAGGGCTAATCAACTAAACTCCACACTTGGTTTGTTAGCTTGATTGGCTCTAAATTTGAAATATTGGGTGGCTGTTTCGAGCTCACTGGCAAGCTGGGCTAGGTTACCACTGGCCTGTGAGGTTTGCGTGGCCCCTTGGCTGCTTTGTTCGGCAGCGACGCCGATATTGGTGATACTGCGGGCAACATCGGCTGTGACTTGTGATTGCTGCTCTGCGGCCACGGCGGTTTGCATTGCGTGTTCGTTTATTTGCTCCATCGTTTTGGCTACTTCATGCAGCGCCTGTTGCATTTCTTTGGCCTTTTCAAAAGTGTGTTCAGATTGGCTGGCACTTGATCGCATCGAGCTTGAAACATGGCTGGCTTGACTATTGAGCTCGCCGATAACCGATTCGATATCTTTGGTTGAAGTTTGTACCTTTTTCGCCAGTTCACGTACTTCATCCGCCACTACAGCAAAACCGCGCCCTTGCTCCCCTGCACGGGCGGCCTCAATAGCGGCATTCAGTGCCAATAAATTGGTTTGCTCGGCAATGGTTTGAATCACTTCCAGTACTTGACCTATTTTTTGGCTGTGTAAGTTAAGGGCTTCCATTTCCGATGCCGTGGTGGTGTTGAGGTTTAGCGCATCAGACATGGATTGCAAGGTGTCGCCTATTGCCCTATCAACATCGCTAAGATGACGGTTAATGTCGTTGATTTCTGATGCGGCCAAATTAGCATGATGGTTGATTTCATTGGCGGCGGCATTCATTTCTTCCATCGCGGTGGCCATCATTTCGATTTCTTTGGTTTGCTCTGCCGCAGAAATGCGGGTTTGATTGGACACCACTGAAGTCTCTTCGGCTTTTTGTGCCATCACTTGGCTGGCACTGGCAATTTTACCGAGTAAATCAGACAAGTTTTGCTGCATTTTGCCCAAGCTAGAGTAGACGCTGCTGTCGTGTGGGTTAAATTCGAAGGGGTAAGTGAGATCGCCACTTGAAATATTACTGGTGAGGCTAAGCATCTCCTTCGGCTCTCCACCTAGGGGTTGCGTGATGCTGCGGGTCGTTAACCAAGCAATCACCAAAATTAGCACGCTTGAAATAGCGATGATGTAATAAGTGATGTTGGTGAGTTTTGCTATTGGTGCTAGGGCTTCTTGCTCATCAATTTCGGCTATCAGCGCCCATTGCACGTCGCCAAATGTTACTGGGCCATAGGCGGATAATACCGGATTGTGGTTATAGTCTTGAATCAAGGCAAAGCCTTGTTCGCCACTAAAGCTGGCTTGAGTGGCTTGAGTATCAACCCCATTGCTACTGATATTGCCAGCAAATGAGGCTTCAATACTGCGATTGACCGGGTCTAAGAAGGAATCGGAACGCATTAAATTATCGCTACCCACTAGGTAGGTTTCGCCTGTTTCTCCCAGGCCTTCGCGTACTTGCATGATGGCGTTGATTTCATCGATGGATAGCTGCAAGGCGATAACATACTGCACATTATTTAGTGTGACTTGTTGACCAATAAAACCAGCTGGAGCACCTTTACTGGGGGTGTAAGGTGCAAAATCAGCAATTTGAAAACCTGATTGTTGGCTGGCTTCTTGAAACACTTCACCTAAGCCTGATTCACGGTAGGGGCCGTTACGCATATTGGTTTGATAATCTGGCTCTTTGGTGACGGAATAAAACACATCACCGGATTGATTAATCACAAACAAGTCATAATAGTTTTTTTGCTCAATAAAGGTAGTAAACAAGGCATGGTAGTTATCTATGTATTGCTCAGCTGACCGGGTGGCGTTCTCCTGCTGCAAATTTAACAACAAGCTATCAAGTACATTTAAGTCACTTTGCTTTTGCGAAAAGTAGTTATCTAGTTGAGTTTGTTTTATTTTCCACAGTCCTGACAGCTGGTCATAAGCTTGTTGAGTCAGGGCCTTGGATGAGATGTTTTCGACAATAAGACTACTAATTATCGCAGGAATTAAGCCAATCAGAACAAATAAGAGTCCGAGTTTATATTTTAGCTGCATTGATTTAGATCACCATAAAGTCACTTAAATCTAATAGTAGTGTTTGTTCTTGGGCCTGCAGATATTTTTTCGATTATTTTAGACTGATACATGAGCTTTTTATTACTAAATGGAATTTCTCATTGAGCGCAATAAATTGGTTGTGAGACATTCGCCATTCATTGCGAGGTTTATCGCTATAATTAGCTGTTGCAATGTCGGTTTTACAACATGAAAAATCGCTAGGGTTATTTTCATCATGTTGTTTTTATTGGTTATTTTTATTTTTGGTGGCGCTGGGGGTGTTGAGGCGAAGTGCTGAAGGTTTTGTTACGGCTATTTTTATCTTGGTTTTCCCCTATTATTACAACTGCAGGAAGCAAATGATGTTTAACAGGAAGTTGAACGTCGTCGTCGAACAGGAAGTTTGGCAATCAAGGAAGATGTAAGGAACGCCGCAGGATGCGGTTAGGGACACCTCCAGGACGGAGATAGAAAGCAAATCAGGATGATTTGTTAGGTTATGGATAACCGAGAAATGCAATCTAAGGATAGGCTGCTACCATAGTCAAAGTGCAGGGAGCACCAAACATCATGGAATAGATGTTGTGACTATCAGGGGCGATGTTGAAAAACATCGCCCCTTTTCTTTTGTCTACTGTTTGGTTGGCTCAAACCGAGCCAAAAATGAAACCAAAGCCTAAGCGTCTTTGTTATACATATCTCGGATCATCGTGGCGTAAGCCGAGCTGAATGCGTGTTCCTGAAATTTTTTCAATCCTGTTGCGGCAAAATCAATCGCTACTGGATTACGTTTAATTTGTTCCTTGATCTCATTGGCAGTGATTATCTCGACAGGCACGTCTTTGATCAGCTGGATTGCCGCTTCCATTTTAAATCCAATCGCACCGCCAGCAAACTTACCTTTGTGAGGTCTTGATTTGATCACGAGCTTTTCAATTTTGTAGTCTTCGACCAGTTTGGCCACGTCAAATTGAAACTTACTGAGCTGAGCTTGGTCGCTATCATCTCTCAAAATAAACTTGCGCGTGCGACATTCTGGTAACTCAAATAGCCCTTTATCAAGTGCTAATAGTGCAATAACGGCCTCGCTGCCTTGGATTTCAATGCCACAAACTCTCATTCTGCTACCTCATTGTTGTTAACTGTCACATTATATACCCAATCAAGCGCAATATGCTCGTCCAGCGAGAATTTGTTGGCCGTTTGGCGCAAGGCTGATTTGAGGATTGTTATTAGATAGAAAATAATCAATAAAACACTTGCAAATGATAATTAATATCATTACTATTTGTTTCGTTGTCCAGATACTCGCAAAGCACATTGCTTTTTGATACATGGCACGACATTGCTCACATTGCTTCCAGTTTACCGACTCTTTTTAGAGTCGGTTTTTTTTTTGGAAAACGGGCTAAGGTGAAGTAAATACTGCTTTACAATGTAAATGATATTTATTATCATTTATTTCGTTGGCGCTAACCCATTGTAATCTGGCATGGTTTTAAATGAGTTAACGCAAGCACGACTTTGCTCACATTGCTTTTTTCTCAGCGTTTCGTTGAATTTGGGGGCTGCTGTTAATTAACTTCTGTCATTCACTATCCAGTTAAGCTAGCAGCGGCACCCAACTCTTTTCTTTTGCGATATTTCCCACCAAAATACTCCGGCTCAGTTAGTTTTTTCCGCTGAATTTCTTGCTAAATATCAAGTGTTGTAAAAAATCAACAAATCTTTTCCACAATCATCACAAATATCGATACCTCTAACAGCATCAAGTCATAGCTTATTTGTCTATATCTATCATAGGCTTACTGTTTGCTTGTGAATGGGTATTACCAAAATGTTACATTTAAGATGTTTTTGTGAACAGAGATATCCACAGGCTAGCGGTGAGTTCTTGTGTATAGGCGGTGTTTAAAGTGAGGCATTGAAAAAACGCTGTCGATAATGCCGATTTCGTCAGATAGGCTGCTCATAACCCTGCAGATTGCGAAAAATCCCGTCATAAACATAGAGCCGATGCGGTTGATATGGCATCCTTACGGCATTCATTCTAATGACAGAACACGACTATGCCACAAATACCCGAAAACCCATTTATTCTTGTTGATGGCTCATCTTATCTCTATCGCGCATTTTTTGCGCCTCCTCACTTAACCAACTCGGCGGGTGAGCCAACCGGTGCCGTGTATGGCGTAGTCAATATGTTGCGTAGCTTGATTAATCAGTTTTCGCCTAGTCATATCGCGGTGGTATTTGATGCTAAAGGCAAAACATTTCGCGATGAAATGTTTCCCGAATACAAGGCGCAGCGTCCATCGATGCCCGATGATTTACGGGTTCAAGTGGCACCCTTACATGACATTATTCGTGCCTTAGGTTTACCCATTATTATTCATGAAGGGGTGGAAGCCGACGATGTGATTGGCACCTTGGCAAGGCAGGCCAGCGCCCAAGGCATCCCGACCTTAATCAGCACTGGCGACAAAGACATGGCCCAGCTGGTGGATGAGAATGTATTACTGATCAACACCATGACTAATACCGTGTTGGATCGCGATGGGGTGGTTGAAAAGTTTGGTGTGGGTCCTGAACTGATCATAGATTATCTCGCCTTGATGGGAGACAAGGTGGACAATATTCCGGGCGTGCCGGGAGTGGGTGAAAAAACTGCCGTCGCTATGCTACAAGGTATTGGCAGCATGGATGAGATTTATGCGCGCCTGGATGAGCTACCAGCCTTAGGCTTTCGCGGTGCTAAAACCATGCCGGAAAAAATGCGTAAGCACGAAGCTGAAGCCAGAATGTCTTATACCTTAGCCACAATTAAAACCGATGTAGAGCTAACCGAAGCTTATGCCGATTTGACCGCTCAGCCGATGGACAAAGACAAGCTGATCGAGCTTTATGGCAAAATGGAGTTTAAGCGTTGGCTTGCTGAGGTGTTAGATGGCGCGACAGTGGCAACGGTGAACTCATCTGAGCCAGCAGAAGACAGTGCGCCGCTGGTGAGTGGGCTAAGCAGTGAAAATTATGAAACCATATTGACCCAAGCCCAGCTTGATACATGGCTACAAAAATTACAGCAAGCGCCATTATTTGCTTTTGATACCGAGACCACCAGTGTTGATTACATGGTGGCCGAGCTGGTTGGCTTTTCTTTTGCGGTGGCGCCCGGTGAGGCCGCCTATTTACCCGTCGCCCATGATTACCCAGATGCGCCCGAGCAGTTAGCCTTGGATGACGTGTTGGCGCAATTAAAACCGATATTAGAAGATAAAACACAAGCTAAGGTACTGCAAAACCTTAAATATGATGCCAGCGTGCTGGCTCGCTATGGGGTGCAATTGTGCGGCGCCCAATTTGATACCATGTTGGAATCTTATGTCTTTAATAGTGTATCGAACCGCCATGACATGGATAGCTTGGCATTAAAATATTTGGGCCATAAAGCCATCAGCTTTGAAGATGTCGCGGGTAAAGGTGCGAAACAGCTCACCTTTAACCAAGTGCCGTTAGAAACTGCTGCCACTTATGCGGCAGAAGATGCCGATGTGACTTTACAACTACATCAAACCTTGTGGCCTAAGCTGGCCAAAGAGCCTACCCTGGAGCAGCTCTATAACGAGATTGAGCATCCTTTGGCTGCGGTACTTTCAAATATTGAGCGCACTGGGGTGTTGATTGATAGCCAGTTGTTACAGGCACAAAGCCAGCAGTTGGGTGAAAAGATAATTGAGCTAGAAAACAAAGCCCATGCCATTGCTGAGCAGCCGTTTAATTTAGGCTCACCTAAACAGCTACAAGAAATTCTGTTTGAAAAGATGAAGTTGCCTGTGGTGAAGAAAACCCCTAAAGGCGCGCCATCAACCGCAGAAGAAGTATTACAAGAGTTGGCTTATGACTATCCATTGCCGGCGGTGATTTTAGAGTACCGCAGTTTAAGTAAGCTTAAATCGACCTATACCGACAAATTGCCGAAAATGGTGAACCCGGCGACGGGGCGGGTACATACCTCGTATCATCAAGCGGTAACGGCGACGGGGCGTTTGTCGTCAAGTGATCCTAACTTACAAAATATTCCGATCCGCAATGAAGAAGGACGTCGTATCCGCGAAGCCTTTATTGCTAAACCGGGCAACAAGATAGTCGCTATCGATTACAGTCAAATTGAACTGCGGATCATGGCGCATTTGTCGCAAGATAAGGGCTTGTTGGATGCCTTTGCTCAAGGCAAAGACATTCACCGTGCCACTGCCGCAGAAGTGTTCGGGGTTGCCCTTGATGCAGTCACCAGTGAGCAACGTCGCAGTGCTAAGGCAATCAACTTTGGCTTGATTTATGGCATGAGTGCATTTGGCTTGGCCAAACAACTGGGCATTGGTCGTCAAGAAGCGCAGCAATACATGGACTTGTATTTTGAGCGCTACCCAGGTGTGCTGCGTTATATGGAGTCCACGCGCGCCGACGCTGAGCAAGACGGTTACGTGCAAACCTTAAAAGGACGCCGCTTACATTTACCCGATATCAAGGCGCGCAATGCGATGCGCAAAAAGGCGGCAGAGCGCGCTGCGATCAACGCGCCCATGCAAGGTACGGCAGCCGATATTATCAAGCTGGCGATGATCAAAGTCGCGGATTGGATTGAACAACAAGCCGACGATAGTATCCAAATGATCATGCAAGTACACGATGAATTGGTGTTTGAAATTGCCGAGTCTAAAGTCGCTGATTATGTGCCGCAATTGCAACAGCTGATGGAGCAAGCCATGACCCTAGATGTGCCCTTAGTAGCCGAAGCGGGAGTGGGTGACAACTGGAACGAAGCACACTAATAATCGCTGTTTACGCTGCTTTGACTTGTATCTTATTTAGTCAAAGTAGCGAGAGGACGGATTTACTGTTTTAGATCAAAAGATGTAAATAAATTACAAATTTACGCTTTATCTAAGCAAAAGCTTTGTCTATAGTTTGTTCTGTAGGGTACAGAGGGAAGGATATTTCTAGACACTCTATCTAGATTTTTATCTTTCAGACCTTTTATTTCACGTATTGAATAAAGCTATTTTAAGCGCCTTGGCAGTTTGCCAAGGCTTTTTTTTGGCTGAAATTTGGCAAGCCAATTTTCTCTTTAGAATGAATTCAAAATACAAATTTGTTGCTTGCTAACAAAATTTGACTTGGGGTGTGTTGTTAAACACCGCTTTTGTCAGCTCATTCGCATTGAGCAAATGAGCTGCTTAATGTGCACTAGGCTTCAGGCTGGCCTTGCGCTTCATCATCTTGGATGTCTTCTTCGCTGTAGTACCAAGCATCTAGTACCGCTCTTAGGCGATCTAGGCCGATGCCTTTGGTTGAAGAAAACGCTTCCACCGTCACATCGCCTTCGAAGGTTTTGGCTTCTTGGCGCATTTTGGTCACCGTGGTTTTACGCAACCCTTGCTTGAGTTTGTCTGCCTTGGTTAATAGGCATAGCACGGGCAGATTGCTGTCCACCGCCCAGTAGATTAAATCTTGGTCGGAATCTTTAAACGGGTGGCGAATATCCATCAATACCACTAAACCTTTAAGAGACTCGCGTTTTTGCAAATATTCGCCAAGGGCTTTTTGCCAGTTTTTCTTCATGTCTTCTGGCACTTTGGCGTAACCATAGCCAGGTAAATCGATAATGCGCTTGTTTTCGGCCAGTTCAAACACGTTGATTAACTGAGTGCGACCCGGCGTCTTACTGGTGCGAGCTAAGGTTTTTTGTCTGGTTAGTGCATTGAGCGCGCTAGACTTACCGGCATTAGAGCGACCTGCAAATGCAACTTCAATACCTGTGTCTTCAGGCATTTGGCGGATATCAGGCGCACTGGTAATAAAGTGAGCCAGGTTGTAATTCATGGTTTGCTTGGTCAAAATGCGGTCTCCAGCGGGAAAGTTTTACGTATTGATTACTTTTTTTTAAAATTGTGTAAAATATGCGAGTTCATAAAAATAACGATTGTAGCATGCGCGGATTCGCATGTGATCTGGAAGCTTAATAATAAAATTGGATAGCCATGAAAAACATAGCGCTAGCTCTAGTAGCAATGATCGGGTTCAGCGGTGCCGCTTTAGCACAAGGTGATGCTGCTGCAGGAGAAACTAAATCAGCAACGTGTGTTGCTTGTCACGGGGCGGATGGTAACTCACCAACCGATATGTACCCTAAATTGGCAGGCCAGCATCCTAAGTACCTAGAAAAGCAACTTAAAGAATTTAAGTTAGCCATGGAAACGGGTGGTGAAAAAGGCCGTAATAACGCCATCATGGGTGGTATGGTTGCCGGCTTAACCGAGCAAGATATGGCCGATTTAGCCGCATATTACGGTAGCAAAGCCATGTCGCCAGCGACGACACCAGCAGACGTTGTAGAAGCAGGTCAAAAGCTATACATGGGCGGAGATGCTGCGCGTGGTATTCCATCTTGTACTGCATGTCACGGACCGCGCGGCGAAGGTACTGAGTTATCTGGTTTTCCAAAAATTTCAAGCCAGTACCCTGCATACATCAAGTCACAGCTTGAGCAATTTCGCAGCGGCGAGCGCAACAATGACATGAATGGCATGATGCGTGATATTGCGAAGAAATTAACAGACGAAGATATTGCTATCTTGTCTAAATACATTGCAGGCTTACACTAGTTACTGATAGGCAGTGAGTTAGGAGTCTACTCCGCCCCCGCTGCTGACTATGAAATGGCTGCAACTAATTGACTGTACTGGCTTTATAGTTAGTACAGTCTTTTGTGTTTCTGGAGGTTGTTAATTTGGACTCCTGTCCATTATGTGCGAGTCATGCGGTACGCTTTTTCTTGGTCGATAAAAAGCGCAACTATTACCGCTGTCAGAATTGTGATTTACGCTTTGCTGATGCAGAACATTTTCTGCACGGCAGTGCCGAGAAAGCCATCTATGACTGCCATGTTAATGATCCACAGGATCTGCGTTATCAAGGTTTTTTGAATCGATTGACGGCCCCATTATTAGCTCAGCTTGCGCCTAAATCGAGTGGCTTGGATTATGGCTGTGGTCCGGGACCAACGCTATCAAACATGTTAGCGGAGCAAGGACATCAGGTCGCACTTTATGACCCGTTTTACTACCCTGAGCGTGCTGCATTAGCTAAGCAATATGATTTTGTGACTTGCACCGAAGTAGTAGAGCACTTTTATCGACCCGCTAAGGATTGGCCGAAATTATTTGCACTATTAAAGCCTCATGGGTGGTTGGCTGTGATGACACAGCTGGCCAGTAGCGATGCGCAATTTCAGCGTTGGTATTACAAGGGCGATCCCACCCATGTTAGTTTTTATAGTCAAACCACGATGAACTGGATTGCGGCGCAATTCAATTGTCAGTTAGCATTTTATGATGCAGACGTTATGCTGTTTCAACGTAGAGAATAAAATATGTCACGTCAGAAGAAGACACGTAAAGTGAATGCCAATGGCCCTAAATTGGGCGAACGCATTAAGGTAAATCAAGAGCAAGCTCGATTACAGAAAAAGCAATCTAAACGTAAGGGCTTAAAAGCGGGCAACCGTAATGCGCAGGAAAAAGTAGAGGTTGAAGTTAGCCAACATCGCGCGCCTAAAGATCCTCGCGCGGGCAGTAAAAAGCCGATCCCATTAACGCCAGAGCAAGCGCAGCAACAAGCGCCCGTTGAGCTGGCTCAATATCAGCCGAAGGCGAAATTAGTTAGCAATAAGCCAAAACCTAAACTGTCTCCAGAAAAAGAATTAGCGCAATTAGAATCCGATGAGCGTTTAGCCTCGTTATTAGATAAGTTGGATGACGGCGAACAGCTTAATGCGAAAGATATGAAGTGGGTTAACCAGCAGATGGCTCGCCATCAAGCTTTGTTAGAACAGTTAGGCTTACTTGAAGAAGATGAAGTCGGTTCGCCGGATGAAGACGCCATGTTCGATGCATTTAGCAATTTAGATAATAGTTGGATGGATAACCTAGATAAGGATAAATAGATGTTGTGGTGGGTGTTGGCCGGAGTGGGCCTAATTGTAATTATGGGATTGTCGGTTTATGCCGGTATCTTGTTGCGCCGAGTTAAAGAGCAGCAGCTTGCGTTGCAAAAGGTGATTAACAAACGCAATGCAACCTTGATGGACAGCATTACCTTGATTGCTAAAGCCATGGTGCAAGGACAGTGTAACTTATCGGAAGGTGCGATTCGCTTAACGGTGTTGCTAAACGAATTAAAATTGGCTAACCCGATTAACTTTGATGAGAAATATCCAAATCTTCACGCCTTATATCAAGTGGTGAAGGATATGCCGACTCACGAAGTGCGTAAGGAACGAAGCAAAAAAGAAATCCGCCAATTAGATGCCGAGCGCGAAAAACACGAACAGCGCTTAGAAGCCAGCATCATAGAAGAAATGAAACAACTGCAAGATTGGCAGTTGCCTGCTTAATCTCTTGCTCGGCAGTGCGTTGGCACTGCCTTTCTCACCTGTTTAAATGCAATTTATCTCGCTTTTTTGTTCTTGCTCAGCTTTGCCCTGCTTCAGCTATGCCATAATTTGTCACAGATTTGCTAATAGGCTGTAACACAAGGTAAAAATAGTGGAAAAAATAGTTTGGGATCAAGGGCTAATTGAAAAGTATAACTACAGTGGGCCTAGGTACACTTCGTATCCGACGGCGCTGGAGTTTGCCGAAGACTTTAGCTACCAAGATTTACTGCATGCGGCGCAACGTTATCCCGATCGCCAGCTGTCGCTATATGTGCACATTCCATTTTGTCACAAGCTTTGTTACTACTGTGGTTGCAACAAGGTGATCACACGCCATCAACATAAAGCGGACCAATACCTTGATTACCTAGAGCAGGAGATCAAGTTACAGGCTAAGCATTTTAAGCATCGTAAAATCAGTCAGCTGCATTGGGGTGGTGGCACGCCGACTTTCTTATCCCCCGCACAAATTACCCGCTTGATGACCTTATTACGCAGTGAATTTAACTTTTTGCCCGATGCGGAATTAAGCATTGAAGTGGATCCGCGCGAGATCGAGTTAACCACCATCGACTTATTAGCCGAGCAGGGCTTTAATCGCTTAAGTTTGGGCATTCAAGATTTTGATAAGCAAGTTCAGCAAGCGGTAAACCGCGAGCAAGACGAAGACTTTATCTTTACCTTATTGGCGCGGGCTAAAGCCCAAGGTTTTCGCTCGACTAACCTTGACCTGATTTATGGCCTGCCGCATCAAACCAAAGCCAGCTTTGCCCGCACGCTAGAAAAAGTGATGGAGATAGCGCCCGCTCGCCTGACGACCTTTAACTATGCCCATTTACCGAGTCGCTTTGCCGCGCAGCGCAAATTAAAAGAAGCCGATATGCCGAGCCCACAACAAAAGCTCGATATACTGCAACATACCATCGAGTATTTAACCGATCAGGGTTATGTGTTTATCGGCATGGATCACTTTGCTAAGCCAGAAGACGAGCTGGCGCGCGCCCAAGCGCAGGGAATATTGCATCGTAACTTTCAGGGCTATACCACCCAAGGTGATACTGATTTATTGGGTTTAGGGGTGTCTTCCATTAGTCAGATTGGCGATTGTTATTCGCAAAACCAGAAAGATTTAAAAGCGTATTATCAGCAAGTTGAGCAATTAGGTCACGCCCAATGGAAAGGGGTAGCCTTAAGTGAAGATGACTTGATCCGACGTGCCGTAATTAAACAATTAATCTGCAATTTCAATTTATCATTTGAAGCCATTGAGCAAGATTTTGATATTGATTTTAAAGCGTATTTTGCGACGGATTTAGCCTTGCTCAAGCCTTTTGTGGACGATCAGTTAGTCAGTATTGATGAGTCAGGTATTCAGGTTGAAGCCAAAGGCATGCTGCTGATCCGAAATATCTGCATGTGTTTTGATGTCTACTTACGTCAACGCGCTCATCAACAACAGTTTTCTCGGGTTATCTAACCTGAGCTTTGGATAAGCTATACCCAAGACACTTCAAGATGCAGGATTCAGAGCCGCTCATTCTGTTCAGTTTGAGGCAAAAAGACGAAGGAATGGCGTTCCCTTTCGAGGCTTTTTAACGACAAAATGGACATAATGAGCGGCTCCCAAAGGGCGAGTTTTGTAGGCTGTTATGCTTTGTTGCTGATTTTCAACGTAGAATGACTATGTCTCAAATCAGCGTCGCGCCTAACGACCTGCGGCCAAGGCCTACAAATTCTCGCTGAACAAGCATCTTGAAGTAACTTGGGTATATATCGTATGAGTAATCTGCAAAAACGCGGTGAATATGTCCCTATACGCTCTGCGTTTTCATCCCTGAAAACGAAGTTTTGCTACTTATCCATACGATATTCATTGGCTGGCTCCATTAACCACAATTGAGGCTGTCTAGTTTTTTTGGCTAGTGCTTAGCCTTAAATTACGCTAATACCGACACATCCACTGCTGCATTTTTTACCTAAAAACCGTAAAATGCAGCTCCCATTTCTTATCTCTTCTCAATTATTGTGATTACTCGTTACTGGCGCTCTCTGTTTCCTAATCAGCAGGTCGACTCTGTGTCGCTGTCGCTCTTGTTTTGCTGTTTTGGTATCGGAGTCGCTGGCTCATTTACCATTCCCACCATGAGCTTGTTTATGAATGACGAAGTGGCCGTGAGGCCTGCTTTGTTAGGAGCTTTTTTTGCGACTCTAGCTATCGCGGGCGTGGTCGTAAGTCAGGTCATTGGTTGGTGGTCAGATAAAGGCATCGACAGGCGCAAACTGATTTTGGCATGTAACATGATGGGGGTGATCGGCTTTACCATTTTTGCCTTTAGTCGTGATTACTGGGTGCTGTTGATTTCTGCGCTTATCTTTATGAGTACCTCATCGGCTGCGCTGCCACAAATGTTTGCTTTGGCACGGGATATTTTAGATAGACGCGGTCAAAACGCGGAAAAATTCAGTTCATTTTTACGGGCTCAGATTGCGCTGGCTTGGGTGGCAGGGCCGCCTCTGGCCTTTTTTATCGCCGATGGTTTTGGCTTTCGCTTTTTGTTTTTATTCGCTGCATTTATGTATGTGGTGTTAGCGATTGTTGCTTTCTTCCATTTGCCTAAATTAGCTCCCGTGGCTCATGTGGCACACAACAATGCTGTGCAAGTGAGCCTTTGGCGGGACAAAGACTTGCTTGCCTTGTCGGCGGCGTTTGTATTGATGTACGCCGCTAATAATATGTATTTGATCAGTATGCCATTGTACATAGCCAATGAGCTAAGTTTGGCACCTGAATTGGCCGGTATGATGATGGGCGGCGCGGCTTTGTTAGAAATCCCTGTGATGTTAATGGCAGGTAGCTATGCCCTACGTTTTGGTAAGCATCGTTTGATCTGTTACTCCATTTTAGCGGGTACCGTGTTTTATATCGGGATGTTGCTGAATCAAACCTTGTGGGGATTTTTAGCGCTGCAGCTATTTAACGGTATTTTTGTTGGCGTGACCTCGGCTTTGGGGATTTCCTATTTTCAAGATTTAAAACCCAATAAAGTAGGGCAGGTGACCACACTTTATTCTAACTCAATCAAAACGGGCGGTATTCTTAGTGGGGTAATGGCCGGTTTTATCGCCGATAGCTTTGGCTTTTATGCGGTGTTTTTTGCTTGCATGCTACTCACCATTTTGGCGTTTGTGACCGTATTAAGGGTGCGAGATGTCTAAAACCCTTGTGATTGAGGCGCACTCTATTGTATGTTGCGCCCTCGCCTGACAGGAAATTTGCCATGCCTATACTCGATAACAAAGAGCTGGTGCACTCAGCTTATTTAGAATTCACCCGCCAAAGCTGGGCTGAGCTGCGCGATAATGTGCCCTTGACCCTGTCGGAGCAAGATCTGGCGAACCTAAAAGGGATTAACGAAGATATCTCATTACAAGAAGTGGTCGAGATTTATTTGCCTTTATCGCGTCTACTGAATTTGTATGTGGAAGCCAGACAAAAACGCAGTACGGTGCAGGGGCAGTTTCTAGGCGTTAAAGATTTTCACGTGCCTTACATTATCGGCATTGCCGGCAGTGTGGCAGTAGGTAAAAGCACCACGGCGCGGATCTTACAGGCGCTGCTGTCTTGTTGGAGCGATCATCCTAAAGTTGCGCTGGTTACCACAGACGGTTTTTTACATCCCAACCGTGAGCTAGAGCAACGTGGTCTAATGGCAAAAAAGGGCTTTCCAGCCAGTTATGATATCCGTAGTCTGGTCAAGTTTGTGTCTGATATTAAATCGGGCAAGCCTAAGGTTAGCGCGCCGGTTTATTCACATTTGCAATATGACATAGTGCCGGATCAATTTCAGGTGGTTGAACAACCCGACATTCTGATCTTAGAAGGCTTGAACGTGCTGCAAAGTGGTATGGATTATCCTGACCAGTTGCATCGTGTTTTTGTCTCTGATTTTGTTGATTTTTCTTTATTTGTTCATGCCGAGCAAAAGCATTTAAAGCAATGGTACATTGAACGCTTCTTAAAATTCAGAAGCGGCGCGTTTACCGATCCTAAGGCTTATTTCCATCATTACGCCAGTTTGTCGGAAACCGAAGCAACCAAAACCGCGAGCCGAATTTGGGACGAGATCAACGGGGTTAACTTGATTGAAAATATCAGTCCAACCCGAGAGCGTGCCAACTTGATCTTAACCAAAGGCGCGGGTCATGAAGTTGAGCGGATCTGGCTAAGAAAATAATGCTAGAGGTTGTGATTTAGCAAGCAATCTCAACATTAGATAAACTTTTTAGCGCACATTTTTGCGCTTTTCTATTTTCCCCTGTGCCCCATTCTTGTTGTAATAGCCGCTTAATTAATCTGTGGCAAGCTGCAACGGCTTGCTTGATTTTGGCTAGGGAAGGTTGATGTGAATAACTCAGTGCAATTTTTAGTTGATGCCAACGGCGTGCGCCAAGCGGTGGTGATCCCAATCGATTTATACAATGAGTTAATCAACTTAAAGCAAGAGATCAGCAGCCTTAAACCGGCGCAACAAGAAAGCTATCAGTTTCAAAGTAAAGAGGCACTCGCAACAGGTTATCCAAAAGGAGACGTGGCTAAGCCGAGCTTTGTGGTGTTGCGCGGCTCTACTGCGAATTATTCTAACGTGGGGTCTTTGCGACCCGCCATTAAACAGTTGCGAGATCAATTGATTGCTGATGGGATAGTTGTTGTACAAGGTGAACTATTGTATTTCAACAAAGAGGTTGAGTTCACCAGTCCGAGCATGGCTGCCTGTTTTGTCGCTGGCAATGCCCGCAGTGGCTTAGATGCTTGGGTTAACAGCCAAGGGAAGTCGTTAAAGCAATCGGGTTACGGTAAAAAGTAACATCCCCTGTAATTGTGGGAGCTGCAGTAATGCAGCGATTAACTATGAGCTCAAATCGCCCCATGACAGGGGCTCCTACACAAAGTGTTAGCTTTTGCTGCTAGCCACTAATTGGCTGAAGGCCAGCTGGAAATGGGCATGGCTTTGCTGTGGCTCGAGCCATTGATACCAGCATGCTCCAAGGTAAAGGCTGTTGAGCCGAAATACAAAATAATCTAAATCAAGATCGGCCTTGAATTGGCCATGATTGATAGCCTGCTGAGCAACTTGTTTAAGCTGATCACACCAGCTTTGTTGTTGCAATTTAAGCTCTTGCGCAACTTCATCGCCGATATCATCAAAATCAATGACCGCACCGATAAAAAAACAGCCGCCACTAAAACGTTGATTCCACTGATACCAGTGTTCGGCAAGTTGGGTTAAGCGCTCGAGAGGATCGGTCAGGTGACGCGTCGGCTTGACCACACGTTCACTGAATACCAATTGCGCATATTGCACCAGATCTAACTGTAACTTTTGCTTGGATTTAAAGTGGGCATACACCCCGCTTTTTGACATGCCTCGCGCCTTAGCTAAATTGCCTATGGTTAAGCTACTTAAACCAATGCGGCTCGCCAGATCGAGCGCTGTGCGTAAAATGGCCATGCGGGTGACCGTGCCTTTTTTCATCGCAGCCTCTTAAATCAACTATTTGGGCAATGTATTAATTAATAGTTCGCTCGTACTATTATTTCAATTGGATGGGTGGCTGTAATACATTTTCTGAGAAGTGAATGTCGATGCGTAAGCCGGGGTGATTATCACTCAGTTCAATTTTGCCTTGATGCAGGCTGATAATGGCTTTAACGATGGATAGTCCCATACCAAAGCCGGCGCTGTTGCGGCTTTTATCCAAGCGATATAGGCGCCTAAATACTCGCTCAAATTCGTGCTCTGGGATCCCATGGCCATTATCCGCTATGGTCACACCGTCATGGTGTAGCTCAATGGTGATCTTGGTTTCAGGCGGGCCATATTTAACCGCGTTATCGACTAGGTTGTAGATGGCTCGAAACAGTAAGTTAGGATCGCCATTAAGTAAGCAAGGGGCATTGTGCTTAAGCTCAATTTGTTGCTCCTTATCTTCGGCGATGGGCTGGATAAGATCTTGCACGTCTTGGCAGATGGCAAGTAAGTCACAGGGTTTGTGCTCTGCGCCCGATACCCCTTTCTCTAACCGTGACAGTTCAAGCATGGCATTGAAGGTATCCATTATATGATCCAGCTCTTGCAGCAAAGAATGGCGCCATTCTAAATCATGCTCATCAAGTTGGGCGTGTTGCAAGGTGTCTTCAACGCGGATGCGCAGGCGGGATAATGGGGTTCTTAGATCGTGGGCAATATTATCGGTGACACTGGATACTGAGCCAATCAGCTCATCTATCTCGTCTAACATCTGATTAATCTGCATGGCGATATGGTCAAATTCATCGGCTTCACTGCTGATAGGTAAACGAGCTTGTAGCCGTCCAGCTTTTACCTCTGAGGTTAAGCGGTTGATTTGTCTCACCCTGTGCAATACCCGAGCATTAAAGATAAAGCCAACCACTAAGGTAAAGATCATGCCCGCGCCCAATGCGCTTAAACTGGCGGTGGTAAAGCTTTGATCTAATGCATCTTGGCTATCATCAATTAAGCCCACCAATAAGGTGCCAAAGGGGGTTTTAAGCCGAGTTGCCATGACTTTTTTCAGTTCCATTTCCCCTAGGTAGTTGGTGGCGAGAATGGGGAAGTGCTGCACGTTTGGATATTGTGGAATATTTTGCGGTAAGTGATTTAGGTTACCATATACCTTGTTATCACGGCGCAGGGCCAGCACCATGTTGTTGGTTTGCGATGCTCGCTCCACCACTGATTGAATAAAGCTTTGCGTGGTCATGCTGTTGGCATTGGCAAGCGAAATAAAGCCTTCGGCGGCAAGGCTTAACCGCTGACTTTGCTCACGTTGTTGGCCGGCGATGGAAAAGTGATAAACCATCGCTAAGATGCCGCCACTGATAAATAGTACCAGTAAGGTAAAGGCCAGTGTAAAGCGCCAAATCGAGGTGCGGGTGAAGATACTAAGGTGTTCTGACAACATAACCAGCACCACGTACGGTATGGATCAGTTGGCTTTCCCCTTCTTCTTCTAGTTTTTTACGTAGCTTAGCGACGTGAACATCGATCACATTGGTTTTCGGATCGAAATGATAGTCCCACACAGATTCAAACAATAAGGTGCGCGATACCACTTGGTCTTGATGTTCAAGCAAGTAACGTAACAGCTGAAATTCTTTCGGTTGTAGGCGGATCTCGCGGCTGCCGCGCGTGACTTTGTGACCCACCAAATCCATCACTAGGTCAGCAATGCTTAACTCGGTGACTTGCTGTGGTTGATGTTGTTTGCGTTGCATTAGAATTTCGGCGCGTACCAATAATTCTTGAAATGAAAACGGTTTGGTGAGGTAGTCATCACTGCCTGCTTTTAGGCCCTTGATGCGCTCATCTACATGGCTGAGTGCGCTTAAAAAGATCACTGGGGTTTGATTGCCAGTGGCACGCAGAGCAGACAGTAATTTAAGGCCATCCATCTTAGGTAACATGCGATCGAGTACAATCAAATCATATTCTTGGGTGGTGGCTAGAAATAAGCCATCGGGGCCTTCGGTTGCCGTGTCAACGGTATGTCCTTGCTCTTGAAAACCTTTTTGAATGTACTCTAAGGTCGTAATATCGTCTTCGATGGTGAGGATTTTCATTTTGTTCCTTGTTATAACCCATAGCTATAGTTGGGTTATTTGCGATAAACCGGAATCAGGTCCTGGGTGGAGATATCAACTAACCAGTTTTGTCTGCCAGACGGTGTCGCTAATTCTATTTCAAATAGGTTGATACCTTTTTTATTATCTAGCTCAGCTTCAACCAAAAAGCCCGGGTGCTGTGCTTGAACCACTTCAAGCGCTTTGATAATTGAAAAGCCATTGGCTTGGATCTGTTCGACCGCTTTGATGTTGTTGTTGTCATTAAACCAGCCAGTAATAGCGACTTGCTTGGCGCTGAGCTGAGCCTTGCTGTGGGCATCAAACACTAAGTTGTGTTTGATATTGTCGCTGAGGTTTATGACTTCAACCTTGTAGATCAGCTGGCCTTCCACATCATCTAGTTCGAAATCAGTGATCACACCTGTATATTGCTCGCTCACTTGCTCCAATATTTGTTTTGGGCCTTGCTGTTGGTGTTGCTCAATTAATTCAGCGACCGCTGCACTTTCATTTGTATCCGCACTGGTGCCTGCACTAAGTAGTAATGCGGGGCCGAGTAAACAGGCTGCAAGCAGGTTGTGTTTCATGGTCGTGCTCTCTTAGGTAACGGCTAACTCTATGGCATTTTAGCTAATTTTCTGTAAACCATGGATATGCTAAGTATTAATCATTGTTCATATTTAGATCTTGGGGCAATTTTTGTGAGATCAAGGGGAAAAAAAACTGGCTAAAAGATTAACAAAAATAATCCAACAGACTCGCTTTTGTTATATTATCACGTTCCAAGTTTTTAGAGTTTGCTGTCCATGTTAGTCATCCTTAGTTTAGTTGCCCTATTTGCAGGGCCGTTAATTTGCCAGTCCATTCAACGCCGTCAGGGTTGGTTTACACTGCTGGATGCGTTTATTTTTGTCACTATCAGTGGCTTGGTGCTGTTTCATATTCTTCCTGAAGCGCTATATCACGGGGGCTTAATCTCTTTGCTGTTTGTGGCATTGGGTTTGTTCGGTCCCGGTTTAGTCGAAAAATACTTTCATGGCATTGCCAATAAAGCCCATAACTATACCTTGCTGTTTGGTGTGGGGGGCTTAGTTTTACATGCCATTACCGACGGGGGCGCCTTGGTTGTGGGTGAATCCCAAACGGCTTGGTTATTGGCCTTAGGGGTTATTTTGCATCGCTTACCCGTTGGTTTAACTGTGTGGTGGCTGCTGCGCCCGCAATATGGTCGTGGACTGCCTCTTGCGGTATTAACGGCGATGTCTTTGGCTACCTTAGCCGGTAGTTATTTTGGTAGTCAGATTATCCCTCATATGAGTAACCAATGGTTGGCTTGGTTTCAAGCTTTAGTAACGGGCTCTATTTTGCATGTGGTGTTTCACCGCCCATATCAAGATAACAATCAGCAGCAAGATGAGCGTCAAGAAAAGCGCATGGCGGGCTGGGGAACCTTGTTTGGTTTAGTCTGTTTAGCGGCGGTGTTATTGCCCCATTGGTTGGGCTATGTCGCTCATAATCATGTGCATATGGATTCGATTTGGGATCGCGCGCAAATGTGGGCACAAGGTGGCGCGCATCATGGCCAAGAGACCGCGCTAGCACTGCAGCGCTTTATTAGTTTGGCATTACATAGCTCACCCGCTTTGTTATTGGCTTATTTTATTACCTACCTGATTAACTATATGCAGGTACCTGCGCGTTGGTTAGCCAGATTGAACCGTAAACAAGGTGCGAGTGATAGTGTTAAAGGGGCATTTTTAGGTCTATCTATGCCCATTTGTGTCCCTGATGCGGCGCGTATGTATCAACAGCTACAAGGGCAAGGTTCAAGCCAAGTGTTTGCCTTATCCTTTTTGCTTGCCGCCCCTATTCTCAGTTTTGATGCCTTGCTGCTTTCTTGGCCTTTGTTAGGCTCTCAGTGGGTTGTGTTGCGCTTGGTGTTGGCTTTGTGTTTGGTTTTATTGATAGGTTTTGTATTAGGACGCTGGATCCAAAAACAAGAAGCACACAATCCTGTGCCCGTTGCGGTGGAATTAAGTCAAGCTCAAGGTTCTCGCTTGATACAGGCTATTCGCCATAGTTTTGAGCATCTGTTAGATCATACCGCGCCTTGGATAATATTAGGCTGGACGGTAGCGGCTACTTTAGCGCCTACGCCGGGCTGGCAAGTGTTTGCTGAGCATTTATGGCTGCAGATTATTTTAGTTATTGTGGTGGCTTTGCCGATGCATTTATGTGCGACGGGATTGACGCCGATAGTGGCTGTGTTGTTATTGATGGGGGTTTCGCCAGGTGCGGTATTAGCTTTGCTGTTGGTTGGACCTACGATCAATGTTGCTTTGTATCGTTTTATTAAAAAGCAGCAAGGACAAGTGGTTGCCTTGGGTTTATTTGCGGGTGTGGTTGGCTTTGCGTTTGTCGCGGGTATGGGGTTAAACCAGTATGCTCAAGTGACCCCTATTCCGTGGCTAGAGCACGATCACAATTGGACTCAGGAGTGGTTGGAATATATTAGTTTAGCGGTAATATGTGCGCTGTTTTCGGTCTCTCTATTTAAGCGTGGCGCCAGGGCGTTTTTAGCGGAATTGATACCGGCAAACCTATTGAAAAAACATCAACACCAGCATGCTCACCATGGTGAGCATCAGCACGGACAGCATCATGGCCATCAGCATTAAGACAATTACGAAACTGCTTTTTTCTTTATTGTTTTTGTTTGTTCATTTACCTTTCGCTCAAGCCAGTAATGTGGATAAGGTACTGGTTATTAAAAGTGCGCGCACTCTGTACCTCTTGGACAACGGTCGAATTTTGCAAAAGTACGATATTTCCTTGGGCAAACGTCCAGAGGGGCATAAAAAATGGCAAGGGGATAAACGTACGCCAGAAGGGCGCTATGTGTTGGATTTTCGCAATCCAGAAAGTAACTTCTTTCGTTCGATCCACATCAACTACCCTAATGAACGAGATCTGGCTTACGCTAAAGAGAAAGGCTATGAACCAGGTGGCGCGATTTACATCCATGGTTTACCCAATGGTAAAGAGCATTTAGAGCACAAATACAAAGGCACCGATTGGACGGATGGCTGTATCGCCGTGCTTAACGATCACATGATGGAAATTTGGAATTTGGTGCAAGATGGCACCGAGATAGAGATTCGACCATAGTGAGCTGAAAATAGTCAGCTAAAACAATGAGCTAAAACAGCTCTTCCTGTTCGGTTAATGGCGGTGTTTGCGGCTGTTCTTGTTGTTGAATTTGTGCTCGTTCTGCTCGCAGTTTTCTGATCATACGTTGACGGCAAAGCCGGATAATATTTCTTTGTTGGCTAGGGGTGAGCTCTAGCCAATTAAATCTTTCTTCTCGACTGCGCATGCAGCCAACACAAAAACCCCGGTTATCTGTACGACAGATTCCGCGACAAGGGCTGGGGATGGCAAAAAATTCTAACTGTTCCATTCTTCCAAAATAGCAGGCTTTGTCGAAAAAATGAACATAACGTAGCTCGGCAAATAAAAAAGGTGCAGCAGCACCTTTTTTATTTTCAGCTCAACACCACCTAATCCAATAGGTGGTTATCATTGGTAATCGGTTCTACTTTTTAATACCTTCAATATGAAGATCAAGTTGTACCGTGGCTGATTGAGGACCTAAATCCATTGGAATACCGTAATCTTTCATAGTGATCGTGGTTGAGCCTTCAAATCCCGCGCGGTAACCACCCCAAGGATCTTGGCCTTCGCCCACTTTAGTGACATCAATCACGATATCTTTAGTCACTCCGCGTAGCGTGAATTGGCCGTGCAATTGGCCAGTTTGACCATCGGTTGTTTCAAATTTAGTGCTAACAAATTTGGCTTCTGGGTATTTATCGACTTCTAAAAAGTCTTTAGTGCGGATGTGCTTGTCACGCTCAGCGTGGTTAGAGTTAACACTCTTAGTGTCAATGGTCACCGCAATTTTGGCATCACTAGGCTTGTTAGCGTCGTAGCTAAACTCACCGCTAAAGGTATCAAAACGGCCGATCACCCAGCTGTAGCCTAAGTGATTAACCTTGAAATTAATCGAGGCGTGGGCACCGCGGGTGTCGATGACATAATCCGCTGCCATAACAGGTGTGGCAGCGGCGAAAAGTCCAGCAGAAAGAATGGCTGCAGTCAGTTGTTTTTTCATTCTTAGTTCCTTTTTGATGTAGAGTTTACCGGCTTTAACATCCGGCTGAGGGTAGTGTCTTTGTCGATAAAATGGTGTTTTAGTGCTGCCATGGCATGGCCTAAGCTAAATAAAATCAAACCCCAAGCTAATAGCTCATGGATGTCACCCGCAATTTCTTCTTGTTGTGGTAGGCCACTGATAATGGCGGGCACGTCAAACCAACCAAACACCGAAATAGGGCGTCCGTCGGCGGTTGAGATTAAATAGCCTGACAGCATTAAAGTGAATATCATTAGGTATAGCAGTATATGGCCCGCTTTGGAGGCCAACTTCTCCCATGCTTTATGATTGTCTAACCCCTTAGGTGTTGGGTTAATAAAGCGCCAAACCAAACGAAATAGCATGATGACAAACAAACAAAGCCCAATGCTCTTATGAAGCATAGGTGCTGTTTGATACCACTCGGAGTAGTAACTGAGATCCACCATCCAAAAGCCTAAGGCAAATAAACCATAAACACTCAACGCCACCAGCCAATGCAGGCAGATAGTGATCAGGCCATAGCCTTGTTCAGAGTTCTTCAGCACTTGCATGTCCTATCTATCAAATAAAAACGATTCTGATTTATATCATGGAGCAATTTTTTTTAGAACAAAAGAAGAATATATGGCATGAATCATTCGAAAAAATAGAATTTTTTGTGAGGCTGAAGTGCTGAAGAAACTTGGGAAAGCTAAAGATGGAAAGAGTCTAGCTAGATGATAAACACAAAAGCTGTACCTGAGCTGAATTGAAATACGAGTTTAGCAAGCAGATTTGGTATTTGCTGAAGCCCCTGCAAAACGCAGTGATGTTGCTTGCTGTGAACCATGAAGTGGATAGAATTTACTTCGAATTAAGCGATTGAAAACTGGTTTTTCAGTGTGATTGCTTTGGAAAGTACTAACCCTGATACCACGGTGGGCAAACCAAAAAGCAACAGGGTTAGCTTTTATCTCACAGAACTAGGAGTACCAAAATGGAAAAAGGTTCAAACTTTTTTAAATTAAATTCAGTAGGCGCAGCGGTCATTGCTGCTGTTGCTGGGCTTGCTATGGTTAATGCACCGGCTGCGCATGCGGAAGGCTTTATTGAAGACTCGAGCCTAAATGGCGGTTTATACCTTTGGGATCGTAACCGTGACCGTCGTGATGCTCCTGATGGTGATTTTAAGACTAACCTATCTCATACAACAGTGAATGCGAATCTAGATTTCACTTCTGGTTATGCTAACGGCATCATCGGTGTTGATTTTGGTGTGTTTTTCGCGGCTGATCTTCGAAACGATGGCGACCCGCACCACGAAATGGCTTTCTTCCCTGGTTCAAATAATCCTTGGGATATAGATTGGAGCCAAACTAAATCAGACTCGGGTGCTTCTATTTACAAAGCTGCTGTGAAAATTAAGGGTGGCCCTGCTTGGGCAAAAGCGGGTTACTTCCAACCGTCTGGTCCTGGTGTTTTAGGGGTTAACTGGTCGTTTATGCCAGGGACATATCTAGGTGGTGAAGCAGGCTTTGCGATGAATGGTTTTGAGTTGGCAGCCGCATATGCATCAGAATATAAAGCCCCATGGTATAAAGATACCTATGGATTCCGTATGAATGACGGTCAAACTAAGGTTGATTACCTCTACTCAGTGGGTGGTCGTTACACCTTTGACTTTGGCACATCGGTTGAAGTGGCTTACGGTGAATCAGAAGATTACCTACGTAACAGTCATGTAAAACTAAAACACGATATGACCGTTCGTGAAAGGGACAGCCTATACATGACTTATCAACTGTATATGATGAGTGATGTAAATAGCCACGATAATGTAAATGAAAACTTTGATGGCACGGCGTATCAGCACTTTGTTGGTGCTCGTTACAACACAGGACCATACACTGTACGTGCAGAGGGCTTATACACTAAAGCACCTCAGAGTAATTCTGACCACAGAGGTTACTTTGCTTATCGTCTAACGAGTGAATACGGTGGCTCTAACGGTGCGTACGAACCTTGGTGGGATGCGCGTTCTGACTGGAACCACGATGAAGAGAAAGCGGTGTTTGTCGGCGTTTGGCGTGACCTTGCAGATTTAGGCGCAACTGGCTGGAGCGTAGGGGCATCTTACGGTTATGGCTGGGGTGGTGAATCAATCGACACGACTGATGAGCTAAAAGAAGAAGCATACAACTTTGACATTGCTTACACAGTACAAGATGGTACGTTCAAAGGCACCACAGCTAAACTGCATTACACTGATTACAATAACAAATCAGATCAGCCAAGTTGGGGCGCATTTAAAAATGCCTTCCAAGATGAGCAAGATCTTAAGTTAATGGTGATCGTGCCATTCTCGCTATAATTCACTTGTTATAGCCGATTTAACAGCCTCGCTTAATGCGGGGCTTTTTGTTTTCAGCCCTAAACCACCTACTTCAGTAGGTGGTTATCATCCATAGGGGGCTTTGCCCGAAGTTCTACTCATGCTAAATGGACTCTCGATTTTTAGCGAAGTCAAAGAGGACAAATAACATGAGTAGATATAACCAAGCTTCCCACGTATTTTGGAGATGTCAATATCACATTGTGTGGACACCAAAGTATCGTTTTCGAATATTGAAAAATAATGTGGGTAAAGAAGTTTATCGGTGCATACAGGTTTACTGTAATCAACTTGGATGTGAAGTCGTTGAATTGAATGTACAAGTTGACCATGTTCACCTAGTGGTAAAGGTACCGCCAAAATTATCAATATCAAGTTTGATGGGTGTTTTGAAAGGTAAAATAGCCTTGAAGTTATTTAGCAAATTCCCATATCTAAGGAAGAACAAGTTATGGGGAAATCATTTTTGGCAAAGGGGCTATTTTGTTGATAGCGTAGGAATCAATGAGGAAATAATACGCCGATACGTAAGGCACCAAGAGAAACAAGAGCGTCAAGAGCAGAGAGAGTTGGCGCTGAACTAAACAAAGGCCCCCTTTTAGGGGGTTAACACAAAGCCACCTTCTTCAGAAGGTGGATTATTTACTTCTTAAGCCCTTTAAACCTATGCTCAATTAACTGAAGGTGATTCTTTATCCCTATACTTGATTGAAAAATAGAGGGTAAGTACAAAAATGAGCACAATCTAAGCTTGGCAGTTTGAGGTTTACTGCTATCTTTAGAGTCAGGCGAAATAAGAGGGAAGGTTATGTCACGGATACTCAACATCACCAATGGCGATTGCGCCGCTGATGCTATGCGCCATGCGGGTATCATAGGCGATTTCTTACCTTGGCGAGATTTGTTGCATGAAGGCCCTGTGCCTCATGGGTTAACACTTGAAGCCTTATCAGGGATCCGCGCCGAATACATAGCACAAATGGGTTGGGGGGATTATGAGCAGGTACTCGATAGCTTTCGCACTCGAGATCAACAGCTGCAACGTTTTGCCTACTACAAAAAAATTATCCTGTGGTTTGAATTTGATTTGTATGATCAACTACAAATGCTACAAATCCTTGACTGGTTTAATAAGCAGCGCTCACTTGATGTTGATATCGGCGTTATTTGTGTCGACAAATATTTGTCGGAATGCAGTGATGTTGAACTCGTATGTATGTTAAACCAAGAACAACCGCTAACCCATCAAATACTCGATGTGGCGAGCTATGCTTGGCAAGTGTTTAGTCAAGACAACCCTCAATTACTCGCTTCGTTACTCAACCTAGATACCAGCCCTTTGCCTTATTTAAATGGTGCGGTTAGGCGTTTATTACAAGAGTACCCATCAATCAACAATGGCTTAGGTTTAGCACAACAAATTGCCCTGACCCATATCGCTCAGGGTGAGCAAGATCCTAAGACGTTGTTTCGTTTATACCAGGTTGAGGAAGCGCGCCGTTTTATGGCGGATACGGTGTTTTTTCAACGCTTAATGTTACTTAATGCGGCGCGCATCATTAGCTGGGGCACTCCGAGCTGGGATAACCCTGTCACCATTACCGAGCTTGGCCAGCAAGTACTGGCTGGTAGGCGACACGCGGTTGATTTGCTGCCGCCAGACTATTGGATTGGCGGCGTGCATCTGACCGCCGATAATGTGTGGTTATGGGATGAGGAGAGCGGCAAGCTCAGTCGTAAAATGACATCACAGCAGCCCAACTTTTAACGCTTAGTTATCCAAGCAACGCAGGTCTTTATACCCCAACTGCCTCGTTTTTACTTGGCTCAAACACTTCAATTTTAAAATCCAGATCGAGTGTCAGCGATTGCTCAGTGAGAGCTTGTTTTTGCTCCGCTGTTAGCTTGTAGGCGAATGGTGTCATGGCTAACAGGTTAGCAATATCTTGCTCTGCGGATAAGGTGAGCTGCTGTTGCAGTTGTTGGCTTTGGCTCAGTTCAAAGCCTGGAATTTGCGATGCTTGTTCCGTATGCAGCTGCGGCGTTTGATAAATCACCTGCTTTAATTGAAATAAGTGTCGTGGCCCTGGACTGACGGAGATTAAGCATCCACTTGGTTTTAGCACTCTTGCTAACTCAGTCGCCGAAGATGGTGCATAAATGCGGGTGATAATATCAAAGCTGTGCTCAGGAAAGGGTAAATCAAAGGCGCTAGCGATACAAAATTGCACGTTTTTGGCGCGCTTTGCGGCGCTGCGGATAGCGGCTTTGGAGATATCAAGTCCATGCCAATTGACTCGGCCAGCGCTTTGCTCGGCAAATAATTGCGTGTAATAGCCTTCACCACAGCCCAAATCTAGGCCCTGTAAAGGTAAGCTTGATACCTGCTGTTGCTGCTCGCTGCGAGCTTGGATCAGTTGACTGACTTGTTTGGCCAGACTCTGATAATGGCCTGCATTGAGAAAATCACGACGCGCCTGCATCATGCTCTTATTATCGCCAGGGTCGATCGAATTCTTTTTTTGCACTGGCAGCAGGTTTAAATAACCTTCTTTAGCAAAATCAAAACAATGGTTACTGGGACAGCGAGCACTGTTATGTTGTGAAGTAAGTGGCAGCTGGCAGATAGGGCATGAAAAAAGCATGTAAAAAAGCCTAAAAGGAAATCATTATATGGGGTGTTTATTGATGAGTCAGCTTTAATCCTCCATAAGGGGTAGATTAATGTGCTGACTGAAATATGAATAATGATATGATAGACAGGGCTTGTAATGAAGTATTTAAGGCGGTGATGTGGCAACAATTTGGTATTTAGAATCATTAAGTCCTGAGCAATTAAAACCGAAACCGGCACCGGATAAGTTAGCCTTGCAACTTATTGAAGTCGAAAGAGCTGAGTATCAATACAATCGTTTTTTATATCAGCTGGTTGGAGGAGCTTGGTCATGGACCGACAAGCTCAACTGGAGCGATCAGCAATGGCAAGAATATGTCAATTCGCCTCAGCTTAGAACTTGGGTGCTGTATCTAGAAGGAACCCCTGCGGGTTACTTTGAGTTACACAAGGAAAATGAACAGGTAGAAATTCGTTATTTTGGTTTAAGTGAGCAGTTTCTTGGCCAAGGTATCGGGGGGTACTTACTTACCGCCGCTATTAAGCAAGCTTGGGCATGGCAAGCAAAGCGAGTCTGGGTTCATACTTGTGATAAAGACCATCCGGGTGCGCTGGCGAATTACCAAGCGCGTGGTTTATGCCTGTATAAAACGGAAATAGAATAAGATACCCCATCAACTTGACGTTGCGAGTAGGCGGTTAGTGAGTGAACTTAGCCAATAGCGAAGCAACTTTTAGTTAAAAGGGGATAGCGACCTGCGCTCTCAACTAAGATAAGGATAATCAATTGTTGCGTATAAGGGACTTACTTTGGGGAATGTGTTGGCTACTTAGTTTAGGGGCACAAGCCAATAATGAGATTACAAAGGCCACTTCATTGTCTCAAGGGGCTTATGTCGATGAAGGGGTTCCCGCGCAAGTCAATGGCTCTGGTTTTATTAGCCTCAATACCATCATCAATACCAAGCCATTTCGAGCGCGAGTGAATTATGTCGGTGATGAGTCATTAGCCATGGAGCTGATGTTTGCCTTGAGTGACGCGATGACAGGGAAAGTCATCTGGTTAGAGCAGCGCCGCACGAGCCAATATATGTTTGAAATATCGCATGCTAGTTTGCACTATGATGCGAAGCGTTATCAGCTAAATGCGTATCAGGTTATTCGGCCAATTTTGCTTGCCGAATTGACGCCTAAAATCACGGCTGCGCCCAGCCAAGCGCCAGTGGAGACCTCCCAGCGTGACGATGATAGGGCAACAAGCCGTGCCCAAGCAGAAGGGCAATGCAGTGTCTCATTGGCCAATGGCGAAACCTTTTGGCAATTAGCTAAACGACATGCCAAGATAGCCAAATTAAATATATACGACAGTGTTGTAAGCCTGTTTTATAGCAACCTGAATGCGTTTAAGGGAGCCAATATTGAACAGCTGAATGCGACTCGATTGCGCTGCCCGTCAGAGCAACAAATTCAATGGTGGCAAAAGAGAGGCGATAGTAGCAAGATATATAGCCAACTGTTACAAGGCGCAAGCTATAACGAGGTAATTAACCTCAATGAAATGCCAAATAGTCAGCTAAGATAATGATTAGCCGTTTGCGGTTTAAGTAGGAAAGTGATGCCCGTTTCTTTTTCACAACAAGACAGCCATATAAAAGCGGAATTGGCCAGCATTGATAGCCTATTAACGCATTCGCCACAGGCGGCGTTGCCTCGTGTGTTACAGCTGGTTGAGGCGGTTAGACAAACCCAAAATGACCAAGGCTATGTTGCCGCCTTGTTGAAAATGGCGGAAGTGTACTGGCATACCATGGATTACCAAGCCGGCTTAAGGGTGTGTCGGCGGGTTGAATCTATCCTAACCCCAGAGCTTGAATATCAGTTTTCTACTCAATTATTTCATCGTATTGCTACTTTAAACTGGGGCTTGGCCCGCTATCGTTCAGCCCAGCATTATTGGAATCAGGCGCTGGAAAAGTCGATCTTACACAATGAATTTGAACTGCAACTTGAAGCCTTAATTGGATTGGGCAATGTGTGGCGTATTACCGCTAATTTAACCCATTCGGAAGCGGCGCTAAGATTTGCTTTAGACACAGCGCTGCTGAGAAACTACGAGTGGATTGCAGGTAAGGCCTCTATTTTATTGGCTTGGACGCTTTTTTTGCAGAAAAAGTATGTTGATATGCTGCCCCTTTTAGAGCGTTGTAATGAACTGTTAAAAGACTGCCCAGATCAAACTTGGCATGCGGAAATTCATGATTTTAGAGGCTTGGCCTTACTGTACTCCGGTAGTATTGATGAGGCTCAACAGGAAATTCAACAAGCATTAAACATTGCGACCGAGCACAATTTAGCATGGATGTCGGCGCATGCTTCAGTTTCAAGCGCGCGGGTGGCCAAAAAGCAAGGTTCACTAAGCCAAGCCAATGACTACTTACAACGGGCGGAAGAACTGGCCAAAGAATTTGACCAAGGCGAACTCTTGTCACAAATTTGTTTAGAGCGCTCAGAGATTTGCCAACGTTTAGGACAAGGTGGCCAAGCTTTACGTCATTATCGAGACTTTCGTCGATATGAACTTAACCTGATCAAAGAGCAATCTATTTCAAAAGGTAACGATGAGTATTTATCTTCTCGTGGGCAATTGGATTTACGATCTAAGCAGTTGATAAAACGTATAAACGTGTCTGACCAAGTGAATCAAATACAGCATTTACCTTATATGCGCCACAAAGGAGCTTGGTTATTTAGCTGTCGTCTTCGAGTCGATGAGCTTAACAGCGTCGTGGTTAAAGTCAGCTTTACCAGTGCTGTACATGCCGAATTTTCGATAGCATTACTGCATAGTTTGTTACGAGGAGAAGATCGTGGAGCGGTATGGGATGCTAACACTTTAGTGTTCAAGCTAACGGTATCCGAATTGGAAAAAGAGCGTATTATTGAAAATATTAAACGGCTTATTGATAATTTCCCTTGGTGGCGCAGCCAGCTTTCCAAGCCATTATTTAATATAGAAATAGTATCTATTGCTGATTTTTTGCAACAAACGCCTGAGCTGGAGAATCAAATAACTAATGGCTCAAACTAACTTACTGAATCTAGCCAGCCAAGCGTTAGCTGAGGGCGATGAAAAGCGAGCAATAGCTAATTGTGAGCAATATATTGACGAGACCACAGAGCAGCCAGAACAGTGTGCCTTGGGCCTGCGTATTTTAGCGGATATCTATTTAGGCTTAGGTAAAATAGATACCTCGATCCATCTGCTGGAAACAGCACAAGCGAAATTGACCGAGCTGCCCGGCACTATCGAGTTGCTTATTGTACAAAACACATTAGCGCAGCGATATGCCGATGACATTCGTTTTGAAGATGCCATGAATACTTGGCTAGCAATGTCAGCCGAAGCGGCTAATTTAGGTAACGTCGACCATTTTGTCGAAGGCTTAATTGGCATCGCATTACTGCTTGAAATTGTCAGCGACCATCAAAGATCCTTGCAATTTTATCATCAGGCTCGCCTCCACTACGACAGCATTAACTCAAAGCAACTTAAGTTAAGGCTGAACCTGTGTGAAGTGTCTTGTATGATTTCACTTACCTTGTATCAAGATGCAAGGCAATTATTGGCGGACTGCGAAACCCAAGCATTGCTTGATAATGGCTTTGCCGATGCCTACCTAGCGGAAATTTACCTTTATCATAGCCAGATTTGTCGCAGTGTTGGTCAGCTTGATATTGCGATGAATTTACTTGAAAAAGCCAAAGCATCGAGCGAGCGCCTCAAGCTTAAATGGATCACCAATAAAATCAGTGTTGAAGTTAGCCTGTGTTTGATTGAACAAGGTCAACCACAACAAGCAATCACCCTGCTAATACAAACCTTTGATTCGATTCAAGGCTATAGCCTGCCGTTATTGAAGTGCGAAATAAACGAGGCGCTCAGCCAAGCTTATGATGCCGATCAAGATTATGAAAAGGCATTAGAATGCGAAAAATCGGCTCATCTGATTGCGGTTGAATTACTTAGTCGCGTTCCTGTCAGTGAACTTGGCCAGCATTGTTTGCGCCGCTTTAAACGTTGGGAGCCAAAACTTGACATGGAAAAGACGCGGTTAGAAAACGCCGCGCTAAAAAATCAAGCCATTAGCCAACAAGAAGTGGTCAGTAAGCTGGAGCGAGATGCGTATCGTGATCCCTTAACCCGCCTTTACAATCGACGTTGGTTAGACAAATCCTTTGCTCAGCGCGCAGATAGTTACGCCATTATCTTAATTGATGCTGACCATTTTAAAATGGTCAATGATAACTACAGTCACCAAGTGGGCGATCAAGTACTGCAAGAGCTCGCCTTTATCTTACAGCAAAGTATTCGCAGTGGTGATTATGTTGCCCGTTATGGCGGGGAAGAATTTATTATTTTATTAGCTGAAACCGAGTTGGATAAAGTAGTCAATACAGCTGAGCGTATTCGACAGATGGTGGCTCAGCACCACTGGCAAGACATTATGCCGGGTCGGGATATGACCATTAGTCTAGGCGTTGCTATTAAGCATGGCGATGTTGATGCGAAATTGGCGTTTGAGTTGGCTGATAAAGCGTTGTACCAGTCGAAAAATGACGGTAGAAATCGGGTGACGTTAGCCTAGTTGAGTTAAATTGCTGTGAGAAAAAAAGATGGGACCTAGAAGGTTTGGTCCCATATGACAAAAGGATGCAAAGGGTTGAGTGAGTAAGCGAAACACTGCCCGCTTGCTCAGGTGCATTTATAATCTGACAAACACTTCGGCACAACTCGTGAATTACAATAACATATATCGTATTTTCCGAGCTTATATTGAATGTATATGAAAAACATATATATAGCTTGAGTTAGTATTTACCTTGCTTTTGATGCTTAAGTAAATAATGTGAGATAGGTGTGTTTCTACCGAGATGTTTTTCTCACTACGATGGCATTGATACCTAATCCAGTTCAAATTATGGATTTTGACTTGTTACATAGCGCTATATTCTCGCCGGAAATTCTTATAAACTGAGCGTTTTTGTTACTCTATAACACTTACTGTGAGTATGCTTTCAATGTTGTCTCGACTGCCTCGTTTTCATGTATTAGCAATTATCACCATTGCACTTGTTTCATTGTTATTTCTATTCATTTTCCCAAGTCAGGATTCGCTAACCGAAAAGCCAGTGACGCGTGAGCTACCTCTGGATATAGATAAAATCATTGAGCAGCAATCGCAGCAAGCCATGCCTGATCCCAACGAAGTGCTACGTGCCCATGCTGACTTTCCCGATATGTCTGGCGCGTCTGAGCATTTTATTACCTTACAGGTCGGCGATACGGTGGGTAAATATTTAAGTCAGCTCAATGTATACAGTGCTCTTCCAGATCTACTGGTGGCCGATGAAAAAGACCTACGTCTAGGTAACGTATTACCAGGGCAAACGTTAAACATTACGCTCAACGCTGAAGGTAAACTGTCTAAACTCGTGCTAGGGATTGATATTGCCAACCAGCTAACCTTTACCCTAACCGATGATGGTTATAGCGCTGAGCTATTTACCGAGCAAGGCGAGTGGCAAGAAAAAGTAGTTGCTGGAGAGATACATGGCTCATTTAATGTCAGTGCCAATAGTAATGAACTCAGTATGAGCAGCATAGCCCATATCGCCAAATTGCTGGAAAACAGGCTGAAGTTTAAAAATCTGCGCGCGGGTGATAAATATTATGTCTTAGTCAACCAGCAAACCATCAAGGGCGAATACTATCAAGAAGAAGTGTTAGGCGTGGTGATTAAAAGTCGTGGCACCACTTATAGTGCATTTCTTCACGATGACGGCAACTACTATGATCAAAACGGCACTGGCTTAAGTAAGGCATATCGTAAAAGCCCTCTCAATGGCAAATACCGCCTTAGCTCGCATTTTAATTTAAAACGACGTCACCCTGTCACCGGTAAAATTCGCCCTCACTATGGTACTGACTGGGCCACACCGATAGGCACCCCGGTTTATTCCATCGGTGATGGCGTGGTTGAACGGGTCGAAAATCACCCTTTGGCAGGGCGTTACCTTGTCTTAAAACACGGTCGTCGCTATGTAACCCGATACCTGCATTTAAGTAAAATACTCGTGCGTAAGGGTGAGCGTGTATCGATGGGGCAAATGGTAGCTAAAACCGGAAATACGGGCCGCTCTACTGGACCTCACTTGCATTTTGAATTTCATATTGACGGTCGCCGTGTTAATCCGCTCAAGGTGAAGTTACCTTTTGCGACTGAAATGTCGAAACAGCGATTGGCTATATACAAGGCCAAAGTGGCTGAAATGAAAGCCAAAATGGGCGCTTCTTAAGCCAAAGACTAACAGTCAAGCCCGCGGCTGTGTTACCGCGGGTATTGGCTTAACCAGCTACACAAGTCATCCATCGGCATCGGCTTAGCGAATAGATAGCCTTGGATCCGATGGCAGCCGAGTTGTTTAACAAACTCCAAGTCTTCCTGATCTTCAACCCCCTCTGCCACTGTGGTGATATCGAGTTTTTGCGCTAGGTTTAAGCTTGATTCCAGTATCGCGCTGCTAACGTGATTATGGGTTGCGCCATGAACAAACGATTGATCAATTTTTAACTCATTAAAGGGAATCCGCTTAAGCTGCTCCATCGTGGAAAAGCCGGTACCAAAATCATCAATCGATAAACCAAGCCCCTTCAATCTTAATCGCGTTAGTATATCTAAGCTGGTGGCTAAGTCTTTGTTTAGTAAGGATTCTGTCACTTCGATGGTGAGATATTTAGGGGGGATATTATGCTGTTTTAAGGTCTGTTGGATCCGCTCTGGCACATCAAGCCAAACCAAGCACTGGGCAGAGAAGTTCACCGAAAGCTGCAGCTGACAGCCTTGCTGGTGAATGGCTCCTAAATCGGCAATGGCTTGCTGATACATCAGCTCAGTAACCTCATTGATTAGCGACAACTGCTCAGCCAAGGGAATAAACACGTTAGGAGGAATGAGACCTCGTTCTGGGTGGTGCCAGCGAGCCAGTGCTTCTAGTCCTACAACTTTTAAGGTTTGTGCACATACTTGAGGTTGGTAATAAGGAACAATCTGACGACTTTTAATGGCTTTGCGTAATTCCTTAGCCAAATCGGAGCTGGCGACCTCTCTGGATTGTACGGTTTTGGTCAGCTCAGGACTGGTCAAAATAGTCAATAATTGCGAAGAGTTAATGGGTTTGGTTAGGGCTCCCAGCACGTCAATCGCGCGCTCTTTAGCAATACTTTCTGCCGTGGCTAAAATCCGTTTATCTTCCCCGCTGATCAAAACTAAGGAAACTTGACGAGGTAAATCACTGATGTAGCGAATTAATTCAATGCCATCTATGTCAGGCATATTTAAGTCGGAGATTAAGATATCAACCGGCTCTAATCGCGAGCTAAGAAACTTCAATGCGTGGCTCGAAATATCGGTGCAAATCAGCTTACTTACCCCTGCCTTTAATAAGATCCGTTCCAGGGCTTTCAATGTAAATGCGTCGTCGTCAACCACCAGAATACGCATGTCTTGCAGATTTTTTTCAGGCATAAGTTTGCTTCTGTATAAATTCATTATTTAGCCACAATTAATTATAACTATAGCTATATTTAACTGAGTTGTAGTATCGAATTATGAAAACTAATCGAGATCTAACAGGACTGATTATGGAAGCAAAAAAACATGGCCTTTTTTCATTAAATACCATAGGTGGGAAGGTCGCACTGGCCATGTTTGCCATCAGTTTACTCGTGATCATTCAAGCCAGCTCCAGCTATTTTTTAAATACTCGGGTACAAGCTGACACCACTATAGTGGGGCGATCCGATATTCCCGAAGCGTTATCGTCAATTAATATGCTGGATGAATTAGGGGATCTAAATTCGAATATTTTGGAGTACACCTTAGGTGAGTCAGACGAGAAGGAAGATTTTGATCTTAATGTGACTTCTTTTCGTGAGTACTTGCAGCAATTGCGCCGAGCAAATGATGCCGAAATTGCTCAAGGGGGAAAAGTTAACACTCGTCTTGATGAAATCGAGACGCTATTTGCGGAATACCAAACTCGAGCGCGCGCCGAAGTGCTCAATATATATGATCCTGAGTTAGAGTTCTGGGCTAATCAAAGGTTAGAAGGGCTGATTGAGGTAACGGGCGCAGAGTTAGAAAAGCTACTTGATGATCTTAAAAACAGTGAGCTTGCAGATGCTGGTAGTAGTAGTGAGGGAGCGGAAAAAGACTATTTAGAGGTGTTACAAGATGATTTACCTGGGGTGCAATATTACCTCGAAATTCGTGATGCGGCAGGCGACATGGTGAGCAGCCTAAATGATTACGTTGATGGTGATGGTAATGCCAAAAAAGTGTTTATTAAAAGCAGCCAAAATTTTGAATTTTATTTTAATAAGCTCAAGCCATTAGAACAAAAGGATGCAGAGGTTGAAGACCTCTCGAAAGTCAATGCATTATATGTTGTATTGCGTGACGGTGGTTTGGAAATATTCGCCCGATATGATTCGACGCAGAAAAAACGCGCCATCGTAGCGATTGATGTGCTTGAGCATCAAGTTTTTTCGCGTTTGGAGACTATCTTAGATCACTTAGCGGTCGAAGCAGACCAAAATGCACGAAATTCACTGGAGGGCTTGCGCTCACTGACTGCCTCGAACCAGTACTTTCTCAGTATTTCTTTAGTTCTGGTATTACTCTGCTGCTTTGCCATTATTTATTTTTCCTATCGCACTATCAGCCGGCCTATCGCCAGTTTAAATCACACCATGCGTGAATTAGCTCGCGGTAACACAGAGGTTGACATCACCTATCAAGACCGCGAAGACGAAGTGGGCGATATGGCCAAGTCGTTAGAGGTGTTTAAGCAAAACATCATCGAGCGAGACAGAGTAGAGCAAGAGCTGGTGAGCGCCCGAGATAATGCCGAAGCGGCTTCTAAAGCCAAGGCTAACTTCTTAGCCACCATGAGCCATGAAATTCGCACCCCGATGAATGGCATCATAGGCATGATTGACCTGTTGATGACCACCAAGATGACCCGCGAACAGCAAGACATGAACACGACCATTCGCGACTCTTCTTTTTCTCTGCTCAATATCATTAACGATATTTTGGACTTTTCTAAGGTGGAAGCGGGCAAGCTTGAACTGGAAGAAATTGACTTTTCATTAACCGAAGTGCTTGAAGGCGTATTAGATACCTTAGTGCCGGGGGCAGAAGCGAAACAAGTACAAATGCAGCTGTATACTGATCCCCATATTCCGCCTTCCGTCATTGGCGATCCGGTACGGATCCGTCAGGTCATGTTTAATCTACTTGGCAACGCGGTGAAATTTTCCAGCGGCTTAGAGCGCAAAGGCCAAGTGATTGTCAGTGCTAAGGTGAGACCCAGCCATGATGAGCGCAAGCTCAATGTCGATATTGCCATTAAAGATAATGGTATCGGCATTAAAGAAGCGGATATTGCGGATCTATTCCAACCTTTTACCCAAGCTGAGTCTTCAACCACAAGGCGCTACGGCGGTACGGGGCTGGGATTGGCGATTTGTCATAACTTGGTGCAGTTAATGGGCGGGGACATTCAGGTTGAAAGCGAAGTTGGGGCCGGCTCCACCTTTCGGATCTCCTTGTGCTTCCCCATTTCCTTCAGTGGTAATAGCAAGCAATTGGATTTAAGTGATGTTTGTGTTTTTTCATTTATTTCAAATGATTGGGCAGCACGCTATGTACCTGAATATTTAATTGCGGCCAACGCCCAGTTTATCGATTGCACTTACCAAGACATAGCGGGGCATTTAAATACGCGCAATAGTCAATTCTTCATTGTGGTGACCGATAACTACGAAGACTGTATGGCAAAAGTAGAGCGTTTTGTGCCCGCGTCGATTGCGTTACGGTTACGCTTTTTAGTGTTGTCTTTGACCTCACGCGGTGAAGGTATTATTAATCAGCAAGCATTTTCGATTGGTGCTCGGCCGCTGAAAAGAAGTACCTTGTATCACGGCATCAATGTGGCTGTTGGCCGTGAAAGTCCGGTTGATTCATTTCAAGATACCCGTTTTGAAGTTACCCGCGCTGAATTATCGGTTGAAGATGCGGAAGCGGCTGGGCAGCTGATTTTGGTTGCGGAAGACAACCAAACCAATCAGCAGGTGATCCGCAAGCAATTGCGCAAAATTGGCTTTACCTGCGTGATGGCACAAGATGGCGTTGAAGCCGAGAAATTATACGACAAGCATAACATTGCCCTAGTGTTAACCGATTGCCATATGCCAAACCGTGATGGCTATGAATTGGCTCGGATATTAAAGGTTAAGCAGCGCCAGCAAGATACCAGTGTGCCTATTATCGCCATTACGGCTAATGCCTTGCTGGGGGAGGCTGAAAAATGCTTGGCTGCTGGCATGGATGATTATTTAGCTAAACCGGTTGAGCTGAGCAAATTGCAAAGCATGGTACATAAATGGTTAAAAATACGTCATGCGGATCAAATTGCTTCGCCAGCTCTGCCGCCTACCAGTGACGCACCTGAGCCCCTATTACAACAAGCAGCAGGGCAAGGAGATAATTTACTCAACCCCAGTGTGATCAGTGAAATTTTTGCTGATGATCTAGAGGACTATTATGACTCCCTTGAAGATTTTCAGCAGCTAAGTTTGCCGCAGTTGAAAGTGATAGCGAATATGCAACAGCAAGACTTTGACCTTGAGACAATGCAAAATCTCGCCCATAAGTTAAAGTCTTCCGCCTTTACCATGGGCATTAATCAGCTTGGGGATCTTTGCCAGCAAATTGAACAAGCCTGTAAAGATCAGCAAGCTGAAGTGGTGCAACAAGGCTTAACTGGTCTTGATGCTTTAATCACAGAGGTTGAAGACGCAGTTAACCGAACCTTAGCGCAGCGCAGCTAGTTGGATTTTCTGGTTGTCAAAGGTGCTGATTAAAGCCAAAAATCGCCCCAAGGCAAGTGTTGCCAAATTGTTTTATTGGCTTTTTATTTGATACATTTGGGTCATTTTTGCTTATTTAATTTAACAGCTTATCTACCCCTAAAGAGATGTTTAAATAGCCAGTTGATGTAAATCAACTGGCTATTCTTTTTTGCTTTTACATTGCCGCCATAAGCATAAAAAACTGAGGCAGCAATGAATAAAATGAGACTCGCAATAATTGGCAATGGCATGGTCGGGCACCGTGTGATTGAAGAGCTTATCGACAAATCGCCAGCATCCCAATTTGACATCACGGTACTGTGTGAAGAGCCGCGCGTGGCGTATGACAGAGTGCACTTGTCATCGTATTTTTCTCATCATACTGCCGAAGAGTTATCGCTGGTTAAACAAGGCTACTATGAAAAGCACAACATTAATGTGCTGATTGGTGAGCGTGCTATCACCATTAACCGCGCTGAAAAAGTTATTCATACCCAGACGGGTCGCGCGGTTTATTACGATAAATTGATCATGGCAACGGGCTCATACCCATTTGTGCCGCCGATCAAAGGCCATGAAAGCAAAGACTGTTTTGTTTACCGCACCATTGAAGATTTAAAAGCCATTGAAGCCTGTGCCCGTCGCAGTAAAAGCGGTGTGGTTATCGGTGGTGGCTTACTTGGCCTAGAAGCGGCAGGTGCCCTTAAGGCCCTAGGTGTCGCAACCCATGTGATTGAGTTTGCGCCAGTATTGATGGCGGAGCAGCTTGATGGCCAAGGCGGCAACATGCTGCGCCGTAAAATTGAAAGCTTAGGCGTACAAGTTCATACCAGCAAAAATACCCTTGAAATCATCCCCCAAGGTGAGCAAGCGCGCAACACCCTAACCTTTGCTGATGGCACATCGTTAGAAGTGGATTTTGTGGTGTTCAGCGCCGGTATTCGCCCGCAAGACAAACTCGCAAAACAGTGTGGCCTCGCCACCGGTCGTCGTGGCGGTATCGTCATTGACAACCAATGTATGACCTCTGATCCCGATGTGTTTGCTATTGGCGAATGTGCCTCATGGCAAGAGCAGTTTTTTGGCCTTGTTGCACCGGGTTATAAAATGGCCCAAGTCACCGCTGATACCCTGTTAGGCAATGACAATGCCTTTTTAGGGGCGGACATGAGCGCCAAGCTAAAGCTGCTAGGTGTGGATGTAGGCAGCATTGGTGATGCGAATGGCCGCACACCGGGTTGTCGTAGTTATGTCTATAGTGATGAAAGCCAAGATTTATATAAACGCATTGTGGTGTCAGAAGACGGCAAGCGCTTACTGGGTGCAGTGCTGGTGGGTGATGCTTCCGACTACAGTAACTTACTGCAATACAAGCTCAATGATATTGAACTGCCAGAGCACCCTGATAGCCTGATCCTACCGGATCGCGGTGGCTGCGGCGGCGCTAAATTGGGCGTGGATGCGCTACCTGATGCGGCTCAAGTGTGTTCTTGTTTTGATGTGACTAAAGGCGATATCGCCAACGCCGTGGCGCAAGGTCATACCACCATGTCAGCCATTAAGCAGGAAACCAAAGCGGGTACAGGTTGTGGCGGTTGTGTGCCATTAATCTCGCAAGTGTTGAATGCGGAATTAGCCAAGCAAGGCATCGAAGTTAAAAACCATTTATGTGAGCACTTTGAATACTCGCGCCAAGAGTTGTTCCACCTGATTAAGGTGGAAGGCATTAAAACCTTTGACGCCTTGCTAGCCAAATACGGCAAAGGTTACGGCTGTGAAGTGTGTAAACCCACAGTTGGCTCGCTATTAGCATCTTGCTGGAATGATTACGTGTTAGCTCCGCAACATAACGGTTTGCAAGACACCAACGATATCTTCCTTGGCAACATGCAAAAAGACGGCACTTACTCGGTGATCCCACGTATGGCCGCAGGTGAAGTGACGCCGCAAGCCCTCGGCGTATTGGCGCAAGTGGCGCAAGATTTTGAGTTATATACCAAGGTAACCGGTGCGCAGCGTATCGGCTTATTTGGCGCGCGCAAAGAAGACCTACCGAGCATTTGGCAGCGTTTGTTAGACGCGGGCTTTGAAACAGGACAAGCCTACGCCAAAGCACTGCGCATGGTGAAAACCTGTGTCGGCAGCACTTGGTGCCGTTTTGGCGTGCAAGACAGCGTGGGCTTAGGGGCAATCCTTGAGAATCGCTACAAAGGCATTCGCACCCCACACAAGATGAAGTTTGGCGTGTCGGGTTGTACCCGTGAGTGCGCCGAAGCTCAAGGTAAAGACCTAGGGATTATCGCCACCGACGCGGGCTGGAACATGTATGTGTGTGGTAACGGCGGTATGAAGCCACAACATGCGGTGCTGTTAGCGGCGGATTTGGATCAAGCTACCCTAATGCAATACGTCGACCGCTTTATCATGTTCTACATTCGCACCGCCGATAAATTAACCCGTACTTCGGTTTGGTTAAATAACCTGGAAGGCGGCATTGATTATCTGCGTGACGTGATAGTGAACGACAAGCTTGAGATTAACGACCAGCTAGAGCAAGACATGCAGGGCTTAATCGACAGCTATCAGTGTGAATGGGCTGCGACCCTATCTGATCAAGAGCAATTACAACGCTTTGCACACTTTATTAACTCAGATTTAGGTGATGACAACGTGCAGTTTGTGCCTGAGCGTGGCCAGAAGCGCCCGGCGTTTGCCAGTGAAAAGGTGCCTACATATCGGATTGAACTTGGCGATGCTAAGCAAAAACAGGAGGAGCCAGCATGAGTAAGCAACAACTATGGGTAACGGTTTGTGACATCGACCAGATCACCCCAGCAACCGGTGTTTGCGCGCTAGTGTCGGGTCATCAGGTCGCTATCTTCCGACCTTATCAAGACGAGCAAGTGTTTGCCATCGACAACATGGATCCCTTTGCCCAAGCGAATGTGTTGTCGCGTGGCATTATTTGTCAGCACCAAGACGAATTGTGGGTGGCATCACCACTGAAAAAGCAGCGCTTTAATTTGCGTGACGGTCGTTGTTTGGATAATCCCGCCTTTGCGGTTGCCGCTTATCAAGTGCGAGTTAATCAGGGGCAGGTGGAAGTTCAGATCTAACAGCTGAGATTGCATTGCCCTAATGTGCCTTGCTGGGCCGAGTGTTGCAGCAAGGGCATTTCACAATTCAATTTTATTTTTAATTTTAACTCTAAGCACAAGGACGAATTTATGTCGTATGTAAAACCCGCTGATGTCGTACAAACCATGATCGACGCCGGCCAAACTAAAGTCTTGATGTCTACTCGCGATACCATTATTCGCGGCATGATGGCGGGCGCCATTTTAGCTATTGCGGTTGCGGTCGCGATCACCACCGCAGTGCAAACTGGCGTGCCGATTGCGGGGGCACTCGTGTTCCCGGTGGGTTTTGTGATCTTAAATCTAATGGGTTTTGACCTGTTAACTGGTGTGTTCGCACTCGCGCCGTTAGCCTTGTTTGAAAAGCGCAAAGGTGTTGATAAAGCCGGTATTTTACGTAACTGGTTGCTGGTGGCTTTGGGTAACTTAATTGGTGCTGTGGGCATAGCCTTTTTAGTGGCGTTAACCTTTACCATGAACTTTAGCGTCGATCCGGGCGCGGTGGGTCAAGCGTTTATTAAGGCTTCGACTAGTCGCACTCTAGGTTTTGCTGAACACGGTGTTAACGGTTGGATCACGGTATTTGTTAAGGGTGTTTTGTGTAACTGGATGGTGTGTTTAGGCGTAGTGGGTGCCATGGTATCGAAATCAGTGAGCGGTAAGGTACTGGCGATGTGGTTCCCAATCTTTATCTTCTTCGGTCTCGTGTTTGAGCACGCGGTTGTGAACATGTACCTATTCCCACTTGGCATGATGCTAGGCGCTGAGTTCACTATTGTGGATTGGTTAGTGTGGAACCAAATCCCTGTGACCTTAGGTAACCTAGTGGGCGGCTTGGTATTTACTGGCTTAACCCTTTACATCACTCACGGTCGCACTCTGCCTGCACGTGATGTTGCCTAATCGTGTGATTTGGATTTGAAGGGGCCAATTGGCCCCTTTGTTTTACCTGAGCTTGCAGCCATAGCGTATCAATAATCCGCAAAAACGCGGTGAATATGTCCCTATACGCTCTGCGTTTTCATCCTTGAAAACGAAGTTTTGCTACTTATTGATACGATATTTAATTGCAATATTTTTACCTAGGGTCTGTTAATTAAAGGCCAGTTTCACTAAAGGTCCTGCCTTGAGCTCGGCGCGTATGCTCGCCGTTTCCCCCTGCAGTTTTTCTTCATCACGCTCAATATCAGCATCGCTACCGACCGCTTCAGACAAACTTGAGTCGAGTAAGGCGGCTTCAATCCATTGGCTTAGTTCGCTGATTTGCTGCTGTAGTTCATCTTCTTCACTGGCAAATTGCTTGCCTTTTTCCATCTCATGCAAGGCGGTAACCGCGCCGCTGACAAAGCAGTTAACGCGATTGCTGGCAAAGTGCAGGGCGTTTTTGTTGTTGCTTTGCTGTTTATCCAATACAGCCAAAAGATAAGCGGCATTGATTAAACGCTGGATTGCTTCATCGGTATCGGCCGGAATGCGTGACGAGGTTTGATGATAATCAAGCCACAGACAAAACATAGTGCCCGCGTTAAAGTCGGCATCGGTGATCAGGGCGCGGCGCTCAACCAAACTGGGCTCAGGCAAAGCCATATGGCCAAACATCACTTGCGATACTTGGTGGAAATACACCAGTAAAACCGTATCTAACGCTAAGGTCATGCTGGCGGGATCGGCTTGATTTAAATCGGCAAACCAGCAGGAAAGGCTGGTTTCTTCTTTGCCTAGCTTAGATTTGGCGATTTTTTGCGCCTTGGCGCATTGGTCTAAATAAGCCAGCTCTAATGCTACCGACAGCGCACTGGCGGCTAAGGTTTGGCTATTTTGAAGTTGATAATGATTGCTGGTGTCAGCCTTGGTTATTTGATGTTGCCACTCGCTGTTGCTGGCGGGCATCAGTTCAATTTGCCAACCTTGCGGGATAAGCTTGTGCTGGTTGAGCTGCTGATTGAAAAAGCGAATTTCTTCATCGCTTTGCTGGCAAACTTGATGGGCCAAGCCTAAAGCTGTGCCGGTTAAAGTGGGGTAAGCGGCGGCAAATGCGGCCAAATCAGGAAAGCTAGTCATGGATAACACTCATCAAAATCAGAAGCGCTAAGCTTAGCGCAGCTGCGTGTCGGGGTACAGAGAGATGATGACAGGCATCCTCAATTGCCCTTGGTTACTTATTTCGCCAGCCTATTCAACAGTTAGAAAATCATATCGGCAAGGAGTTGGCTGGCAATGATCCCTAAAACCGTTTAATCGGTGCTCGCTGGCGTCGCCTTGGTTTTGTTTAACTTATGCTTGGCTTTAATGCGCTTGCGGGTCAGGCTGTAAAAATGGGCATGAACGCCACGGCGCATAAATTTAAAGCTGTGCTCTAACAGATCTACCCCCACCAAGATCAGCAGTACAAGGCAAGTCAGTAGCAAGGCAAGATGATGATACCCCACGCCTATCATTAAGCCGATGGCGGCAAGCATCCAAATACTGGCGGCAGAGGTGACGCCCATCACTTGGCCATCACGTGACATCATTACACCAGCCCCCAAGAAGCCAACGCCGGTGATGATTTGACCGTAGATACGGGCTTGGTCTAACGAATGGGGTGACAGCGAAATACCGATTTTTAAAAAGCTGTAAGTACCCAGCACGATCAAGCAGGCGGTGCGGATCCCCACAGGTTTGCCGCGATATTGACGTTCAAAGCCAATTAAGGCTGCACATAAAACGCAATAACCTATGCCATACCAGTCAAATGGGTAGGGATTTAACATGATTTCTCCTTGCGCCATTGATGAGGAACTATGGCTAATGTGATCGAGCTAACGGTATGATGACTGCGGCAATATGCGACTAACTTTGTGCTGGGGCAAGTCTTAATTTGCTGAAAAATTTTGTGGCTGAAATGCAATTTTTTAAACGCTGTTGTGATTGCGCAGGGGGACTTCAGAGAGAGGTGCTTTGCCGTTTAAGCCATATGCTATGTTTTATGTCTCATAACTTGCTCATACAAAACTGCGTAGCTTCTTTAACTGCCTACGCGTGTTGTACAAGACGTGAAGAGATGAGTCTATAATTGATCAGGTTAATCACTGGTTGGCTAATTGACCTAGTCGACTTATCATTGAATTTATTAATAATTTAGCGCTTACATGTGAATAATGGCAATTGCACAAGGTTATTTGCTGGCTAAAGTGAATCAAATCTATAGGAATGCCATTTAACATGGATGTATTTTCACTCGACATCAGAACGCTTAATTTTATTACTGTTTTATTTTCTATTATCTACTGCATAGGTTTGCTGTTATTTCAAGTTGCGCAACAGCCAATCACTGGGCTATCACTGTTTTCGTTTTCTATTTTTGTCATTGGCTCAGGCCCCTTGCTGCTGAGTTTTCGTGGCGTTACCCCTGATTACCTGAGTGTGATTGTTGCCAATATGCTTATCGCCCTTGGTTTTCACCTGACGCTTTACAGTATTTCTTTATTTCGAGATTACTCCTTACGGCTGGCCTACTGCAGCGCATGGATGTTGTTACTGGTACTTGCTGGTTTTATTTACTTTACCTATGTTGAGCCGTCGATCAAATGTCGAGTTGTAGTCGTTAGCGTTTATCTTGCTTTTGTCACCATTAGTACAGCTGTTGCAGTTATCCGAGGTCGAAATCAAGATCTATCATTAGCCAAACACATGATGGGAGTGACCTTTTTGGCTTATGGTTTGTTTATGTTGCTAAGAGCCCTATTGACGGCATTGGGTGAGGAGATTAATAGCTTTATGAGTGCTAATCTCCTGCATCAACTGACCTTTTTATTTAGTATTGTACTGATCGTTTCGATGAGTTTTTCCATGCTATGGCTGATTAACGCGCGATTAGTCAGCTCAATTCATAAGCTTTCTTATCTAGACCCGCTAACACAATTGCAAAATCGACGGGCTCTGGATGCCGCCATACCTCAGATTCGCCAGCAGGTAAGTCATGCACCTGTCTGTATGCTTTTGTTAGACATAGATAATTTTAAATCTATTAACGACCAGTATGGCCACTTAATAGGAGATGACGTTCTTAAACTTGTCTCCAATACCTTGCGACGTGTATTACCTGCTTCAGCAGGGGCCTTTCGTCTCGGTGGCGATGAAATATTGGTTATTCTCACGGATAATAATTTACAACAAGCTCAGGAATTTGCTGAATCCTTGCGGCAAACTATCAGTCAGCTGACGCTGCTGGAATACCCCGATTTTCATGTCACATCAAGTGTGGGGATTGCTCAGCTAGCGGCTAATGAGAATTGGAAAATGTGTGTTGAGCGGGCTGATAAAGCCCTCTATCGGGCGAAGAAATCGGGTCGCAATAGGGTCTCTGTGTAGCCATTAGCTTGGGTATAGGTAAGGCTGTAAACTCAACATATTAAGATACGCACTGAGTATGTTGGTTATAAGATATTAGAATATAAAATTAGCAAAACTAAGGTTTTCTGATATAAAGAGATAAGTAGATTTAGCGTAGGTCGGATACGCATTTAACAACATTAGGAAAATGTGATGAGCAAGTTGTTTGACGATAATTCTTTAACGATAGGCAATACGCCTTTAGTGCGTTTGAATCGCGTTACCAAGGGCCGTGTTTACGCCAAAGTAGAAAGCAGAAACCCTAGCTTTACTGTTAAATGTCGTATCGGTGCCAACATGATTTGGGATGCCGAACAAAAAGGTAAGCTTAAAGAAGGCCAAGAGCTTATCGAGCCAACCAGTGGCAACACAGGTATTGCCCTTGCTTTTGTGGCCGCGTCACGTGGTTACAAACTTACTCTTACCATGCCTAGCTCAATGAGCTTAGAGCGCCGTAAGTTGCTTAAAGCATTAGGGGCGAACCTAGTGTTAACCGAAGCCGCCAAGGGCATGAAAGGCGCAATTGATAAAGCCAACGAAATTGCGGCGAGCGATCCTGAGAAATACGTTTTGCTACAGCAGTTTGAAAACCCAGCTAACCCTGCGATCCACACCATGACCACAGGCCCAGAAATTTGGGATGCGACGCAAGGTGAAATTGATGTATTTGTAGCTGGTGTAGGTACGGGTGGTACTATCACGGGCGTAAGTCGTTACATCAAGCAGCAGCGCGGTAAAAACATTGTGTCGGTGGCGGTAGAGCCGGAAGATTCTCCGGTCATTAGCCAAACCTTAGCGGGCGAAGAAGTTAAACCAGGCCCACATAAGATCCAAGGTATCGGTGCGGGTTTTATTCCTAAGAACTTAGATTTACGCGTTATTGATCGCGTTGAAAAAGTCGGCAATGACGAATCGATCGAAATGGCGCGTCGCCTAATGAAAGAAGAAGGTATCCTAGCGGGTATTTCTTCTGGTGCAGCTGTGGTGGCGGCATCACGCTTAGCAGAGCTAGATGAATTTAAAGATAAAGTGATTGTGGTTATCTTGCCAAGCTCGGGCGAGCGCTATCTAAGTAGTGCGTTATTTGAAGGTATCTTTGACGAGCAAGATCTAGTGCAATAAGTACTAATACCGAACTGAAAAGACCGCGCTAAGCTTATTGGCGCGGTTTTTTTATGCCTAAAATTAGTGGTTTAACTCTATATATTCAGTGCTGTTTTTGCTTTGTTCGAGCGCCCGTTGCCATTGTTCAATGGTGCTATCTGGGGTCTGGTGGTGAAATGCGATATAGAGATCGACCTGATAAACCTTCATGCCTGTTACTTGGACTTCATCGGTAGGGGTGGCGTTTTGCACTAATAAATCCCACAAAGCCCTCGGGCTACAAGTGATCAGCTCTACTCTTCTTTTCAATAACATATTGATAGTGCTAGATGGGCTATTGCTTAAGTGCAGTTGGTTGAACCCCATATTCGTGAGAATGGCTTGTTCAGGAAAGCCGCGTGTTAAGGCAATTTTGGTGTCTTTAGGTAACTGACTGATATCGTTATATTGGTTATGATCCATTTTATGCTGGCACAAAGATACGCTATCTCGCATCAATGGCCCTACCCACTTAAACTTATCTTCTCGCTCTGGGGTTCTCGCGATCAGAAAAATCGCCGAATTAGGATCGCGTAAAGCATGCTTATAAGCCCTAGCCCAAGGTTTGACCTTAATGGTATCGGGATGATTGAGGATCAACATCATCTTTCTAACCAGATCGACCGCTTCCCCATGTATATCGCCATGATCGTCGATGGTGAAAGGTGGGAAATGCTCTGAGTAAAATTGAATTTTGCTCACCTGCGCAATCGCGCCAGTGGTGCACAAAAGGTATAAGCTCAGACAAAGTAAGGGAGTCCGAAATGGGGTTATCAGTCGAGAATAAAGCAAAATAACTCCATGAGAATTCAAATAGGATGTTATTAACATATACCTTATTGAGTGCGTACACAATCTTGGTTTTTGACTATATTTTTAGCTTTGGATGATCCCATCGCGAGATAAACACGATTAATTAGCGTGTTGCGGCTGAATGTGTATGTGCTGGATTGCAGGGCGAGGTTGATGTGGGTGGATGGCCATACGATACAGCCGGTGTGACTGTACCGTACGGCTAAGCTTGAGTTAGCGCCAAGCTTTAAATTGATTAATTAATCCATTGGTTGAAGCATCGTGGCTGGCAACTGGCGTATTGTCTTGTAGCTCAGGTAGGATTTGATTCGCTAATTGTTTACCTAGCTCCACTCCCCATTGGTCAAAGCTAAAGATATTCCAGATAACACCTTGCGCGAAAATTTTGTGCTCGTACATGGCGATAAGCTGGCCTAACACGCTTGGGGTGATCTTTTTCACTAAGATAGAGTTGGTGGGCTTGTTCCCTTCAAATACTTTAAACGGGACTAAGTGTTTTACCTCATCCAGTGACTTGCCTGCGTTAATAAACTCTGCCTCTACCTGTTGCTGGCTTTTGCCAAAAGCAAGCGCTTCGGTTTGGGCAAAAAAGTTAGATAGCAGCTTAGCGTGATGATCACCCGCTGGGTTGTGGCTAATGGCCGGTGCGATAAAGTCACAAGGAATTAATTTAGTGCCTTGGTGGATAAGCTGATAAAACGCATGTTGGCCATTGGTGCCCGGCTCACCCCAAATAATAGGCCCAGTTTGATAATCAACGGCTTTGCCGGTGCGATCGCAGTTTTTACCGTTGGACTCCATGTTGCCTTGCTGGAAGTAGGCTGCAAAGCGGTGCATGTATTGATCATAAGGTAAAATAGCTTCTGAATCTGCGCCGTAGAAGTTGTTATACCAAACCCCTAGTAGCGCCAAGATAACCGGCATGTTCTGCTCAAAGTCAGCATTTAAAAAGTGCTGATCCATTTGATGTGCACCGTCGAGTAGCTGCTCAAAGTTGTCGTAGCCAATCGTTAACGCAATCGATAAACCGATCGCAGACCACAGTGAATAACGACCGCCAACCCAGTCCCAAAACTCAAACATATTGTCGGTATCAATACCAAACTCAGCCACGGATTTGGCATTGGTAGAAAGGGCGGCAAAGTGTTTAGCCACAAATTCAGGCTGTTTGGCAGAGGCTAAGAACCAATCACGAGCACTGTGGGCGTTGGTCATGGTTTCTTGGGTCGTGAAGGTTTTTGAGGCAATTAAAAATAGCGTGGTTTCTGGATCCACTTTCTTTAAGGTTTCGGTGATGTGGGTGCCGTCCACATTGGAAACAAAGTGCGCGTTGATCCCTTCAACCTTGTAGGCATTAAGGGCTTCGGTGACCATGTAGGGGCCTAAGTCTGAGCCGCCAATGCCGATGTTTACAATATCTGTGATGCGTTTGCCGGTGTAGCCTAACCATTCGCCAGAGTGGATTTTATGGCAGAAGGCTTTCATCTTGGCCAGCACTTGGTTAATACCCAGCATCACATCTTGGCCATCCACAAGGATAGGGCTGTTGCTGCGGTTACGCAGTGCGATATGCAGTACCGCACGGTTTTCGGTTTGGTTAATCTTCTCACCACTAAACATGGCGTTAATGGCGCTTTTTAAATCCACTTCTTGGGCAAGCTGATTTAATAATTGCAAGGTTTCTTCGGTGACTAAGTTCTTAGAATAGTCGAGCAATAGCTCATCGTTAAGCTGACACGACAACTGGGCAAAGCGATTTGGATTTTGTTGGAACAAATCTGCTAGCTTGATATTACTTTGGTCAAAGTGAGCCTGCAGTTTTTGCCACGCTTGTGTGGTTGTTGGATTAACGGTGTTAAGCATATAGTGGTTACCTGATTTTAAGAAAATAAAGAAATAATAGTCACTTATAAAAATTGTAATAAATAATTATGACAAAATAGTAAAAGATTTTAGCCCAAAGTCCAGGGTAACGCTTTTGCTGAGCATTGGCGTTGCATCTAGAAGGCTATTTTGCCCTTGTTATCATGTAAAACCATGATCCAGTTCCCATAACCTGTCTATCTTAACGCAACTAATTGATCTTTCAGGAGCTTGATATTGTAACAAAGCGTATCAAGGGCTTGAGCAAACTGTAGATTGCGCGTTTGAGCGTGCTATTGCTCTTACTCGCTCGTTTTTTTATTTATTATAATTAAATGGTTACGCATGTTTTCCAGTTTGATGATTCGACTGGGTTGTAACCCCGCTTGCTGACACAGGCTGACTACTTGGGTTATTTCATCTGGCGTTCTCGGCAATAAATTGATGATCATGGTTTGGCTAAATTTGCGATGACAGAGTTGATAAAACGCCGTTTTAAAGAGACATGCCGGGCTACCAAAATCACTAAATAAGTCGCATAGCAGCACATCGGCTTGAGGTAACTGTGCTAACTCAGTGGCCGCATCGCCATGGATCAAGGTAACAGGGTGTTGTGTCGGGTTAAAGTATTGGCTAAACCAATCAAGGGCAATCGTGCTGAGTTCAACGCAAGTGTAATTTAGCTGGGGATGTCGCTGCATTAAGTAGCGGATCAGACTGCCCCCGCCTAAGCCCAGTTCAATTATGCTGTTAAAGTTTGCGGGTAAATGCTCAATGAGCTGACGATGATAGTTAAACATCAGCTGTGCTGGCTCTGCCTTGGCCATGATGCTTTGCACCACGGTGTCTAAGGTAAGCCAAAGGTATTCTTGATCTTCAAACAACACCCACTGCTGGGCGTCTTGGTGAAGTAAGTGTTTAACTTGGGCTTGGGTTAAACGATTTATCAGTTGCTGATCGGTTAACATAAGCGATCCTCTAGGTGAGCATGGTTGTAGTATAAATTATTGTTTTTATATGTAAATTATTTGTCACAGCGAGGTGCTTTGATGGCTTTAACTTTTGCGGAGCAAGAGGATTGAATATTGCGCTCAGGCTAGGCAATATAGACCAGTCTAAAAGGAGATCCAGCTTGTATCATATATTTGAACCAACTACACCGGCAGAGCTAGAGCATTACTTCCATTTTCGTTGGTCTATTTTGAATGCACCTCTGCAGTTGCCCAAAGGCTCTGAGCAGGACGGTTACGATCCCCATGCTCTGCATCGCATGATCCAAGACAAAGATGGCCAACCCCTAGCGGTAGGGCGAGTATATGTCACCGATGCCGATGAAGCGCAAATACGTTATATGGCCGTTGAGCCGAGTCATCGTGGCAAAGGTATTGGCTCATTGTTAATGAAGTCTTTAGAGCAGGCTGCACGGGATGCGGGTGCCAAGCGCATCGTGTTGTTGTCTCGAATTAAAGCCATTCCATTTTTTGAAAGACACGGCTATCACGCCGCCCAACGTGAGCCTCACCGCATGGAAGGCACCCAGTTATTGCAGATGATCAAGCAACTGACACCTGCAAAAAGCCTACTTCGCACCCCTGAATTATGCTTGGAGCTAGAGCGGGTTTGGGCCGAGCAAATCCCCATTAGTGAAAAAATGGGCATTACGGTTTATCAATACACGGGTGAGCGCTTTGAAACACGCGCCAGTTTACACGCCAATGTGAATACCAAGCATGCCATGTTTGCCGGCAGCATTTACAGTCAAGCCACGCTAACAGCGTGGGGTTTATGCTGGCTGAAAATGAAAGAGCAAGGCTTTGATGGTGAAATTGTCGTGGCCAAAGGCGAAATAGCTTATCGCCAGCCGGTCACCGAGTTGCCGCGTGCCGTGATCTTAAAAGATAACATAGATGGTAGTTTTGAAGGCTTGAAAAAGGGCGTTAAAGTCAAAGTTAAAATGACGGTATGCATTATCAGTGGCGAACAAAATGCGGCTGAATTTGAAGGGTTGTTTATTATCTTGCCCAAAGCCGAGCGCCATCAGCAGGATAATTTAGGCGCTCAGTTTGCTGTCGTGGCGGATTAAGTTGATTTGTAGGACCTGAGCTTTGGATAAGCTATATCGTATGAATAATCCGCAAAAACGCGGTGAATATGTCCCTATACGCTCTGCGTTTTCATTCCTGAAAACGAAGTTTTGCTATTTATTCATACGATATTTATTGGCTGGCTCCATTAACCAGAATTGAGGTTAGTTAAAGTTCGCTGAGCAAGCTCAGCTCCTAGAATTAATCTAACCGGATCACGCTGGTTTCGGGTTGATCTATGGTCACCCCTTCAACTACCACGGGCGTTGAAGGGACCAATTGCTGCAGCGTCATTGGATTTAGGAAGTCTTCGTTTAACTTGCCTTTGATACTCAATCGATCCGCTTTCATACCCTGATACAAGGTTTCATTAATCGTCAATTCAAACTCTGCTGCTTGAGACCATTGCGGTGGAATGCTCAGAGCACGTCGGTCTTTTACCAACTGTGCGTTAGTTAGATTAAGGCTGACGCCCCGTACCGATAGCGGTAAGTCATCGGCAAACGAGAGTAAATTGAGGTTATACAAATCGAGCTTATCTATATTTAGTTGGTTAATGGGCAGCAATGAAGGCTCAGCTGCTACCTTATCCGCAGGGGTAAGCCATTGTGGCTGAATGCCAATATCTAAATCTCGGGCGGTAAAGTGTTTGATATGAATGTCAGGATAGCGCTGCAAACTGAGATCAAACAAGGCTGAAAAGTGGCCGTCGAAGCTGTTGCCTTGAACTTGGTAGAAGTCCCATTTTGCGCTTTGTACTCGGCTTTTTACCATTAAGTCGGTGATGCTGGTGCCGGCGAAATACACTTCGCGCGCACTCAAGTTAAATAAACTATCGAGCTGCTCAACTTGGCTCAGATCTAACCAGTGACCAGCGCTCAGTAGAGGCAGGTTTTTCATATCAATGGCTAGCTTATTAAAGGTCAGAGGTAAATTGGCTTCATAACTGGTGAAGCTAATATCATCCAGCAAAATGGCCTTGATCTTAAGGTTTTCTAATATCGCTTGCTCGGCGCTAGTGACTGCGGCGGGCTGTGCTTGAGGATGGGGCTCGATGGGTAAAAAGTTGTCCAGCAAGGCTTGGTTATATTCAATGTTCAGGCCGGTTAATTCGAGCTGATCAACCTGCATTGAAATCGGTGGCACGATATTCAGCTCTAAGGTGCTGCGTAACTTGCCTTTACGGTGCTGGCCACTTAATTTAGCCACGCTCAATTGTTGTTGCTGCAAGCTGGCCGCGACAAACACATCTTGAATATCAACATCACGGATCGCCACATTGACTATGGCTAGTTCGAGATCCAGTTCTGTGTCTTGAGCCAACAGCTTATGATCTGCGATGATTTTTAGGTCGTGCAAGTTTAAGGTGAGATCCGATACCTTAATGGGTGGCATGCTGCTCAAAGCAATGTCTGCCGTTAGGTGATTAATCGCGATTTTTTCTATGTTTAGCGACTTAATGCCAAGGGGATCGTGATCTGTGGTTGATGGCGTGGTTTGGCTTGCTTGAGCCGCAGCCGACAAGGCTCCATCCGCGATATGAAATTGGGGATCTTCAACGATAATTTGCTCAATGCTAAACTCACGCGCAAACCAACCCTGAGTGCTGAGTCTTAGCCAAGCTTTAGGGATAATGGCGATGGGCTGAGCTTGGTCGGGTGAGCTTAAGTTTAGCTGCTCAAAGGTGAGTAGGGTGGGCTCGGTGAGATTCCATACAATGTTTTCAACCGCGAGATCATAGCCCCATTGCGTCTTGGCCCAATGCTTGATGTCGTCGCGATAATCATTGGCGTCAAACAGCAATGCAAACAGACTGATGATCACAAAAACGGTCAGCAGCAAGCCTGCGCATAAGCGTATTACTAATCGACCTGTTGGGCTCATTGCTGTTTCCCCTGTTTAATTCGTTATTAGTAGAATAATACTTTGTTTACATGATGTTGTCGTGAATCTCCCCGCTAGGCTGAGGGCTAGCTAACAATTTTTGCTTGCTTTAGGCCTGCGCATAGATTTCTTTTTGTCCCAACCAGCGTTTTACTATGGCCGGGGCTGATTCGGGGTATTGCTCCATAATATGCCTTGCGAGTTGCTGCACTTGTGGGATCATGCCTTGATCTCGGCCAAGATTGGCGATGCGCAGATCGGCTAATCCGGTTTGCTTACTACCCAAGAGTTCACCCGGGCCGCGGATCTCTAAGTCTTTTTGCGCAATATAAAAACCGTCGGTGGACTCGCGCAGTACACCTAAGCGTTTGCTGGCCGTCACCGAGAGGGGATTGTGATATAGCAACACACAATGACTGGCCGTAGCACCGCGACCAACGCGGCCTCGTAACTGATGTAATTGCGCTAAGCCTAGTCGTTCGGGGTTTTCGATGATCATTAGGCTGGCATTAGGCACATCGACACCCACTTCAATGACGGTTGTGGCGACTAATAAATCCAGCTCTCCGGCTTTAAAGTGATCCATCACATACTGCTTTTCGGCGGGTTTCATTCGGCCATGAACTAAGCCTATGCGCAATTCAGGTAGCCGCATTTGTAGATCGTCAGCGGTCACTTCAGCGGCTTGGCATTGCAGTGCTTCTGACTCTTCTATTAAGGTACAAACCCAATAAGCTTGGCGCTGCTCATGATGGCAAGCTTGACGTACTCGCTCAATCACTTGTTCACGGCGCGTATCGGGAATAGCGACGGTGGAGACTGGCGTTCGTCCCGGGGGTAATTCGTCAATAATCGAAGTATCTAAATCGGCATAAGCTGTCATGGCCAAGGTTCGAGGAATGGGGGTCGCGGTCATGATCAATTGATGCGGCGCATAGGGACCAAAAGTGCCTTTTTCACGAAGAGCAAGGCGTTGATGGACGCCAAACCTGTGCTGCTCGTCGACGATCATCAGCGCCAGATTAAAAAATTTAACTTCATCTTGAAACAGTGCGTGAGTGCCCACTATCATTTGGCATTCACCATTGGCAAAGCTAGCTAATTGAGTCTCTCGCTGTTTACCCTTAACCTTGCCCGCCAGCCAACCAACTTGAATACCTAGCGGCTCAAGCCATTGGCTAAATACGCGCGAATGCTGCTCGGCGAGCAATTCTGTCGGTGCCATTAAAGCAACTTGATAACCAGATTCAATCACTTGTAAAGCGGCTAGGGCGGCGACTAAGGTTTTTCCTGAGCCTACATCGCCTTGCACTAGGCGCATCATGGGCACGGCTTTGGCTAAGTCGGTGCTAATTTCGTTTACCACGCGCTGCTGGGCTTGGGTTGGGCTAAAGGGCAGTTCACTGAGTAGCTGTTGCACTAAAGGCCCGGCAACTTTAATCGCAGCGGCTTGGTGTTGATGTGATTTCTGCCTTAATTGCAGCAAACTCAGGTTATGAGCCAATAACTCTTCAACAATTAATCTTTGCTGAGCGGGATGTGCGCCCATATCGAGCAAACTTTGCTCGGCATCAACGGGTGGCTGATGCAAGTAGATTAACGCTTGCTGTAGTGATAACGCGTAATGATTTAACGCGTTAGGCAGCACTTCTTCGATGCCGTGTTGGCAAAGTAGCTCAACCGCTTGTTGAGTTAGGTTGCGAAAGGTATTTTGCTTCAACCCTTCGGTTGTAGGGTAAACGGGGGTAAGTGTGGCCTCACACTCAACTTGATCTGGGGCATCTAATACTTGGTACTCAGGGTGGGTGATTTCATAGCCAAATTTACCACGGCGAAACTCACCGAAGCAGCGCAGCCACTTACCTGTGGCGAGAGCATTTTTTTGGCCGGCATTGAAATGAAAAAAACGTAACGTAACGCTGCCTGTCCCGTCACTGATTTTGCAGGTTAAGGTGCGGCGTTTGCCAAAACTGATTTGGCTGCTTTTAATCTCACCTAAGATCGCGCCGTGCAGCCCGGGTAACATGTCTTGAATTGCATAAATATGGGTGCGATCTTCATAACGTAGCGGTAAATGAAATAGCAAATCTTGCACGTTAGTCAGGCCTAACTTAGTCAGTTTTTCATTTAGTTTGCTGCCCACACCTTTTAATGTTGTCAGCGGTAATTTTTCAAGATTCACAGGCCTAACCCTTAAATACTGTAAATTTAACCAGATGATACAAGAACTCACCACGAATGGTTACCGAAATGCACTATGTTAGCGCTATCAGTTTATTCAATGTGATTTTAATCTGCTTATAGAGTTGCAATAAATACCTCTTGATAGCGTTATCTAGGTCTTGGGTTTGTGTATTTATGTTTTTGAAATTAAATGTTTTATTTTGTATTTTGTCGAAATTAACGAAATCCTGCGTTGACTTAACGTAATTGCAGCATAAAGCCGTGGACGAATTTTGCTCGAGTCTGCTAATCTAGCTACACAGTTTAGGAAATAACTTGTTTCCTCTGAAATTTTCAAATATTTGCGGGTGTAGATGGAACTCTATTTTGAGTTCCAATAAGACAAGTTAGCAGTTGCTAACACGAAAAAGGGAGCTTAATTTGAGCTCCCTTTTTTTGTGCCTTGAATTTGCCTGTTAAGGATTGTTAAGGGACACGCATCGGTTTCCCTTTGCTATCGAGTTATAGCAGTTATTCCGCGCTTAGATTGAGCTTAAACGTTTTCAATTTGGCCATCTCAGTTTCGCTTAAGTTTTGTGGTGTCAGGTGTTTTAAGCTTTGGCTTAATGCTTCCACGGCGGACTGATCAAACTGGGCAAAGCCGCTACTCTTAGTCACCGTTACTTCTACCTCACCTTGTAAGTCATTTTTCACCATCAGCGCAACACTCGCACCAGGGTAGTTGTATCTGGCTTTCCAGTGCTGGTAAAGATTGTGTTGGATGGTTTGCTGGCATTGCGCCAAGCTGTCACAAGTGGTGTTTGCGAAGCTATTTGTGCTTGCGGTTAATCCGACTATCAATAACATCTTGATTAGATTTGTCATGTTTGGCTCCCTCTTGGTTGTTGCCTTTATGTTGGGTTTGGCTTAAGTCCATTAGCTTATGGTTATGGGCTGTAGGCTAGTATTTTTGACTTAGGTGGAATTAGTTCGAAATTTTGATCTCACTAGCAAAGGGTGTTTTTAATGTGCGATCAATATCCTGCTCTATGAGGTTGATCATAGGTCTATTGAGATCATTTTGTTACAACTAGGGTCGAATAAATAATATAACAAGAAAATAAAAAATTAGACGTGATAGCCACTTTTATATGGGTCATCCAACGCTATCACCCCCTATGTTCTTTTTGGTGTTTAAGCACAAATACCAAGGGAATTTACCACTCGATGTAATATCAGGAGATTAAGAGTGTTAGGACTAATCAGAAATTGGATGACAACTAAACCACGCGCTTTGGCGCCGAATCAAATTAGAAAAGTAGCTTCGGAGCAGTACTTAAAGCAAATAGGTATCCAGGCAAATTTAGCGATTCCGCCATTGCCGGATGTAAGCCGATGTGAAATGCGCAGCGTTGAAGAGATCGTATGTCGATTGCAAAGCTTGATGTTGGTGACGGCGCATGCAGAGGATTTACCCCCAGCAGTCATTGACTCGCTTTACTTGAGAGTTGGCCCTAATCAGGCTTTCACTCTACAAGAGCAAATGTTGCTCGCCAACAAAAATATATCCGACAACAAACGACAAGCTTGTTTGTGGCGTTATGAGTCCATTAAGGTACTGCTATGGGCCTTGGGCTATATTAAAGAGTTGGGGGAACCGACTCAATTAGCTGATATAATTGCGCTTTCCCAGTTAATCCAGTGGCAAAATTACGAGGAATTAGTTGCGGGATCTCAGCCTACTACGCCCATCAATATTCTTGACCAAGCCGATAAGTATGTACGCCTCGCAGAATCTTGTTTGCAACAGCCACGTAAAATACCAGCAAGCATTAATCACGCTATAGTCAAAGAGCGCTGCTCTTGCTTATCTTGGCTGATAGGCGAGTCGGATTGGGATGAAGCTTGCTTATAGTGTTGCAACTATTAGTTTGATACCAGTTGTATTTTTTTGATGTGCTTGATTTAATGGCTATTCAATTATCAACAGCTTACAGGGAAGAATCATGAGATCGTTATTGCTCGCGGCAGCGGTACTCTCATCCGGCCAATTAATGGCACAAGATGAAACGGGCACAGAAGTGCCTGCGTTGGAAGAAAGACTTGCAAATGAGCGCAACACCTATGAAAACCCGTTTGTGATGACGCCGCATAAGCCGAATTATATTTTACTTGGTAACTATAATGATAATTTGCCAGAAGATATTTATGCCCAATATGGTGATTTACAGGACACCGAAGTAAAATTTCAACTTAGTTTAAAGATACCGGCTTGGGTGTCTAAGTCGAAAAAACTTGGTTTGTTATTCGCTTATAGCCAAGTATCTCACTGGCAAGCATATAACAAAAAAGAGTCCTCTCCGTTTCGTGAAACCAACTATGAGCCTGAAGTGTTTTTGTCTTGGCGCCCTGATTATGATTTAGGCGCGGGCTGGAATCTTCAGCTTGCTCAATTTGGTTTTGTGCATCAATCCAATGGACGAGGTGGTGATTTATCGCGCAGTTGGAATCGAATTAAAGCCAGTGTTGCTTTTGAAAAGGGTAACTTTGGCCTTGGTATTTCGCCTTGGTATCGGATCCATGAGGATAGAGAGAATGACGATAACCACGACATCACTGATTTTCTTGGCCACGGCAAAGTTCAGGCCGCCTACAAGTTAGGTAACCATACCTTTTCATTAATGAGTCGTAATAATTTGGAGAGTGGCTTCTCTAAAGGTGCGGTAGAAGGTAGCTGGAGTTTCCCTATTACCGAACGCGTGAAAGGCTACGTACAGTTCTTTACGGGTTATGGCAGTAACTTAATTGAATACAATCACTACAATACGACAGCTGGTGTGGGTATTGCCCTAACGGATTGGTTATAGCCAGATAATTTGTTAGATCAATCGGTACCAAAAAGGCGCTTGAAAAAGCGCCTTTTTGTTTTTATAGTATTGTTATTGACAACCATGGTTGCACCAATTGTTAAGGTAGTGATGTAATGAAATACACTGTGATAAGTCACTTGATGCAACGTCAACAGCAACGACTTGACGATAGTATTAGCCGCCTATCACGTGACCGAGGCTGTGCGATGACACCTGCACAGCAGGCCATTTTTAATTTAGCAGGAGAGCAGACGCTGACCTTATCGGAGCTTGCTCAGCAGTTGTCAGTCAGCCGTCAGGCGGTGCAGAAAACGGTGTCCGTGTTGGTTGAAAGGCGGTGGGTTAAGTTAATTCCAAGCCCTGAAAATGCCGCAGCGAAAGTGATTATTGTGACCGAAGATGGCCAGTTGGTGCGACAGCAGCAACAACAAGTGATCCGTGAAATTGAAGCTAATTTAGAGCGCCAACTTGGCTCAGAAAAAGCCAAGCTACTACGACAAATATTGCAAGAAGATTGGCAATAGAAAGTCTCATCTTTATAAGAGTTAACTGATTTGTGACAACCTAGGTTAACAGGTTTAAAGGCGCGAATAAATTTAGGGGGAACGACATAATGCAATATGAATTAGCCAATGTTTGCCCAATGGGCGATTTACAAGCTTATATCAATCAAGTGAATGCATTGCCTGTTTTGAGCGCAGAGCAAGAAATGGCATTAGCAAAGCAGCTTAAAGAACAAGAGGATTTAGATGCTGCTAAGGCGTTGATCATGTCAAATTTGCGCTTTGTGGTGATGATTGCACGCGGCTATCAAGGCTACGGCCTACCCCAAGCCGATTTAGTGCAAGAAGGGAATATAGGCTTGATGAAAGCGGTTAAGCGCTTTGACCCGGATATGGGTGTGCGGTTGATGTCGTTTGCTGTGTATTGGATCAAGGCAGAAATCCATGAATATGTATTTCGTAACTGGCGCATTATCAAATCGGTAACGACTAAGGCGCAAAAGAAACTGTTTTTTAATCTGCGTAAGTTTAAGCGTCAATTGCAATGGTTTACCGCTGAAGAGGTAACCCAAGTTGCGCAAACGCTGGATGTACCTGAGCATCAGGTCAAAGAAATGGAAATGCGACTTGCTGGCCAAGATGTGTCGTTACAACTGACTGACGATGATGACGATGGATATGGGAATCATAGCCACTGCATTACCGAAGCGCATTTACCCGCTACAAATAGCTCTCCAGAGCAAGCGCTGCTGTTGGCCGATGAGCAACAGCATGGGCTAGCGAAAATGCAGCAAAAGCTAGCGCAGCTTGATGAGCGTAGCCGTGACATTATTGAGTCACGTTGGCTCAACAGTGATAAAGCAACTTTGCAAGAGTTGGCGGATAAATACCAAGTATCTTGTGAGCGCATTCGTCAAATAGAAGCGCAGGTGTTAACCAAAATACGCGACCATATTTTAGCTTGATTGACTATAATTAAGGTGCTGGAGAGACTTTCTAACCATAAGGAGATGACTAGACCCTTGTTCTGCGGAGGTTAAGATGTACATTCAACGTTTGAACAACTATTTAGAACATGCGCGGGTAAATTATCAGGTTCTCACTCATTCACCCGCATATACAGCGTCGGATATTGCCGAAATGACCCATATTAGTGGGATGGATTTTGCGAAAACGTTGATTCTAAATATAGACGGTATCCGCGCTATGCTGGTTTTACCGGCTACCTATCGCTGGGATCAAACCGGTTTTACCAAGATGATGGAAGCTAACTCGGTTGAGTTAGTGCCTGAATATGAGTTAAAAAACCTCTTTCCTAACTGTGAGTTGGGAGCTATGCCGCCATTTGGTAACTTATATGGATTAGCGGTTTATATTGCCCGTGAATTAACCCTACGGGAGCAAATCTTATTCAACGCTGGAAATCATCATGAAGTATGGCAAATGGACTATGTCGATTTTCATGAGCTAGTATCACCCAGAGTGATCACCGAAGGCTATGTGAGGAAGAACCCGCCACGTCCGGTGCATGTCCATCACGGAGGCTTTAGCCACTAAGCTTTACAGCCATGAGAAGGTAATGAAAACGACAGCTCAATGGCAGAGCTGTCGAATCAAGGCCGTATTAATCGTTATCGATTTCAGTCCAAGCCGTTTTACTCATTTGCACTTTCCGCCACCAATCTTCTGAAGCCACTATTTGCCCTTCATCATCGATTTCTGGGTATGGCAGGTTTTTCTGGCGACAAAGCTTAGCAAAAATAGGATGGCCGCCTTCAAACATAATGCGATCGCGCTCTTGCTTGTCAATCTTATCCGCTTGCGGCTGATACATACCCGCAGCTTCACGTTGGCGCTGCGCTTCATAAAGCATTAAGGCGGTCGCAACCGAAACGTTAAGCGACTGACACATGCCCACCATAGGAATGATCACATCTTGGTCGGCTAGGGCGAGGGCTTCAGCGGTAATGCCGTCTTTTTCTTGGCCCATTAAAATAGCGGTCGGCTTAGTGTAATCAATGGCACGAAAATCCACCGCGGTATCCGATAAATTGGTCGCGATGATCTGCATGCCTTGGGCCTTTAACGTGGCAACGGCATCGGCGATGGAATTATGGGCTTTTACTTGTACCCAGTTTTGACTGCCAGTCGCCGTGTTGCCAGACAAACGCATTTTCGGCTCATCCCAAACCGCATGAACTTCACTGATACCCACAGCATCACAGGTTCTTACAATCGCGGCTAGATTGTGCATCTTGTGCACTTTTTCCATACACACGGTTAGATCGGTTTGGCGGTGCTGTAGCATTTGGTTAATGCGGTTAAAACGCTCTGGAGTCATACTGCTTCTCTACTAATTTTTCTTTAGTGGGCGATTGCGATTGCGTGACACCTTAGTGACGTCAGGTAATACGCGGATCTTCCTCATGATGTTCGCTAAATGAATGCGGTTTTTGGTGGTAATAAGTAAATCCACCACATAAACACGGCCATCTTTTTCATCGGTGGCGATGTTATGAATATTGGAGCCCGTTGCGGCTACGGCATTGGTTAAATCCGCCAACACCCCTTGGTGGTTCACTAACTCAACACGGATCTCGGTGCGGTATTCATGTTCGCTGTCTAGGCTCATATCCCATTCGACCGCCATGTATTTATCCACTTCATCCAAATGGTTTTGAATATTACGGCAAGTGTCTAAGTGGATAACTAAACCTTTACCCGGACTGATATGGGCAATAATAGGATCGCCCGGAATCGGGCGACAACAGTTGGCATAAGTCACCAGCATACCATCGGCGCCTTTGACCGGCATTTTTCCTTGCTCGGTATCGGCCAAGTTTAGCTCATCGGCATTGCCCAACAAGCGACGCGCAATCACTATGCTCATGGCATTGCCTAAGCCGATATCCGCTAATAGATTATCCACATTATCGTGTTTGGTATCTTTAAGCACCTTGGCCATATTGACCGGGTCGATATCTGCCAAGCTTTTATCGCCTAAGGCATGATTGAGTAAACGACGTCCTAAACCAACAGATTCATCAAAGCGTAAGCTTTTCAGCATTTGGCGTATGGTGTTACGCGCCTTGCCTGTTACCACATAGTTAAGCCAAGCGGCATTTGGACGTGCGCCGGGAGCGGTGATCACTTCAACGGCTTGGCCATTTTTAAGTTTACGGCTCAGTGGGTAAGGCTGGCGATCCACGCGGGCACCAACGCAGGCATTACCGACATCGGTGTGCACCGCGTAGGCAAAGTCGACTGGGGTTGCGCCCAGAGGCAGCTCAATAATGCGCCCTTCAGGGGTAAATACGTAAATTTCGTCGGGGAATAGCTCGGTCTTGACGCTTTCAACAAATTCAAACGAGCTACCCGCACTTTGCTGCAGCTCAATTAAACTTTGCATCCAGCGGCGCGCACGCACCTGCGCCGTGGTGCCTGAGGTCTCACCATTTTGTTTATAAGACCAATGTGCCGCCACCCCTTTGTCGGCCATCTGATCCATATCCTCGGTGCGGATTTGGATTTCAACCGGCACCCCGTGCGGGCCAACCAATGAGGTATGCAGCGATTGATAACCGTTCGCCTTAGGAATGGCTATGTAATCTTTAAAACGGCCGGGGCGAGGCTTAAATAAGCTGTGCATTTGCCCCAAAACCCGATAACAAGTATCGAGTGAGTCGACAATAATGCGAAAAGCATAAATGTCCATAACCTCATGAAACTGCAGCTCTTTACTTTTCATCTTGTTGTAGATGCTAAATAAATTTTTCTCGCGACCTAGCACTTGGGCTTCAATGCCGACATCTTCCAAGCGTCCAGCTACTTCGGTATGAATATTATCCATCACCTCGCGGCGGTTACCACGGGCACGGCGCACCGACTCTTTCAGCACGCGATAGCGCATAGGGTATAGTGCTTGGAAGCCCAGCTCTTCGAGCTCATTCTTAATATTATGAATACCCAAACGGTTGGCGATAGGGGCAAACACTTCTAAGGTTTCATTGGCAATACGGCGGCGTTTGTCGGGGCGCAAAGCACCTAAGGTGCGCATATTATGAGTGCGGTCGGCGAGCTTGATTAACACCACGCGAATATCTTGCACCATGGCCATCACCATCTTACGAAAGTTTTCGGCTTGGGCTTCTTTGCGGTCGCGAAACTTGAGCTTATCGAGCTTACTGACGCCCTCAACCAACTCAGCGATGGTCTCGCCAAACATTTGGGCAAGATCTTCTTGGGTGGTCTCGGTATCTTCAATCACATCGTGCAATAGGGCGGCGGCGAGGGTTTCATAATCCAAGCGCATTTCTGCCAGAATATAAGACACAGCAACAGGGTGAGTGATATACGGCTCACCGCTGGAGCGAAACTGCCCGTCGTGGGCGTCTCTGGCCACAATGTAAACTTGTTTTAGCTTTTCTTGTTGATCCGGCGGCAGATATGTTGCGGCCAGTGTTTGTAAGCTTTCAAAGATATACAAACTCGTCCCCGATAATGCAAAGATAATACAGTGAAGATACTAAAATCTGAGTGGAATAGTGAGCTTTTTAAACAAAAAAAGCACCCTGGCGGGTGCTTTATACCCAAGACACTTCAAGATGCAGGATTCAGAGCCGCTCATTCTGTTCAGTTTTAGGCAAAAAGACGAAGGAATGGCATTCCCTTTCGAGGCTTTTTAACGACAAAATGGACATAATGAGCGGCTCCCAAAGGGCGAGTTTTGTAGGCTGTTATGCTTTGTTGCTGATTTTCAACGTAGAGTGACTATGTCTCAAATCAGCGTCGCGCCTAACAGCCTACAAATTCTCGCTGAACAAGCATCTTGAAGTAACTTGGGTATATAAGAAAGGGTGTTTAGCCACGACCTTCAGCAATCGCTGCAACCGCTGCCATTTCGGCTGCGTCTTGCTCTTGTTGCTCTTGGCGATCTTGTAGATCCATGGTCGCAGAAGTCACTAGGCCTTCTTCGATTTCGCGTAAAGCGATTACTGTTGGCTTATCATTTTCAATATCAACTAAAGGCTCTTTGCCTTGTACCGCGATTTGACGTGCGCGACGAGCCGCAACCAGGATCAAATCAAAACGGTTTCCAATTTTATCTACAGCATCTTCTACAGTTACGCGTGCCATCTAAGGACTCCGTGGATTAAAAAAACGACGCAAAATTATACAAGCTTAGGCGAATGAGATCCAGATCCTTTTCGCGCAAACCTGCTTGTTAAAAGTAGCCAGCTTAACACACTAAGCTAGTAACTCGGAAATAGTGCTTTTGTGCAGCGCACTTTGGCGCTTCTGTGCCAAGCGTTGACCTTTAATTATAGTGTCAAATTCCGCTAGCGCTTGGTCAAAATCATCATTAATGATTAAAAAGTCGTATTCATCATAATGTGACATCTCAGATTTGGCTTGTGCCATGCGTTTATTGATAACCTCTTCGCTATCTTGTCCCCGCTTATATAAGCGCTGTTCTAGCGCCTCGCGGCTTGGCGGCAAAATAAAGATACCCTTGGCATCGGGCATCAAGGCTTTCACTTGGCGTGCGCCTTGCCAATCGATATCTAAAAATACATCAATACCTTGGTTTAGGCTGTCTTCAATGGCCAAGCGCGAAGTGCCGTAAAAGTTACCAAACACTTCTGCCCACTCAAAAAACGCATTGTCAGCAATCATGGCCTTAAACTCAGTTTGATCAACAAAATGATAATGCTCGCCATTCACCTCACCCGGGCGAGGATCGCGGGTGGTATGAGACACCGAAACTTGCAGCTGTTTGCGATCGGAAATGTTTAATAAGGCATTGATAAGGCTTGATTTACCCGCACCACTAGGGGCAGAGACTATGTACAAAGTACCTTTAATCGACATGATATGTTACTCGCAAGGGCCATAAAGGCGGCTAAATGTAGCAAAAAAATGCGCCTGAAAATAGAGTTAAGATGCTCGCAATAAATTGGAATATGCGGCTGATGATTTATCAATCTGTGGCTTGCTGTGTTCACTTTTTATGAGTTATGCGTATATTGTCAACTAAAAATCATATTAAAGGTGTTTTTGTGTTAGTAAAAGGACTTTACTGGTTTGGCAAAGCAGCCTTATTAAGCTTAATGATAGGCGGAGGGGCTAGTTTCTACTCATACGCAAACCAGCTATGGTTTTCGACTGACGATGATCTAAAGAAGGAGCTTAAGCTAAACGGTCTAGGCCAAGATGTCGCTCGTTTCCATGAAAAGAAATCAACGGATGCGCTTGACTCAGTTGCATTCAAGGCGTTTTTTGTCCGTTCATATCAAAATTATGTAGCTGTAATTGATGAATACAGTGTCAGGTTAGATACATGTTTGGCTAACTCGTCAGATCACGTTCGTAATAAGGTGAATGAAAAGAAACTATCTGAAATAAAGCAGAAGCGTATGCAATTTCGCAACGAGGCAGATGAAATACTTGGCAGCTTCACATCATTTAGTGAAAGTAACATACCGTTAATAAATGAAAAATTGTTTGTTTGGAGTAATCCAGATAACGAATTGAGGTTGTTATATAGCAAGTGCATTTATCAAAATGAGTTGGAAAACTTAAAACAGTAGACGAAGACAAAAATCACCAATTTTAACCTCGTTTCGCTTGTTCCATTGTTATTTAATCGTTTGGCAGTTTGTTTCTAAATCAGTGTGTTGGCTTTGATTGATAGGCTTTTTGAAACTTGCTAGAGCATCAAAAATAACGTCAATACGCTGAAATATCTCATTTCAGCAGGGGGTCATTCATTACTCTATAATTTGACAAAAATTTCATGTAAATTTATTATTTTGTTCGCCGCTCTCACGGTTAACCCACTTTTTAAACCAATAGGATACTTATGTTTACCTCAAAAAAACTTCCACTTTACTTAGCGCTGGCTGCAGTGCTTCCTATGATGGGGTGTGGCGGCAGCAGTAGTGATAAAGACACTGCTTCAGATCCTACGCCCACTCCTACTGTTGCGCCTTCGGTTGCTCCAACGGTTGAACCGACGGTCGAGCCGACACAAGCTCCTACTGTTGAGCTGACCAGTCGGATTATTAAAGGTGAGATTGAACTGTCCAGAAACAGCGCAGATCCAACTCAAGTCGAAATCATTGCTTTGGACAGCATGGGTAATCAAGTCGACACCCAATCAATGAATGCGGCTCAAGCTAATGGTGTGATAGGTTTTACCCGTAGTGTCAACGTACCTAGCGGTGCTGGTCAATTGGTGGTGAATGTGAGCCAAGAAGGTTACACCAGTTACAGCAAAACTTTTGATTTTGACAACGGCGCAGAGTTTAATGCCGACATTCGTGCTAGCCTTGAAGCGGTTGAACAAGTCAAAGTTCAAAAAGGCACAGCTCTTGCGCGTTCAGGTAAACAGTTAGAAACCTTCAGCTTTTCAGTGCGTAAAGGCCCAGAAGGTCGCCGTATCGTGTTAGATGGCAATGGCCCTATCCCAAAAAATGCCGGTGCAGAAGAAATTCGAATCGATATTCCAGCAGCCAGTTTACCCGCCAATACCACAGAGTTAGTTGGGCGAATTGCCAACTATGACCCGACCGACGCAGATCAAGCTGATTCATTTCCGGGAGCTTACCGTGACAGCGAAGGGAACACCTTAGTATCGGTTGCTTTCTCATTTGCCGAAATTCGTGACCAAGATGGCAATGATTTACCTACGGCACTCGCGAATGCACGTAAAGCCGGAGAAGTTTTCCCGCGCGCTGTCACTCCGCCAACGATTATCAAGCGCTCGATCCCAGCTGGTAGCTGTAGCGCGTTAGAGCAACTGCAAGATGCAAATTTAGAAAAAGCTGGTTTCCAAATCCCTGTGTACACCTACAACCCCAACGCGGGTGACTGGGATCTGCTTGGTTATGGTGATGTGTTCAACGCAGCAACAGATGCAGCTGTTGCCGAAACTCAGCAAGTCTTTGATTGTCCAACCGACAGCTATTACCTAGAAGTAGAAGTGACCAATGATGACTTTAAGCGCGATTGGTGGAACTTAGACTATCCGCTGCTGTTTGACGAGCCGGTACAGCTTTGTGCCAATGTGAAACTGCAAAACGAAAATGGCGATCCAGTACGCGGCAGTCATGTGTTCTTTAGTGATGATGAGGGTCGCAGCTTTGCCGATCAATACACCACCACAGATGCCAATGGCGTAGCCAAAATCAGCACAACCTTGCTCAATAACAGCGAAACCGACCGCACAGGTCAAATTCGTTACTGGGGCTATCAAGACAACACTTACCTCAATGCTGAAGTGACCTTAAGCGAGGATGCAAGCTGCGGTGCGCCACAAGTATTAACGGTAAAACGCCCTGATATTTGTACGCTGACGGGAAGCATTAAGCGTGAAGGAGGCGGAAATTTAACCGAGTATGCACGTTTCGTGTACGCCTTACCTGAAGGTGATATGGGTTATATCCATTTTGCTTATGCACAAGCCGATGAATCGGGTGACTACTACATGGATGTAAGTTGTGATATTGACTACAACTTATACTCTATTGCCGATGGACAATTAAGCGGTGAGAGACCATTTAATGTAGATGGTGTGGTTAATGGCATCGAAACGAGTGATGCAAATAAGGTTGCGTCAATGCCTGATATCCTTGTGGGTAACACAGCGCCAATGGGGGTGATATCTTATTATGAAAATGAACAAGATGGCGTTTTCTATGATATGGATGGCGATTTCCCGTTAACCTATCAATTTGAAATCCTTGACATAAACGATCGTGTGATTAGCAGTCGAAGTGGCACTATCGAACAGTCACAAGAGGATGAAATACTCGGTGAAGTACCAGTATTTGACTTCAGTGACTTGAGCCAAGGTTACTATTTTATCAGTGGTACACTCACCGACAGCCAAGGCGCAGTCGGCTCAGTGGCTGGCTCAATAAGTGTTGATTAAGCGCTAAATAAGTCTGTTAAATCTCGACAAAGCAGGCGTTAAGCCTGCTTTTTAGTCATACCCTAAATAGCCTAATGATGGTAGGCAATGGATAAGTAAGTGGTGTCAAATAACCCAGATGCGTTAGAGCAATTATTTCATGAAATTGCCGCTGAGCTACAACAATTGGCGTCCCTGTTTTTGTTGTTAGAGCAGAACTGGACTGAAGGCGATAAGTATGAACTTGCCTATTTAGATACGCCGAAACAAGTTGTGACTCACATCCTCAACACAATCCATCACTTTTCAAGTAAAGGTGAATTTACGCCCCAAGCTGCCCAAAATATTCAACAAATAGTGGCAAGCTTTGTTCGTAACTTTGATAACCCGTTCTTTGAAACCCAATATCGGAATCAAATAAACCACATCGTATCGGCCTTATCGTCCCTAAGTCGACGTTAGTAGGGGAAGGATTTCAGTGAGAGTCTAAACACTTTGACTAAATCTGGTGATGAAAGGTTAGTTGAATTTATAGAGGTTAATTAATGCAACTGGTTGAACAAGATAAAATTCACAATGTGGATAGCTTTTTAGAGGTCGAGGGGGTTTTATGTTATTCCTTGCCGGATGATCAAGAGCTGCATGTTGGCTCTAAATGCTACCCTGTAAAAAGAGCGTTTAAGCAAAGTCGACTTTGGCAGCTGGATCATTATGTTTCTTGGTCGACGGGGACTGGCTCAGCATTACTTTATTCCATTAAAGACGACAAAATCATTCACTTTGATGAACAAGACGATGTACAAATTGCTTATAGCCAACAAGACTCGCTATTTGATGATTGTTTAATTGTTTATGAGCGTGCTAATAAAGAGACCAAAATTTATAAGCGTAATATTTATACATTAGATAAAGTTGAAATATCCTTTGCTCCAGATTTTCATCAACGAGTTAATGGGCAACATATTTGGCTACAACCGGGGGACTGGCAAGGCCCAGCAGAAAACAGGAATGACCTGATCCGCTACGACACCGACTTTAACCCGCTGTGGACCTACAAAGTAACAGGAACCTATCAGAAATCTGGGTCTAATATTCAAAGAGCTATCAGAATCAGAGATATCAGAGGCATTTACGCGAATAAAATCTGGCTTGAAATGGTCTCAGATGAAGTGATTGCACTGGATCTGGCAACTGGCGCAGAGTTACTCAAGATCCCCGCCACCCATGATATGGCGCTGGACACGGTAACAGGCCAATTGATCGCGCTGAATCATCAGCACTATTATGAGATTGATTTAAACGCCGCCACGCCGGAGCTGGTGGAGCTGGACATCAAAGCGAACTTGAACATCATTGAAGGGGAAGGTCAACCGAGTGGAAATATGGGATGCTTTAATCAGGACTACATTTTCTACTACAGCCAAGAGTTTGGCCGCATTGGGGTGTTTGATCGTCAAAGCAAACAAACCGTCGCCAGTTATCAGCCAGACATTTTAGGGCGCTCGATGAACATGATTAAAGAAATGCAATGCTACGATAACCGCTTGTATGTATTAGACGCGGTGGACACCTTGCATGTGTTAACGCTGGAGCCCTAAGCCCGCAGTGACCACCGTACCCAGTAGGAGATGTATGGACTCCTCCCCACTCGGGAGATGCGGTATAAATAAAGTGACCAAAAATTACTTTACCAAGGGAGTCCATACATGAAGAAATCTAACTTATTCGT